>NZ_JAJHJB010000017.1:0-108483 GCF_020819555.1 Pelosinus baikalensis
CAATTATCTCACGAATTATTCTTCGATTCTATCCACTGTCTTGTTTGACGGTTACGATATACATAGGCCAGTTATCAAAGCTTTAGAATTGATGAAGAAATATACTGAATCAGCGTCTCATTACTTTGCTGATAATGAAGAAATCCCCATCGAAGGCGTTATTAGGCCTGGTATAAAGGAAGCTGTAATGGAAAAGAGCGATAACGGCCAAGAACGTATCAATCGGATTAACTATGAAATAGTAGCATTACAGGCTTTAAGGGATAAATTGCGTTGTAAAGAAATATGGGTTGCCGGAGCCAGTCGCTATAGGAATCCAGATGAAGATTTACCAACAGATTTTGAAGAACGCAGAGAAGAAAACTATAAAGCGTTAAAGCAACCGTTGGATTCAGAAGAATTTATATCAACCATAAAGCAAAATATGATAAATGCTTTAACAATGCTTGATACCAGTATGCCGAAAAATACCAAGGTAAAAATACTCACTGAAAAGAATTTTGTTGATTCTCACGGCCAAAGTGAGGTGGCTTTTGCTTTCTGCCATTTGCTTGGATTTAATCTGATGCCAAGACTAAAAGGTATACATCGTCAAAAGTTATATCGGCCAGATACCGGAATGATGGATGCTTACCCCAATTTACAGCCTGTTCTAACACGACCAATTAATTGGGATCTTATCCGCCAACAGTATGACCAAATGATTAAATATGCGACGGCCCTGCGTCTTGGAACTGCAGAAACAGAAGCAATTATGAAAAGGTTTACCAGGAACAATTTGAAACATCCTACATATTTAGCCATGGCAGAGCTTGGAAAAGCGATAAAGACCATATTCCTATGTGAATATTTAAAATCTGAAGAACTACGTATTGAAATAAATGAAGGACTAAATGTTGTTGAAAACTGGAATTCAGCCAACGGCTTCATCTTCTTTGGAAAAGGCGGAGAAATTGCTACGAACAGAATTGAAGATCAGGAACTTGCGGTATTGTCCTTACATTTAGTTCAAAACTGCTTAGTCTATATAAACACATTAATGATCCAGAAAATCTTATCGCAGAACAAATGGTTAGAATTAATGACCCCTGAAGATTTACGGGCACTCACACCACTAATTTATAGCCATATTAATCCGTATGGAAATTTCGCACTCGATATGGAAGAAAGAATTCTTATTGATTATTTACAGTAATTTCCATTTACTTTTCAGTACATGACACGGATGCTACCACTACCCCTCCCAGCTAGAAATATTCTTTGCTGATCGGCTGGATTAGCTTGACAGCTAGAACTATTTTTGTATAATGCAAGCAAAGGGGCAACCAGCCCAATGCCTGTTTTGCCCCTTAAAAAAATATTTGCTCTTTTTATACCAATTGGAGTTTACACAAAATCAGGGATACACCCGGAATAAATGACCTGAACCTCCGTATCTCGAAGGGGTTCAGGTTCTCACATAGGTTTGATTGGTTGCCTTCAAACGTGACTTACTTCTTGGTTATTCATTGAATATCCATCTCTCATAAGATCACTCGTATATAATGTATTATCTTTTATTTCAATAGTATTAAGTTTCTTAACTGTTCCATAAGGTTCTTTTAATGAAAGCTTATCTCCTCTCCCAGAAATAACCCATAAAGTTTTATACCCCCTGGGTATTGATAGAAGCTTATCTTCACCTTTGCCATCAGTAAAATACACTAACAAATTAACCTTATTGTTATTAGCATATTCAAAAACTGGAGTAAATTTAGTGCCTCCTCTTATATTCATTCGATCTTTTATATCCTTTACAGATTTGACTTTATACACACGTCTAATTTCACTATCACATTCTATAATCGTAATTTCATGATTATAATTTTTTACTATATTGAATACTTCTTTAATGGCTTGATTAAATTCTTCATCACTAATGCTTCCGCTTATGTCAAGGGCAATAACAATTTTTGCTTTATGACTCCTAAGCTGGCCTCTTAAATCGAATCGATCAGGCTGCCTTCGATTTCTTCGTGTTATAGTCTTCTTTTGATTACTTTCAACAGTTCCCATTAACCTCTTAAGATATAAATTCCAAGGTAATTCAGCCTTGCTATTTTTAAGTGATGATATCATACTTTCTAAATAGTTTGGAATATTGCCTTTTTGCGAATCATCAATAAACTTCTCAGTAAATTCTTTAAGCGTTTTTTCATCTATATCACTAGAATCTTCCCAAATGTCATGAGTTTTTTCAGGATTATAATCAGTTTCTATTTTTTCATCTTTATTACTATCATCCTCTGCTGCATCTTCATCTTCTTCTAGTAAATCTATGGCAGTTTGAATTTTTTCTGCATAATATTCGAAGGATTCAAAAGGCAAGAGTTTTAAAGAATAATTTAAATTTACCCATTCTAAAGTTGTAGCATAGGGGGGCAGATGATCTAAATATGTATTTACTACAACATCCATTGCCATATTAACAGCTAATGTTCCATATTCAACCTTACATTCTTTTGCTCTTATTAAATGCATAGATACGATATGGAGTATTTCGTGTTTAATTGTACTTTCCATTTGTTTTATAGTAAGAGTTAAAAAAATTATGGGGTTAAAATAGACAACATATTTCGAACCTTTAAAATTCACAGCAGTAGGACTGCTTATATCAAATCTTATTTCTCTTGACATTTGAAACAAAAAATATCCATAGAAATTATCTTTATCTTCCATAAGACTTAAATTAACTTTATCTACAAGGCTAAAAAACTCTTCTTTAAAATCTTTTGGTATATTTATTTTAGAATTACCATCTTTATGATTTTCTCTTAAAAAAATAGTAATAATTTTATTTGCTTTTTCATAAAGCCCTTTTACAAGGGTTTCAAAATGAGTTTCCATACATTATCACCTTACTAAATTATAAGATTCAAAATATGATTCTACAAAGGCTTCATTTTCTATGGCATGTTTGTATACTTCAGTATAACTATTTTTAATATCCTTCATGATTCCTATCATTAAATCTACAGGATATAGTTGCAAAAACTCAATCAGTCTGTCAATATAATAACTTGAGTCATAATCACCATTTTTTATATTTGCTTCTAAGTTCTTTAGAATATTCTTTGCGGATAGATATAGCCTTGTATGACTTTCGCTTTTTACTCTTTCTATAATAGATTGATGAAGAGAATCTCCTGAAAAAACATCTTCATAAGATAGTAGTGAACTATAATCGGATTCAACAAAGCTAACAAACTCTTCTGCGATGAATTTCCCTACATTTCCTTTGATAACATTTAAAAACACGGATCTAGGTATTGAATCTTTTTTCTCCTTATAAATTTTATAAATGCTAGAAATTCTTTCATAGCTTCTTGGAGTTGCTCTTATATCATCTTCGTTTATTTTATGCAAATATTCTGGGAAGGTTGAGATAAACTCTATAACCTTTTGCTCAATTCCTATATTTATTGCCCAATCTAACCACTGAATATAATCAGGTTCCATGTGTAACCACACAAATCTATTTTCTTGCGCTACATCCATATCTACAACTTGGTAATCAAAATCCGAACCATATTTACTTGAAGGATTCATAGCGGCTACTATTTTTACATCTTCATGTAACTTATATCCATTAATTTCTCTATTTAATATTAAATTCATAAGTTCCTGTTGTACTGTATGTTCACAACGATTGATTTCGTCTATAAATAAAAGAACTGTTTTTTGCTCCGCTATTTCTTCATCAATTTCCCTTAACTTATTATGAATGGCATATACTGTAGTTTTCTTTTCAACTTTATCTCCTTTAGAATTAGCTTTTATATAAGATTCTATAGTGGGAAGACCACCTATTTCACCTTCTTTAAGGAGATTCCCATCAATAACAATTAAACTCCAATTATTATCTTTCGCAATTTCCTTGACTAAAGCTGTCTTTCCTATGCCACTTTCGCCAACGATTAAAGGTACTTCTCCAGTAGCTAGTACTAAATCAACACTTTTTAATGTATCTATAAAATTCATTATATCTCCACCTATTTCAGCTTTAGCTTTTCATCTACAGCTATTTTTTTTGCCTTTTTACTTCCATATTTATAAATAAACATCATCTTGTCCATTAGCATAATATCACTAGTCTTATCTATAGTACTATTTAAATAATCTCTAACATATTTTTCTTCCACATCTTCATTTGATAGTGCTTCTTTTAACACTTGCTCTAATTCATTTTTAGATATTTCTTTCATAACATATTTAATCACTAAAATATTTACTTTCAAAAATTCTAATATTTTATTTTTATCTAAGTCAGGTATTAGTCGAATAGCCCTCTCATCATTCTTGATAGCGATAAACTCTGCATTATGGGTAGGTGTATTTATATATCTTAATGCATCATAACTTATTTTTACCGCTTCTTCTTGTGCACGTTGGGAAGGTTCTTTTATAAACTTTATTGAATCGTAATTTTTTCTTACAGCTAATAATTGCAATTCCTCACTTGGATTATTAACATATTTAATAGCCCATCCAGCTTGATTTATCGCTAATTTAATTATCTTATCGGTTGGATTTTTAATATACTCTAAGTTAATCCATCCATCATTTATAGCTTTTATCATCATACCTTCTGTAGGGTTATTTATAAATTCAATCGCTCGAGCGTTATTGTCCATAGCTGATTCTTGCATCTGACTAGTTGGATTATCTATATATTTTAACGCAAGTCCATTTTTTTTTATAGCCAATAACTTCATTTCATCTGTAGGATTATTTATATATGCTATAGCATTAGGATTATTCTTTATCATTTCAATAAGCTTTGATTTTTCCATAATGTTACTTTCCTTCTGTCATTATTTTCATTATATGTAATTATTACTTATTATCATTAATATGCTTTTTAAGTTAATCTAAATAGAATAATTATACCACTGTATAAAAAAAGGTTCTATGAAATGCTGCTGAAACAGTAGTTATTGACATACAAAAAAAGCCACATAAATTAAAAACTAAAAGGAACGAGTCCTGTAGATTTCAGAACTCATTCCTCTGTAGTTGCCTAAAAGAATATGTCCAACTTTTTGGGGTCAATTCAAAGCGGGCGGTCTTGGCTGCTTCAGAATCTCCACAAAACCCTGATCGCCATCCACCCGTATCCTTTCGCCATCTTTAATGAGCGTCGTGGCATCATCAACCCCTACTACTGCCGGAATACCATATTCTCGGGCGACAACAGCACCGTGGGTCATTAACCCTCCAACCTCAGTGACGATGGCTTTAGCCGATTGGAATAAGGGGGTCCAGCCCGGATCCGTTTGGGGCGAAACGAGAATCTCTCCTTCATGCAGCACAGCATTTTCCGGCCTTAGGATAATCCGAGCGATGCCTTCAGCAGTCCCAGCGGAAACAGGACTGCCAATCAGCGTACCCTCAGGAACATTCCTTCTATCAGGAGGAACAATGATAATTTCACCTTCACTGGTCATTATGCGGGGCGGTTTTAGATTTTGATGCCATTGATACTGTTCTTTGCGTTTCGCAACCAATGCAGCTGCGTTACCGCTAAAATCGCCCTGCCTCATTTGTATCAGTTCTTCTAAACTTAGGAAATAGGCGTCTTGAGCCTGCTCTAGTCTCCCCATTGTAACAAGTTCATTGGCTTCAGCCATAATTGCTTTTTTGCATTCGTCTAAAATCATGCTCATTAAATATTTGTGATGTTCCCGAAGTCCGCCCAAATATCGAAATACAGCAATTAAACGGGTAGAAAGTTTTAATTTGAAATGATTGTCTTTCACATGGCTTAGAACACGCAGAACGGCTTCTGCAGCTTCCTTTTCGCCTTCGGCAAATCGCTGGCGGTGTTCACCTGGCTTTACACTTCGCATATGGCTGAATATGGCAGACAGTAACTGCGTTGGCTTTTCACGCCAGCGTGGATTTGTCAGATCAATTTCGCCAGGGCATCTCATGCCGTATTGATCAATAAATTTTTCAAAGGCGTGTCTAAAGGTATTACCTCCAGCAACTTGAGCAAGCCCGGTATAGAATGTTTGATCATCAGCAGTTTTTAAATACTCTTCTACCTCGGGAAGTTTTCGCAGTAGATCTGCCAAATCGCCAAGCTGCAGGCCCAGCTCGGTGGTAACATTGCCGGGAAGGGATTTGTTTAACTTATGAAGCTCTGCTGCATCTCCCATCCAGCGGACAAGCATCTTTTCCAGCAGCTTATTGGCAAGTATACCAGGTACAACATAGGGGATAATCTCCTGGATAATGTCTATCATCATACCGTCTAATTGCTGTTGAACGACTTTTAGTCGTTCGGTACCTTCCACGCTGCTGAGTGCTTGCCTGGTTTGCTGCATTTTTTCCTGCATGTAGGCTTCGATCCTAGGTTTAGCCAGCCGGGGATCACCGGTACGCAGAATCTTCCAAGCCTTTTTTAGAATGGGGGCTGCTATTTTGCGCGCAGTACCTGGAGTATTTGAGTGAAGGTTTCCTGCGAAAATTCCTGGTCGTTTGACGACAGCACCAAGAGATCGGCTCATGGCTTCGTCTACTGATGATAATAACTTTGGGAAAAGGATACGCACTATTTTAGACAACAGAAAATCCGTAAGATCAATATAGATTCGGCTGCCCGCCTCGACAAATACCTGTGGGGGAAATGCCGTACGTAATACTGATCTGCCTAATGGCTTTATAGCATTCGGCATCATTTGAACATGACCAAAGGACAGCAGCACCCGCAGCGGTTGTTCGGGAATTTCCGGCAAAGGATATAACGTAGTAATTGGGCGGCTCTGGACGATAAAGAAATTCTCCTTTACCATGCAAAATTCAATATCCTGCGGTGTACCATAGTGCTGCTGAATTTGTTTTCCTAATGCAGCAAGATCGATAATTTGCTGATCGGTCAGAGCTTGCAGCTCTTGCTGTTCCGCTGGTAGCTCTTGGGTAATAGTACCACCCTCGGGTAAAGAATAAATGGCTACTTTCTTTTGTGATATCTTCTTGTAAATGATGCGATCATTTTTTACTTTGTACAAATCAGCCGACACTAAACCGGAAACAAGAGCTTCTCCTAAGCCAAAGCTGGCATCAATGGAAACAACAGTACGATTTCCATTTACAGGATCGGCAGTGAACAGTATTCCTGAAATATCGGGAATGACCATTTGTTGTACAACGATTGACAAATAGACTTCAGAGTGATCGAAAGCATTTTTGGCTCGATAGGCAATTGCCCGGTCTGTAAATAAAGAAGCCCAGCATTTGCGAACATGATGCAGAAGCTCATCCTGACCCTTGATGTTTAAATACGTATCCTGCTGACCAGCAAAGGAAGCATTGGGTAAATCCTCGGCCGTTGCACTGGAACGAACTGCATACGCATGATTTGGTCCTTGCTTCGTCCAGGCCTGTATGATTTCGTCCCTTATTTGCGCGGGTATCGCCAACTGCTGTAAATGTGTCCGAATTCGTTCTCCCAATTCCCTAATGAGGTTTAAATCGGTAGGGTCGATTGCTTTCAGCGCAGCAAACAACGTATCCATTTTCGGACTTGTTGCGATAAAATCTCGATAAGCGTAAGTCGTTACGCAAAATCCTCCGGGTACGGGAAAACCTGCTTTCGTCAGTTCCCCCAGATTCGCCCCTTTGCCGCCAACATAAGGAAGACTTAGATGATCTATTTGTTCAAAAAAAAGTACATACGGTGTCATCAGCAAATTGCTCCTCGCATATCCTTATCGGTTATAGTTGTTTTCAATATAGGTATCTTACCCGCTGACTTTCTTAACTATTCGTTGCTGTTTTGTAGGATTCGTTTTTTACTCTTCACTAAAAAACAAATTCTAAGCCAATCGCGAACTCTCCATGCGGGGTATTATTTCTCATATTAACGAAGTAATTTGTTAAGGTCAATGAGGTAGATGTTAAATAAAATTACTTGACGCAATAATTAATATATTATAATATTATAATATATTAATTATTAAAGAAGGCGGTGAGTATTTTGTTGGATGTTTTTGCAGATTATATGACATATCAAGTTTTTGAAATCACAAAGGGATCTAAATTAGGGGATGCGGTAAATTTTTTTATTTATGATTCGCTGAAAATATTTATAATGTTAGCCATCATTATCTTTTTTGTATCAATCATAAGAACCTATTTCCCACCAGAACGCACGAAACAACTACTGAGTCACAAGAGGGAATTTTTAGGAAATATTTTGGCAGCATTACTCGGAATTGTCACACCCTTTTGTTCCTGCTCGGCAGTGCCTGTGTTTATTGGTTTTGTTGAATCTGGGGTTCCGTTAGGAGTTACCTTTTCTTTTTTGATTTCATCACCAATGGTAAATGAGGTAGCATTAGTTTTACTATGGGGCATGTTCGGCTGGAAAATTGCGATGATTTATATATCAACAGGTGTATTAGTCGCTATTATTTCTGGGTATATTATTGGAAAATTTAAATTAGAGCATTTGGTAGAAGAATATGTTTACCAGATGAAAGTTGGACAAAATGAAATCGAGAGCATGACCGTAGCAGCTAGACTACAATATGCGAAAGACTATACGAAAGAGATTCTGCGGAAGGTATGGCTATATGTGGTTATTGCGATCAGTTTAGGCGGTTTTATTCATGGTTATGCGCCACAGGATTTTCTGGCAGATTATGCAGGGAAGGATAACCTTTTTGCAGTACCATTGGCTGTATTGGTAGGGGTACCCCTTTATTCAAATGCTGCCGGGGTAATACCGATTGTCTATGCTTTAATGGAAAAGGGTATGAGTATGGGAACGGTTCTTGCTTTTATGATGTCGGTCACAGCCTTGAGCCTACCTGAGATGATTATATTGCGCAATGTGTTAAAACCTAAATTAATTGCAATATTTGTAAGTATTCTGGCAGTGGCAATTACGTTAACTGGTTATATGTTTAATATTGTTTTATAAAAGAGATTGACATTACCTGATTTGAGCAAGATACTGAATATAGTACTATTATATTTAGGAATTAGCAGGGGGATGTAAGATGGGAAATCAAAAAGTGATTATGAATTTAAAAGTAGAGCTATTCAAAGTACTCGCCCATCCAGCTCGAATTCAAATTCTGAAATTGTTGGAATCAGATGAACGATGTGTGTGCGAATTAATCGAGGAAATGGGTGTTGAACAATCAAATTTATCCCAACATTTAAGCATATTGAAAAAACAAGGGTTAATTGCATCAAGAAAAGATGGAACTCGCGTTTTTTATACTGCACTCTATCCGACTGTTATAGAAATTCTGCAGCTTGCAGAAGCGCTGGTGATTGAGCAGGTAAATCAGAGTAAAACATTATTACAGGATGTTAAATAAAAGAGAGAGGTTGTTTTAATGATGAAGATTGAAATATTGGGTATGGGATGTCAGAAATGCAGCACATTACTAGAGATAACGAAACAAGCCGCAGAGGAACTTGGGATTAATGCTGAGTTTGTAAAAGTGGAAAATATTAAGGAAATTATGAAGTATGGCGTCATGTCCACGCCAGCATTGGTTGTTGATGGTGTAGTAAAAGTAGCTGGTAAAGTTCCGAATAAAGAGGAAATTAAAGCTTTGCTTAATAGCTAAAGAAGCAAACAAGTCGCTATCACATGAAAGTGGTAGCGACTTGTTTGCTTTTAATATGAATTTAAGGCTAAGCTCATACCACTATTTTGACTGGCCTCCAATTCTAAATCAGATAAACAGGTTCACATTAGAATCTTCCGCTTCGCTGAGATAGTAGCCGACACCACCAACCTTGACGCCGTCTAGGAGTTCTTCTTGTTTTAGGCCCATGACGTCTAGGGACATTTGGCAGGCTACGATCTCGATACCTGCTGCCATGGCAGATTGGATGAGTTCTTCCAGAGAAGAGACGTTCTTATTCTTCATCACCATCCGCATCATCTGGGTGCCTATGCCCAGCATGTTCATGTTGGAGAGTTTCAGCGCCTTGCTGCCACGCGGCATCATAAAACCGAACATCTTATCCATGAATCCTTTCTCGACAGGGATATGTTCTGGTTTGCGCAGGATGTTTAGGCCCCAGAAGGTGAAAAATAAGGTGACCTTTTTTCCCATGGAGGCGGCGCCATTAGCGATGATAAAGGCAGCCATGGCTTTGTCTAGATCGCCACTAAATACTACAATAGTCTTATTGTCCTTGGCTGGAGCTAAGGGCTGCGTGGTAACTGGGGCGGCTACAGGAAGAGGAACGCTACCCTTTTTGATGAGGGCGGTGATGATACCTTTGTTTTTACTCAAATCGAGTAGGGAATTATGGGTTCGCAAGCACCAAGCTTTGACATCTTCCGTGAAACCTGGATCGGAAGCCGTTACTTGCAGAATTTCATTCTCCTTCATTTCATCGATAACTGATTTTAACTGCATCAGTGGGCCGGGACAAGATAAGCCGCAGGCATCGAGGAAGCGGTCAAAGGAAGTAGAGGATGCTGCGGGTGCTATCTGGTTTGAAATGGAATTTGGTGTATCTTGGGAAGGAAAGAAAATGGAGGCAGACTTGAAGCCACCGGTCATATTCTTTACCTTAAAGCCATTTTGAAGCAAGATACGGGAAGCAAGATAGCCTTGTAGACCCATTTTGCAATAAGCCAGGATGAGTTTATCCTTATCCAGTTCAGAAAGGCGTTGCCGCAGCGTATCTAAGGGAATATTGATGGCACCATCTAGATGACCGTTAGCAAATTCCAGTGGAGATCGAACATCCAAAAGGATTGTATGCTCCTGGTCATACTCCTGTAGAGTTTCGTAGGTAAAGACTTCGGTGCGGTTGGCTAAAATATTTTCAGCGGCAAAGCCCAGCATGTTCACCGGATCCTTAGCAGAAGAATAGGGGGGAGCGTAAGCGAGTTCCAGCTCCGTAAGATCATATATCGTTCCACTCAGGCGCATGGTGGTAGCAATGACGTCAATACTCTTGTCTATGCCTTCTATACCGATTCCTTGGGCGCCAAGGATGCGACCTTCCCCGTTGAACAGGAGTTTCAAGGAAAGTTGTAAAGCGCCAGGGTAGTATGTGGCATGGGAGAAAGGATGGACATAGACTACCTGATAAGGGAGACCCAGACGCTTTAAATTCCTTTCGTTGTTGCCAGTGGTGGCCCCAGTCAGAGAAAAGACCTTAATAATGGAGGTTCCTTGTGTACCTTTGAAGGTGGAGGAGATGCCGGCAATATTATCGGCAACAATGCGTCCTTGCTTATTAGCCGGTCCGGCTAGAGGAATGGCAGCACCCTGCTCATTGACGAAATCTCTCACTTCGATAGCATCTCCCACAGCATAGATATCGGGAATGGAGGTTTCCATATGGTCGTTGACCAGAATATGTCCACGAGCTCCCAAGTGGATGCCGCTTTCTTTAACGAAACTCGTGTCCGGAGCAACGCCGATGGCTAGGATGACTAGGTCGGCAGTAAGGGTGGTACCGCTGCTCAATACCACATCTAATCCAGTACTCTTTTCCTGGAAGGCTTTTACGCCATCATTGAGGAGCAGTCGGACGCCGTTCTCTTCCAATTCTTTTTCCATCATGGCCACCATATCAGAATCAAAGGGTGCCAGGATGTGAGGAGCAGCCTCAACTAAGGTGACTTCCATCCCGCGTTCCTTTAAGTTTTCCGCCATTTCTACGCCGATATAACCACCGCCGATAACCACCGCTCGCTGAATGTCCTCAAGGTCCACTTGCTTCTTGATACGGTCAGTATCAGGAATGTTGCGCAGAGTGAAGATCTTCTTGCTGTCAATTCCAGGGATGGGTGGTTTGATAGGTTTGGCCCCGGGTGAGAGGATTAATGCATCATAGGATTCTTCATAGATCCCCTTGGTTGTGCTATGAATGGTGACAGTCTTACGCTCTGGATGGAGTGCCGTCACCTCGCTGTTGACGCGGACATCGATATTGAAACGATCCTGCATGCCTTTCGGCGTTTGAACCAGCAACTTTTCTCGATCCTGTATGGTTTCCCCAATGTAATAGGGCAGACCGCAATTGGCAAAGGATATGTGCTCATCCCGTTCTAACAGTATGATTTGTGCATGTTCATCCAGACGTCTCAGACGCGCTGCCGCAGAAGCTCCACCAGCTACGCCACCAATAATTAGTACTTTTTTACTCATAGTAATAGCCTCCTTCTTTTAAATAAACTGGGAATTATACCCTCTGATAATCATTTTTTTCTAATTCGTTATTAATGTTTTCTTCAAATAGGATATTAACTAACTTGGCGACCCGCTGGTCGCAGATTCTGTAGTTTACTTCCAGACCACTGCGTATGCCTATGATGATGTTGGCGGATTTTAACTTCTGCAAATGCTGAGATACAGTAGACTGGGGCATATCTAGGCAAGCTTGCATATGGGTAACGTTGCACTCCCCTTTTTCAATCAAGCCTTTTACGATGCAGAGGCGGGTTGGATGGGCCAGGGCTTTGAGCATCTCGGCCAGCTCTGTATATTTTTGCAAATTTAGCTCCATGAAATGGTTCACCTCGCTATATTATCTATATATTTATATATTACGATATAACGATATGATGAAGATGGATAAATGTCAATATGGTAGATGTAAATTCTCTGCAGTATCATATTCGTAGTACCTTGGTAGAGGAAGCAGAGGCATTTTGGGTGCCTTGTTCTTGCAGAAAAAGTGGCTGAGAATATTTTCTCGCCACTTTTTCATTCTTTAATAAGTATTGATTGGCACTTATCATTCCTATCATAAACCAAGAAAATCACTTTAAGAAAGCAACGATGTCTTTTACTAATTGATTTACTTTTTCTTTTTCCTCTGCTGGTATGCTATCGGAGATGAGACATTCGGCAGCATTATTTTCTAAAATAAATATTCCTGTCTTTTCTATTGAAGAACGTATAGCCAATAGCTGGAGAAGAACATCCTTACAAGGAGCATTTTCACCAACCATACGCTCAATTCCAGCAACATGGCCTTTAACATTACGTAATCGGTTCAGCACTTCTTTTTGGGTGCTAGTATTTGACATGATATCACCTCCGTAGTGCCCCTATGGGAGGGGGTAGTAAATTTATTTTGCATGAAACGGCAAGTTATGTCAAGGGGATGGAGTAAAATGAATGCAGGGTACATTTATGTCATGAAAGAAGGTAAATAAATTGCCAAAAGAGCATCAATAAAATTATTTCATAAATTTCATAAAGTTGGGTATACAAATTAAATAGAAAAAGATATAATACTACCATACCCCTCCACGTGGGGGGGGTATAGAGGAGGAAAGGATTAGTGCAAATGATTTGGAAAAAGTATGGGTTCAGCATTCTATTACTATATCTTTCAGTGGGCTTTTTCGTCTGGCCAGCTCTCGGAGTGGTTGCGCTAATCTGTATGTTAGCACCTGTAGTTGTAGCATTATATAGGGACAGGGAGTGGTGTGGATCTTATTGTCCTAGAGGAAGTCTGTGGGATAACGTTTTCACTAAAATAAATTCTCGTAAGCACGTTCCGCAATGGGCTAAATCAACTTGGTTTCGAAGCTTCATGTTATTGGTTATTTTTATCGTCTTTGGGGGTCAGATGTACTATGCGTGGCCAAACTTAGATGCCATTGGTTTAGTGTTCCTCAGAATTATTTTAATCACCACTCTTTTTGGAGGGGCTCTTGCGTTACTATATAGCCCACGTACCTGGTGTAATTTTTGCCCGATGGGAACCTTAGCATCCTGGGTTTCAGTCGGTAAAAAGCCCATGTCAGTGGCGAATACCTGCGTAAGTTGTAAGTTATGCGCGAAAGCATGTCCTATGCAGCTTGAACCCTATAAAGCAAAAGGATCACAGTTTATCGATTCAGATTGCATCAAATGTGAAGAATGCATTCATGTTTGTCCTAAGAAATCTCTGTCATTTGAAAAGAATTTTAATTGTTAAAAAATTTTAAATTCTTACTTAGAAGGGATGGTATACACATGTCTCATAAATTTTCAGTAAAAGATAAAAAAAAATTGGATAATCCTGAAAGAAGAAAACTATTGCCTCCAGAAGCTACGTTAGAAAAACTACAGTTGTACAAGGGAGATATTGTAGCAGATGTGGGCTGTGGAATCGGATATTTTAGTATTCCTGCCGCTCTTATCGTTGGCGAAATAGGAAAAATCTATGCAATGGATATTTCCACTGAGATGCTGAGTGAAGTACATGTAAGAGCAACGGAGAATAATGTAGGCAATATTGAAATAGTTAAAACCGTTGAAAATAGCTTAATAGTTGATGATGAAAGTGTTACCTATGCGTTTATTTGCAATGTACTTCATGAGACCAATGATTTAAATAGCTTTTTGCAGGAAGTAAAAAGGATCTTAGCATGGGATGGCAAAGTGGCAATTATAGAATGGAAGAAGCAGGAGAGTCATATGGGTCCTCCCATTAGCCATAGAATTGCGGAAGCGGAACTTATTGAAACACTAAAACATATGGAGTTTCAAGATATCAGTAAAATAGATCTTGGTGACGAGTTTTATGGAATCATAGGGAAAAAACAGAGGGAATAAAACAGTTGTTATATAGTATTCTAAAATATAGTAGGAGGAGGTAGCACAATGATTACATTCATTCCTAAGGGAGTATGTTCGAAGAAAATTGAATTTGAAGTGGAAAATGGCAGGATAAAAAATGTGAAATTTGATGGTGGCTGTATGGGAAATCTCAATGCTATCAGCAAATTGATTGAGGGAATGCCGGTGGATGAGGTGATTCAAAAATTCAAAGGAAATCTTTGTCGTAATCAAACTTCTTGCACTGATCAATTGGCAAGGGCCCTGGAAGAACTACAGAATAAATCATAGATAATAAAATGGGAGGGAAGAGTATGAAAAAAATTGTAATCATTGGCGGTGTTGCTGCTGGGCTGAAGGCGGCTGCTAAAGCCAGACGCTGTGATCCAAAAGCCAGCATTATAGTGCTGGAAAGAGGAGAACTTATTTCCTACGGTGCCTGTGGCATGCCCTATTATGTAGGCGGTGACGTAAAGGACATTGATGATTTGATGAAAACCCCGGTGGGGGCAATGCGTAACTCGACATTTTTTAAAAACGTTAAGGATATTACGGTGCTGACGAAAACAGAGGCTACCGCTATTGACAGGCAGGCCAAGACGGTAAAGGTTCAGAAGCGAGTATCAGGGGAAGAAGAGGTAATTCCTTATGATAAACTGGTTATTGCCACTGGAGCATCAGCTATCAAACCACCGCTGGCTGGAGTGGAACTCTCTAATATCTATCAACTTTGGCATCCAGATGATGCAAAAGCTGTACGACAAGGCTTAGAAGGCAATCAGTTCAAGAGTGCTGTTATTATTGGTGCAGGGCTGATTGGTATGGAAATGGCTGAAGCATTGACTAAATGGAAAATCCCAGTTACCGTTGTAGAGATGAAAAACCAAGTATTTCCTGCCTTTTTGGATACTGAAATAGGCGGGATTGTGGGTAAATATGTACAGGATAAAGGTATTACCCTCTTGCTGGATGAAAAAGTTGTACGCTTTACTGGTGATACCTCTGTAGCAGCGGTGGAGACTGACAAGCGTAGTATTCCTGCTGACTTAGTAATATTGGCAATCGGCGCACGTCCCAATGTAGAATTAGCCAAAGCAGCTGGGCTGGTCATAGGTTCAACAGGGGCCATCGTCGTGGACGAAGAAATGCGCACCAGTGATCCCGATATCTATGCTGGCGGTGATTGCGTGGAGAATGTAAATGTAATGTCTGGGAAAAAAGTATTCGCGCCTATGGGGTCGACGGCTAATAAGCACGGCCGGATTATTGGTGAAAACTTGTGCGGTGGGCATCTTAAATTTAAAGGTGTCCTTACTACTGCGGTGGCTCAAATACATAGCCTTAGCGTTGGCAAAACGGGTCTGACGGAGCGGGATGCCAAACAGCTTGGATATGACTACATCACCACCATGGTGGCGGGGCATGACAAACCTCATTATATGCCAGGGGCAAAACTAATTACTGTAAAATTGATCGTCGATGCTAATACTAGTAAAGTGCTGGGAATGCAAGCAGTCGGTGAAGGCGACGTATCTAAACGGATAGACGTTGTGGCAACAGTGCTAACGCTAGGTGGAAGTATTGAGGATTTGTTTGATATTGATCTATCGTATGCTCCACCTTATAATTCTCCTATTGATAACGTAGTAGTGGCTGCAAATACCCTTATGAATAAACTGGCAGGCAAGTTCAAGGGTATCTCATCTCTGGAAGCCAAAGAAAAAATGACGTCTGGTGATACGGTCTTTCTTGATGTACGTAGTCCAGAAGAATGCAAGCAGATACGTTTGGCTGATTACGAAAATATTACATATATTCCCTTAGGACAACTGCGTAGTCGATTAGTTGAACTGAATAAAAATGATGAAATTATAGCTTTTTGCAAAATAAGTTTACGAGGCTATGAAGCGGAAGGTATTTTGGAAGGCGTGGGCTTTGAGAACGTCAAGGTATTGGAAGGTGGCATTGTATCTTGGCCCTTTGTCTGTGATAAAAAAAATGATTGTTGATGTAGAATAATAAAAAGATGGTAGGCGCATGTTTGACAACTATAATTATCAAACATGCGCCTACCATCTTTTTATTGAATGCATTATATATTTTTTTTATAAATGATTCATTTTACACCGGATTTTCTATAAAAGATATTATGGATATTCCAGAGTTAGTCCGACGGTTGTTTCACAAAGGTTACCTAGTTGTGCCAAAGCAATGCGTGAAGGCTGATCTGTGCAGTGGCAGGCATACAGCTTTCTGACATTTGTTTGGCGTAGATAGGTAATGGTGCCATTAAGTTGTTCGATTGATGGTTTTCGTAGGTGCAGTCCGCCGATGATGGATAGCACTCGATCATCTTGACAAATTTCTTTAGCCTGCTCCACGATATTGCATATGCCCGAATGGGAGCAACCTGTGATAATGACAAGCCCTTGACTTGATTTGTAGGCGAGCGCAGTATCGTCTTCCATGGAGTCATTGACAGCAATGCCGTTTTTGATAATCTGGCCAATCGTGTGATTTCCTTCATATGGGAATTTACGTTCTATTTCACCTAAGAAAACAAGTTGTTTACTAATCCACAATGGACTCTTACTCTTGTGGATAGTAAAGGAGCTCATCAGTTCTTCTTCTGATACATTGCAACCCCGTTTTTGCCGTCCTTTGTCCGGTGACTGAAGGACAATGGATGGGTTAATAATATAGGGTTAGAGCTATGAGGCGTGTCGGCAGTGACGTACAAATGGAGTAGGTGTTTGAGGCCCCAAGTATGGTCATAATGACCATGGGATAATATGATGTAATCTGCTTCCCGTAAATTAATGCCAAGTTTATGGGCATTCTCCATAAATAGAGCAGAACAGCCAGTGTCAAATAAAATGTTAGTTGATTGATCTTCGATGTAGAGGGAAAAACCAGATTCAGCTTTCAGGTCTCGCATATTGGTTGTATTATCAATGAGGATAGTAAGTCGCATAAAGTAAGACCTCCTTTTGGTGAGCAGCGAGTATGGCTTCATGCAGAGTAAGATGTACTTTAGATAAAGGCGCATCTAGAATGATGGAATATCGTTCTAGATGCGCCTGAAAGACTTACTTAATGACTGCCGCAGTCATGACCGTGAGCATCATGGTCGCAGGCGTTGCCAGAGTCGACAAGTTCGCCGCGCAGATAGAGGGCAACCAAGTTTTCAGGAGTATCTGCTGGGGCACCACACGAGACTTTTACGCCACGTTCTTTTAAAATGACCTGGGCCGCTTCACCCATGCCGCCGACTAAAATGTCAGTACATCCTAGATCAGCCACCCAGTTAGGAATGACACCAGGAGCATGAGGAGGCGGGGTCAAAGTTTCATGTTTGATAACGTTACCATTATCGATAGTCATAATGGCGAATTCTTGGCAATGACCAAAATGGGTAGCAAGTTTACCTCCAGCTAATGGAATCGCAATTTTCATAGTTGAATCAGCACCTTTCTTTTTATTGGGAAGTTGGTTAATAATTTGATCGACAATCCCTTGCAGTTTTTCTTTGCTGGGATTGTTCAAACTATCAATGGATTGACCAGCATCGCCAGCAGTGACCACGCTAGGATCAATGGGTAGGCGACCGAGGAATGGAATTTTTGCAGCCGTTGCCAATTGTTCGCCACCACCGCTTTTGAAGATGGCATGTAGGCTATTGCAAGAGGGGCATACGAATCCACTCATATTTTCAATTAGGCCTAAAATTGGCATATTTACCTTTTGACAGAACTGAATAGACTTGCGTACATCTGCCAGCGAAATTTCTTGAGGAGTTGTTACGATAACAGCTTGGCAGTCAGTTACTGTTTGAGCTACTGTCAAAGGTTCATCGCCAGTTCCGGGTGGACTGTCGATAATGAGGAAATCTAAGGGACCCCAATCTGCATCGCCTAGAAATTGGCGGATAATGCCGATTTTCATTGGACCTCGCCAGATGAGCGGTTCATCTGGTTGATTTAATAATCCTTGGATAGAGATTACCTTTAAATTATCGGTATAAGAATAAGGTTGTATTCGATTGTTAATAATATTTAGTTTTAGGTCAGTAAGTCCTAAAAGACCAGCAACACTTGGACCGTGTACATCCACGTCCAATAGGCCGACTTTATAGCCCTGGCTGCTAAGAAATACGGCTAAGTTAGTGGCAATCGTACTTTTCCCGACGCCGCCTTTACCACTCATGACAACGATCTTGTGGTCGACATTCTGCAAGAAATTATTGATTTTTTGGCTTTGTGCTTCAAAATCATGATCTGTGGTAGTTGAGTTACAAGACATTCTAACATCCATCTCCTTTGATTTTGCTGTAAAAATGAGTATATTATTTACCGTGATTCATAGCACCTGGCACGTCGATCACTGCAAGTTTTCCTTCAAGGAAAGCTGCTAGCGCATCCTCTACGCTACCACTCATATCTCCTATGGAATACATGGCGATTTTGCCTGCTTCTAGCACTTTGAAAGCTTTAGGGCCGACATGCCCCGTGATGAGTACGCTAGCTCCAGTTTTGGCTATGGCTTGACCGGCTTGGATACCAGCTCCATGGGCAGCTTCTAGGTTTTGTGTATTTGGCAGACTCTCCCAAGCTTCTTTTTCCTGGTCGTAAATCAAAAAATAATCAGCTCGACCAAATCGAGAGTCGATTGCTGCGTGGCAGTCCTCACCGTAAGATGTAATGGCAATTTTCATAATCTGTTTTCCTCACTTTCGTTTCTTATAGATCATTTGCTAAATCAAGCAGCTTATTTATCAGTAACTAGTTTTAACCGTGCCGATGTTCTGCCGCAGGTACATGGTTTATGTTCCAATAGAGCCATGTCGCCAGTGCGATAACGAATAAGGGGCATGGCTTCTCTAGAAAGGGTGGTGAGCACTAATTCACCGGGTTGGTTATTAGAAATAATAGAACCAGTGTGAGGGTCAATGATTTCTGGATAAAAATGATCTTCGTGGATGTGTAACCAATTTTGCTTATGGCATTCACCAGCGATTCCTAGATTCATTAACTCTTCCAGCCCATAGATTGTATAAACGGGAATTTGAAATTGTTCTTCCAGGCTTTTGCGTACTGTAGCAGAGCAGTGGTGTGCTTCGCAAAGAATGTTCATGAGAGGTAGGTCGCGGGTAGAAAAACCTGCATTTTTCAAGAAATCTGCTAATTGAAAAAGAATGTCAGGAGTAGAAAAGATAGTCGTAACACCAAAATCCAATAGGGTTTTAATTTGGGAGGTTACATTAGGTAATGGACTGGATATGACTGTAATTCCAATACTTTCTGCAGCTTGTTGTAATGCTACAATACTGTCAGTGTCTAAGGATTGGGGCGCAATCATAATCACTGAACTAGTGATTATATGACAGGCAACTAAAGTGCGGCAGAGCATTTCGACTTGGTGAGAAATATCTTGTTGGGTAAATCCCACTGCGGTATTGAAGTCGCTTCTTTGCTGAAATCGAGCAATACCACTTACGGGAATGGTTAACAGCCCAAAAGGATAGTTGTTGATTAAATCTTTAGAAGTCATGAGGGGCAATTTGCTGATATCATTGATAGTTTGAATTTCATTAGGTGCCAAACCTATAGCTTGCATACGTTCTTGATAAAAACTTGTTTTTTCGTAAGCTCGCTCGACTAGCTTTTTTAGTTGCTGGCTTTGTAGTGCTACTTTTTCCGATTCAGTCATAGATTCAATGCCGGTGTTTAATATCAAATAGAGTACCTCCAGATGCTTTTGTTTACTTCATTCTATAAAGAGGCTTTTACTGAAAAATATTGAGTTTTCTCCGAAAAAAGCCAATATTACTTTCAGTTATGGAAACCTCTAAACGTTTTGCAAGGTTATGCCATAGTTTTGTCATCTCTTCTATGACAGCGGCATCCTCCATTTCTAGCACGGTTTTACCGGACTGGACAGCGATGCGAAATGCATCACTATAGGGAAGTTGGCCCATGATAGGAATGGCTTTACTGTGGCACCAGGCGATAATTTCTCGGGTATTTTCCCGATGCAGTGTACTCTTATTGATGCACACTGCTAAGGGGATTTTGAAATGGGCAACTAAATCGACTAAGCGCTTTAAATCATGTATGCTGGATAAGGAGGGTTCTACCACAGCCAGTGCTAAACTGGCACCCGATAAGGCGGCGATAGCTGGGCAGCCGATACCTGGAGGACCATCCGTGATCATGAGAGGGAATTTCTTAGCTTTTGCAATTTTTTTGCCTTCTTGTCGTACTTTACTAACCAGTTTTCCTGAGTTCTCCACCGATAAACCTAGTTCAGCATAGATTAACTGACCCAAATGAGTATCAGCAAAAAACCAATGACCAGCTTGTTTTTCCAGCATGGAAATCGCATGTTCAGGGCAATTGAAGGCACATACGCCGCATCCCTCACAATTAAGGGGTGTAGTGATGACACCCGCAGTAATGGCCCCAAAACGACATAAGTCAGTACATTGGCCGCAAGAGGTGCATTTGTTTTCATCAACATTTGGTTCAAAACCAGCTTTAAATTCATGGGTTTCACGGATGATGGCACCGCTGACTAAGTGAAGGTTAGCAGCGTCTACATCACAATCTATTAGCACTTTTTGTGACGACAGAAAGGCGAGGGCAGCACTGATGCTAGTTTTGCCAGTACCGCCTTTGCCGCTGACAATGACTAATTCTTTCATATTCCCTCACTCCCTTTGGCATTTAGTTGGCTCCAGATAGTAGCAGCGACAGCTTGAAATTCATCAGGTATGAAGCCGGCAGCATATTCTTTAGCAAAGGAGAAACTATGAGGTATTTTTGCCAATACTGGAATTTGGCGAATGCGGCACAAGGATTCAATACTTTCATCGCCAATATTTTCGTCACTTTTATTAATAACTACACCTGTAGGTATGTTGAGCAGATGGGTAATATTCATTGCCAATTCCAGATCGTGCTTGCCAAAGGGGGTGGGCTCAGTGACCAGAATGCAAAAGTCACTATCTTTGACGGCAGTAACCATAGAGCAGGAGGTACCAGGCGGACAATCAAGTAGGATATCACCCGCAAGATGAGAGACTTTTTCTTTTATGGCTTTGATAAGAGGCACAGCACTGGGGGTGCCGATATCTAATGAGCCACTTAGGAATTGAATAGCAGGAAAGATTGGTGAAGTTCCAGTCGTGATGGTGCCAATAAGTTTCTTAGCTTCTGTAATGGCACCTTGTTGACAAGCTAGAATGCAACCTCCGCAACTATGACATAATTCGTTAAATAATAGGGCTGCTCCGCCAGAAATTGCAATGGCATTAAATAGACAGACAGTTGAACAAGTTTCGCATCCATTACACAATTCTATATTAATTTGTGGTATCATGACCGCAACTTCTTGCCCTTGGTCTTGCCATTCTGGTTTGAGAAATAAATGACAGTTTGGTTCTTCCACGTCGCAGTCAATCAGGGTGATATCTGAATGAATGGAGGCGAGTAGTAGGGCTAGCGTAGTTTTACCTGTTCCACCCTTGCCACTGGCAATACTGATAAGCACATGGACTCCTCCTTTGGTATAGCTAAATTGAGATTACTCTTGCCTGGGAAACAGGCAAATTTGCAGATGTGGTGATTAGAATTACTCGGCTTTACGGTTCTGTTTGGCTATGTTCCGTAGGTTAGCAGCTTGTTCTTCTAGGTGAGCTGCCTGAACTTCTAAAGATTTTTGGTTCATAGTATTATTACTGCCAAAACCAAAAAATCTTCGCATATTGCATCCTAAAAATGTACCTTGGCAATTGCCACGACCGCGGCCCATTGGTCCATTACCCAACGGACCAGTTCCATCTCTTCTTGGCATAGTATTCACCTCCTTTTGAAAATTATGAAATATATTTCATAACTAGGCTAAAAAAAGTTATTTAACCTAACTTTCTCCCTGTTTTGCTAGATAATCTTTGATGGCCGCTTGTAAAGCAGCCACGCCCAAATTAGAACAGTGTTGTTTCCCTTCGGGTAAGCCGTCCAGGGCATTAATGATGTCTTGCTCCGTAAGCTCTAGAGCTTCTTTAATACTTTTTCCTTTTGCCAGCACTGTTGTCATGCTGCCAGAGGCAACTGCGGCGCCACAACCGAAAATAAGAAAACTGATCTCGTGAATGATTTCTTCCCGAATCTTAATAAACATCATGCAATGGTCGCCGCAGTCTGGTTCACCTATGGTTCCGATTCCATCAGCATCTGGCATTTGCCATGCGTTGCGGGGTGACATAAAATGATCAATCACTGTATCGGAATACATTGAATACCCCCTTATTATAATTACTTACTTGAAGCATATTTCATCATTACGTGAAATATGCTTAGCTATCGTCACGACTAACAGTGGAAGCTTGACATTGAGGGCAGGATAAATCATGGCAACGTTGTCCGGTACCGTGGGGTAAGGACCATTTGTGACCACAAGTATGGCAAATACAATGACGCAGATCTGCTTGAAATCGGTGAGCAATGCGAAAGTTACCACCATCTACCCGTAACGCATGTCCCTGCCACAAGGCAGCAGCTATTTTTTGATGAGCACTATTGACAATGCGGTGAAAAGTGGGCCGCGATACTTCCATGCGGTCAGCGGCTGATGCTTGATCTAGTTGTTCGATATCTGCTAGACGGATAGCCTCCATTTCTTCAATGGTTAATATGACTTCCTCAATGTCGCGCAGGGGAATCCCTACAGGTTTATAGTGAGTGGTAGGAGGCAGTTGTTCAACTCGGCGTTCTTTATGTGGACGACCCATAGTACTCCTTTCTAATTGTGAAATATATTTCATAATCAATATATAATATCCAAAGGAAAATGTCAAGAAAGGAAGAGGGTTTATATGTATCCGCTATCTTGGATTGCGAAAAACCAATTAGGTGATACAGCATTGTACCTTATGACTCTAAAAAATAGTTGTGGAATATATTTCATAACTAATATATAATTTTAGTAGGTTCCTTGTCAAGGTTATATTGTCATTTACTTAGTATCATTTTCAAGCCTAACACCAATAAGGTCAGACAAAGCAGGAGCGTAATCTTCCGTGATTTTGTTTTACCATTATACAATACTATTGTAGCATGTGCCAGGATGCCGTGGTGGCAGGGCAGATGCCTGGGGGATGATTCTTATAAACAACAATACTTATAAGGGGGGATTGATTTTGGTAAGTGGGGTATCCTATTTTCCTATTGGACTATTTACCAGCGTGATGGGGCTATGCGGTTTGTCGATTGCCTACCAGCGGTTTGAGCAAGTCTTAGGTTTACAAATTTTTGTTATTCTCGATGGCGCGGAATTTTACCAGGATAAACTTTTTTGTATCCTGGTGGGCATACACGTTCCCCATGTGCGCCGTAACGATTGCCACCACCCTGGCTTTTAAGTTTACAGGACTAATACTGTTTGCGTGGCTGGCGACTCTGTTATTGACGGTGACTACACTGATTGTTGCTATGGTAACGATAAAAACGATACATGCTTTTCGCCGTAACACGGTTTGTGTCTCGGACTAATGGGGGCAATTATCGCCTTATGCGGCAAGGCAGTGCGGAGGAATTTACCATAAGAAAATAGTTTGCCTCTCTCTCAATCATGTTGATAGCTTTATTAACGTATAAAATAATGAAAGAGAAGCAGTGAGTATAAGCTATCAAGCAAATCAATAAAAAACTTCGAGAGTCAAATGCTCTTGAAGTTTTTATATTTTTGCCCTGTATCTCTATTAGCGGAACATCAAGGGAGCTTTTGGATAGGCATTATTAGAATTATGGAGGCAAATGGTTAAAATGATGTATTACCAATTATAACATATATTTACATTTTTCGTCTTTTATGTTATATTTTCGCTGTAGAGGTGATGTTTTTTGAATGAAGATTTAATTAATGTTATTATATCCCCCATTAACAATGTGTGCGTAATTATCGTTATGGCTTATGTATTAAGCCATAGAAAATATTATTGGGAAATAGTTGAGGGAAAACGTAATACTAAAAACGAAGTTTTATTTACATTGACGTTTGGAATCTTTTCTCTTTACGGCGCTATTGCAGGCGGTATAGCTAATGTCAGAGTTCTTGGACCGATGCTTGCTGGGTTATTAGGTGGTCCCATTATTGGTGTTGGTGCTGGTTTGTTTAGTGGCGGGTACCGCTTATATGACTTACGATATGGAGCGGCAGAAGTTACTAATTCCGCAGTGTTGATAACGCTGCTTGCTGGATTGGCGGGTGGATTTGTACACAGATGGAAAAAAGGACAGCTGCCAGGGGTATGTGAAGCAGCAGTATTTGCTGCTAGTTTTGAAATATTCCATATGATACTGACTCTAATTATGGGACAATGGAGTGATGGAGTAATAGATATTGTTAAAAGATTTGCTATACCAATGACTGTTGCTCATACGGTTGGTGCTGCAATTTTTATTTTTGTTACAAGAAATGTGGTGAGCGCGCGTAAAAATCAAATTGAAAAAGATAATGCGCAAAGAGAGCTACAAAAAAGTGAAGAACGTTTTGCAACAGCCTTTAATCTCAATCCTAGTCCTATGTCGATAAGGACAATAGACGATGGACGATGTATTATGATTAATGACAGTTTTTTACGTACTTTTGAATATACACGCGAAGAAGTGATCGGAGAAACTTTAAGAAACCTACATATCTTGATTGATGATTACGATGAAATTGTTCAAGTATTACGTGAGGGAAAATCAATTCGAAATTTCGAAACACATGCCTATACTAAATCAGGAAAATTGCAAATAGGCCTACTTTTTTGCGAGTTAATTGACATTGGAGGTAAGCCATATACACTAAGCGTTTATATTGATATTAGTGAGAGAAAAAAATTGGAAGAGGCGCGACTAGAACGACTCAATCTGGTTGGATATATGTCCACAGGGATTGCCCATGAGATACGCAATCCACTGACTACTATTCGTGGTTTCATACAATTTCTTCGTGCAAAGAAGGATTTAATTCATTATAGTGAATACTTTGACCTAACGATTCAAGAGCTAGATCAAATCAATTCGATAATGAGTGAATTGATTCTATTAGCAAGATCTAAATCTGTAGATTTTACATTGATTAATCTCAATACATTGATATGTGGCTTGCTACCTTTAATAAAGGAGGACGGGATGGCTACGAACAAAGAAGTTGATGTGGATTTAGGAGATATTCCTGATCTACTTATGGATAAAAAGGAGATGAAACAGCTAATTTTAAAATTATCAAAAAATGGAATTGAATCAATGGAGGATAACGGAATTCTAAAAATTAGTACCTATATCGATAGCGGGGAAGTAGTTTTAAGCGTCCAGGATCGGGGTAAAGGTATGGATGCGGAGATGCTGAAAAAGATAGGAACTCCGTTTTTTTCAACGAAGGATACTGGAACTGGCTTAGGGCTTGCTATTTGTTATAGTATAGCGGAACGACATAGAGCAGTTATAGCGATAGAAAGCAGTTCAAAGGGAACAACCTTTTTGGTAAAATTCAAAATATAGGCATAAGGTTCAGAGGTGATAACTGATAATGATTTTGTAACGAGAAAGACTGGCTAAAAACAAATCTTAATAATAAATGTCCGAGAGGGAATTTTGCTATGAAAACAGTAAGCAATCAACTATTATGGGGTTATTATCCATATAATACTACTAGTCCTAATTTAAATTTTGCCGTTCGGACCATGAATCCAGCCGAAGCAACTGATGTTGTGAGCATTATACAAGAATGTTATGGTGACTCCTATTTTTACAAACAATATTACGATCCTGCGGAACTGGTTCGGGCAAATGAAAGTGGTTATTTAACGTCAGTTGTAGTTGTTACAGATAAGGGGGAGATTATCGGACATATGGCCCTTTTGCGAACAATAGATGACCCACAAATTGTTGAACCGATAATAGCTGTGGTTAAGCCTGCTTTTCGTAATCGTGGGGTATTGACAAAACTGGCGGAATATTTATATGTTTATAAAGATCCCAAGATGTTTCAAGGTGTAATCGGAATTTATATTCCACCTGTTACCAAGCATATATTTTCTCAAAAGCAAGTTTATCATCACGGCTTTAAAGATTGTGGAATTTGGTTAGGCTATCTTCCTGATGCTGAGTTTATAGAAATTAGTACTGAACAATCACAGCGTTTAACATTAGTGTTAACTTATATGTACATTGTAAAGCCTAAAACACTGATTATCTATCCTCCACAGAAACATAAAAACATGGTTAAGAACTTATTTAAAAATATTGGCGTAGCTCGTGTTCAGTGCCGAATACCAGAAAAAAAATCAGAAAACGATGTAAATAGCCAGTCAGATTTTAGAATTAAAGCTGACAAGAAATTAAGACAGGCAATCGTAAAGATCGTACGATATGGAAAAAAGATAATTCCGGAAATTAGTGCAATGTTAAGTAAATTTTGTTCTGAGAAATTTGTTGTAATTCATTTGTACTTAAGCCTAAACGATCCTTTGACCTATTATCTGACACCTGAATTTGAAAAGATGGGATTCTTTTTTGCCGGAATAATGCCGGGAACTGCTTGTAAAGATGCTTTGGTTTTACAATATTTGAATAATATTGCAATTGATTATAATAAAATTTTATTAATCAATAACAATGCCAAAGAAATTCTTTCTTATATAAAAAAAGAAAGAAATTGTTAATCTGTTATCTTGAGAAAAAATTCAACAACATCAAGTAAAAGTGTATGAGGGGATTCTTAGCCGGGTCGCTCAAACAATTTAAATAACCTATAATTAGAATAGGGGGATAGAAAAAATACCATTATTTATCAGTAGCAGTAAAAGATAAATAATGGTGTTTTTTCTAATCAGGATTCAGAGCTGTCAAAGTTGCGAAGGACAATGGGGAAGGAGAAATTTAGATGAGAAAGTTACTAACAGGTAATGAAGCTGTGGCTCAAGGGGCATACGAAGCAGGAGTGACTTTTGCTGCTGCTTACCCTGGTACTCCCAGCACGGAAATATTGGAGAATATTGCAGAATTTAAAAAGGATATTATTGCTGAATGGGCACCTAATGAAAAGGTAGCTTTGGAAAGTGCCATTGGTGCCTCTATTGCAGGGGCAAGGTCATTAGCAGCAATGAAAATGGTTGGGGTAAATGTTGCTGCAGATCCTCTTTTTAGCTTTGCCTATACGGGAGTGAATGGGGGAATGCTGCTGATCACTGCTGATGATCCTGGTCTACATTCGTCACAGAATGAACAAGACAACAGATACTATGCCAAATTTGCTAAGATCCCAATGATTGAACCAAGTGACAGTCAAGAATCGAAAGATATGATCAAAGTGGCTATGGAAATTAGTGAAAAGTTTGATACACCTGTATTAATGAGAATGACGACACGGGTTTGTCACAGTAAAAGTATAGTGGAAATCGGCGAGCGTCAAGAAGTAGGCAAAAAGCCATATGTGAAGAACCTTGCTAAATACGATTTAATGCCTGCAATTTCGCGAAAATTACGGGCTCAGTTGAACGGAAGACTTAAAGAATTAGAGCAATATTCTAACGAGACAAGCCTCAATTATTTTGAATGGAACGAAAGTAAAATTGGGATTATCACTTCGGGGATTGCTTACCAACATACTAAAGAAGTATTTGACGATACCGTTTCTTATTTAAAACTTGGTTTCACCTATCCGCTGCCACTGATGAAAATAAGGGAATTTGCTACGAAGATGGAAACACTCTATATTGTGGAAGAGTTGGAACCTTACTTAGAAGAACAAATTAAGCAAGCCGGTATTGCTTGTATCGGTAAAGAAAAAATTCCCAATATGTATGAATTAAATCCAGATATTATAGCCAAAAGTTTGATTGGTACAGAAAGACAGAGAGTTCAGTACGATTCTGCTTCTATTGCTTCTAGGCCGCCAGTCCTTTGTGCTGGTTGCCCACATCGTGGTTTTTTTTATGAGTTGTCTAAGATTAGAAATGTTATGGTTTCTGGAGATATCGGTTGCTATGCATTAGGAGGATCTGCTCCTCTTAGTGCCAAAGATAGCGCTATTTGCATGGGAGGAGCTCCGAGTATAGCACATGGAGCACAAAAGATTTTCAACAAGTTTAACGAAAACATGCGAGTAGTTGCTACAATTGGAGACTCGACCTTCTTCCACACGGGAATAAACAGTATCATGGATATTGCGTATAACAACAGCAATACAATTACCTGTATTCTAGATAATCGAATTACCGGGATGACCGGTCACCAAGATCATCCTGGTACTGGTTTTACTCTTCAGGGAATGCCGACAAAGGCTCTAGATATTGCTGCTGTGGTGAAAGCAGTGGGGATTGATCATGTGCGAGTAATCAACCCACTGATACTTTCTACAGTGAAATCAGCGTTAGAGTGGGCGCTTAGTCTTGATGAACCATCGGTTATCATTACGCGATGGCCGTGTGTTCTAAAAAAACAATCTCAGATCGATAAGGATGAATTTGGGAATTACATGTCGACTTGTGAAGTAAAAGAGGAAAAATGTATTGGTTGTAAGTTGTGCATTTGGACGGGCTGCCCGGCTTTAAGATTTGATAAAGGCGCTAGGAAAGCAAAAATAGATCCGGTTCAATGTGTTGCATGCCAGGTATGCGTTCAAGTATGCCCCCAAAAAGCAATTTCAAGGGTGGGGGAATAAAATGGATGTTAAAAATATACTTTTAGTAGGTGTAGGAGGGCAAGGGACCATTCTTGCAAGTAAAATATTGTCGGATGGTTTGATTACCGCAGGATATGATGTAAAAATGTCTGAAGTTCATGGCATGGCACAACGCGGTGGTAGTGTCAGTACTCAAGTTAGATATGGCAAGAAGGTCTATTCCCCGATAATTGGCAAGGGGCAAGCGGATATATTAGTTGCTTTTGAGACTATGGAAGCATTGCGCTGGTTAGAATATATCAATCCTAAGGGAACTGCGATTGTCAATGATTATCAGATTCCTTTCGCCCTTATTCTTATGGGGCAAATTGATTACCCAGATGGTATACTGGAGCTGATTCAGCAAAAAGTGAAGACAACAGTGCTGAAAGCCGCTGAAATTGCAGTACAACTTGGCAATGCCAAGACTATGAATATCGTATTATTTGGTGCTTTAGTAAAAGCCATGAGTTTGGAGAATATTGACTGGGAGCAGGCCATTAGGAATCATGTTAAAGCTAAAACAGTTGATATCAACCTTGAAGCCTTTCATGCAGGACTTACAGGGGACAGGTTTCTCGTCCCCAAAATAAACGCAACAACATAAACGCAACAACATTAAAGCCGAATCCCTGACCATAAGGGATTCGGCTTTAATTCTCTAATTCTTTATCATTTTTTCATAGTCTTAATCAAAGTAGTTAATTGTTCACAATATATAATTGGAAGAGTATTCTATTGCTATTTGCGGATGTATTGGGTAAAATACTATTAGAATCACAAAATATAACGGAAGGAAAAGGGTATTACGAACATGCGCAAATAATCTTTTTTAGTAAATCAAATGAGAGAGCATTCCTGTATTAATACGCAGGATTCTGTTCATGTGCTCATTTGAATTCTAGAGAGGATTATGTATAGGTGCGTGTTGCTACGCTCTTTTTTCTGTACGTATGTCCTCTCTTTGCAAAAAGGAGAGGTTTTTTTGTTAATATTAGAATTAAAAGATATTGTGAAATCCGTTGGGGATCGCTGCTTATTTAAAATTGATGATTTAAAGGTATATTCGAAAGATCGTATCGGTATTGTTGGTTCCAATGGAGTAGGGAAAACTACTCTGCTAAAAATCATGGCAGGTTTAATGCAGCCTGATGAAGGGAAGGTTGTTCAGTATCGCACCCCTTCTTATATTGCTCAGCTAGATGGCAGTTATGAGCAGGAAGATGGTATGAATCCAGGTCTTGCTCATCAATTCCAAATTGGGATGCAGTATGAGAAGACAATGAGCGGGGGAGAAAAGACTCGCTATCGACTTGCTTTAGCGCTTAGTAAAGACACTGCTTTCTTGCTAGCTGATGAGCCAACAGCAAACTTGGATATTAAGGGAACTGAACTTGTGCAGCAAAAGCTGCGAGAATTTCAAGGGGCCTTTGTCATTGTTTCCCACGATCGGGAATTGCTTGACATGGTTTGTACTAGTATATGGGAGATACAGGAGGGAGAAATCAAGGTTTACACAGGTAATTATCAACAGTACCTTGCCGACAAAGAGGTGAAGAAAGCGCAGCAAGCCCGAGAATATGAAAATTATCTTGTAGAGAAGAAAAAACTAGAGGCTGGGGCAGCCGACCGCAGGCAGCAGGCAGTATCCATGAGAAAAACTCCAAGCCGGATGGGAAATTCGGAAGCACGACTACACAAAATGGGGAATCAAAAAGCAAAAGCGAACTTGTATAAAGCCGTAAAAGCCATGGAAACACGAATGAGTCAGCTAGAGGTCAAGGATAAACCCAAAAGTAATCCTAAGGTGATATTTGATTTGGAGAATACCGATGATCTATACAGCAAAATGGTGCTGCGGGCAGAAGGGATAAGCAAATTCTTTGACAATCGCAGATTGTATGATCAGGCTGAATTTAGCATTTTTAACGGTTATAAGGTAGCTCTGATTGGCGATAACGGCTGCGGAAAAACAACGTTAATGAATATGATTCTGTCATACGCTGAAGGGATCTATGTTGCACCCAAGGTACGCTTTGGATATTTCAGCCAGGCGATAGAGGGGCTTGATCTAGATAAATCGATACTGGTAAATGTGATGACAGATAGTATCTATGATGAGAACTTCGTGAGAAGCCTGCTGGCACAGTTGCTATTTCGCCGGGATGATGTGTATAAAAAAGTTGCCGTATTGAGCGGAGGCGAGAGAACACGTGTCGCTCTAGCCCAAATTATGGTGAGCAAAGCAAATGTTCTACTGTTGGATGAACCAACAAATTACTTGGATTTACCATCTTTGGCAGCACTTGAAGCTGTGTTGGCAGAGTATAAAGGGACAATACTGCTGGCTTCTCATGACCGAAAATTTATTAATTCCATCGCTACCCATCTCATGCTATTTGATTCTGGAAAGCTTCGGCTTTTTTCTGGGAATTATGAAGAATATCTCCAATATAAACAGGAGGAGAAGATGGATTCAGCTAAAGAGGGACGACTTTTACTAGAGCATCGTCTGGCCGAAGTGCTTAGTAAATTATCTGTTGCTAAAGACAGAAACATCATAGATCATTTAGACAAGGAGTATCGTGAATTACTCTTAAAATTGAAATAGCCACGATCCTGATTGCTAGAAAGTAAGCAATTATAATGCAGCTTAATTGTGCTTACCAATATCAGTAGGAATGTAGAGAAAGCCACTATTTATCTATAAAAGTAAATAGTGGCTTTCTCTATATAAGTTAAGATTTAAAGTGGATAGGAGGCTTATTCCTCCACAGTAAACATTGCATAGGTTATAGTCATAAAAATTGCTAGGAGTGAAGTTATTTCGTTAGTTGAACGTTTCACTTGAGGGCTTCATATTATACATAAATATAAAGCTATGACGGTTGAGGAGGATAAGAAGGTGGATGGTATGGCTTACGAAAGAATGCCTTTGATAGGAGATACATTTCCTGAAATGATAGTAAAGACTACCCAGGGAGACATTAAACTACCTGGAGATTATTCAGGAAAATGGCTAATGCTCTTTAGTCATCCTGGTGATTTTACACCCGTTTGCACCACTGAATTTGTAGCATTTGAAACAAGACGGGAAGATTTCTGTAAGTTAAATACGGAGCTAATGGGATTATCCATCGATCAAGTGTTTGCGCATTTAAAATGGATTGAGTGGATATATGATAATTTACAAGTTGAAATTCAATTTCCAATTATCGCTGATGATCAGGGGAATGTTGCCAAGCGATTGGGTATGATTCATCCTAATAAGGGAACAAATACTGTTAGAGCTGTATTCATTATAGACAATAAAGGAATCATTAGAGCCATTTTGTATTATCCTCAAGAAGTTGGACGAAATATAAGCGAAATCTTGAGATTGATACATGCCCTCCAGGTAACGAGTAACTATCAAGTGGCGACTCCAGCGAATTGGCCTCAGAATAATTTGATTGGCAGTAATGTTATTATACCTCCAGCAAATACAGAAAAAATCGCCAAAGAAAGGTTAGAAGAAGATGAATATGGCGAAATAAGTTGTTTTGATTGGTGGTTCTGTCATTATAATTTAAACTCAAAAAATCAAGTAAAATGTCCGAATGATAGATATTCTGTCCATAAGAAGAGGTATTAATTAAAGGTAGTGATAATTATCAATAGAATCAAGCTTATAGAATGACACTCCTATGAGGTGTAAATTCATTTCACGAACTATTAAAAAGTGCGATTTCGTTAGGTAGACATAAAAAGAGAAGACTCCTATAACCAGAACTGAAGGTTGTAGGAGTCTTCTCTTTTTCTAGATAAAACAGGCTGATCCAGCACAACGCACTGGCATAGGATAAAGTGAAAATGTTCCCGATTCACAGAGACGCCTCATACTCCTGACGTAAAATCAATTTGTTCCGCGCTTTCCGGAAAATCGATTAACGGATTCCGATTACCCTGCAACTCATAGATTGCCCGATTTCGGTGTTTCTCATGAATCGTAACCGGATGCTCCTTATGCCAGTTCAGCAGCAGTTCCACATTGACCTTTTCTTTTCCAATTTTGCTGGGGTAACGAAGCAGGAAATACAGCACTGCTCTCGCTACTTCCCCTTTACCGTTTTCCGGCTCAAATCGAATGTTTCCTCCACGCTTGCCGCATTCGTTACGAAGTTGTTCCCGATATGCTTCGGGGTTATAGTCGGCAAAGTCAAAGTACGGAATGTTACTCCTGAAGCTGTTGCAGTCCGATTCGCACGTAAACAGATGATGCAGATCGCTGACCATGGGACTTTTTTTGTTAAACCAGGACTGAGGCACAACATGCTCTGTATTGAATTGCATTTTCTCCTCGAACATTTCTTCAAGACTTTCTTCATCCAGCCGTTCAAGAGATTCTTTATTCTCCAAAAATTCTTTTCTTAGCTGCTCTATTCGAAAGTCCTCCTGAATCAGCATTTCCGGATCAAGCTTATTACCCGAATAGATGCTGCGAAGAGTTCTGTCCTCGTGTAAATCGACCTCTGAATACAAGTGATTTCGGCTCTGCTTGTACGTAAATATGGTGGTATGTGTGTCAAGCAGCAAACCATGCAGTTGCCGAAACAATTGAGTTCCATTCCCCTGAAATTGAATCGAGCGATAGTAATTTACGATATCTAATTTATCCTTCTCGGCATCGTAATAAGGCTGCTCCTCCTCTAGCTTGAATTGGTTCAAGCTCAGTCTGAGCAGCGTTCGTTCCAATGTATTTTCGTTTGCCAAGTAGACAGGAGTAAGCCAAGCCCTCCCACGTTCCTGTTCCTGGCTTTCATCCTTATAGATTACCCGCAGAACAAGAGGAGCATGATCTGAAATATTCTTTACAAAATCTGCTATAGTCTTATCCAACCTAACAATGGCAGCGTCATCCGTCTGACCATCGTTTTGGATCGAACCCGTCTTCATGTCTTTGGTGATGATAATGTGGTCGATTAGCGAATGAGGAGCTTTTAAATAGGAGATATGACCAGCTAGAGCATCGTCAGTCGTCAACGTTATGACAGAAGGTGAATTCATTACAGATGTAAGAGAAGTACTGCCTGCATCATCATTCAAATCGCCTCCCAGTACGATCGGCAAATGCTTAAATTTGTCATCCTGTTTCAAATCTTCGATGATAACGGCCAGTGTCTCAGCCGCTGCCGTTCGTCTTTGCTTACTGATCTTATCCCTCATGGCCTTTAGGTGAACAACGATCATCAGAAACTGGACATCCTTCTTCTCTTCCTTTACGGTACATAAAGCAAATAATGGTTCCCGTTTTTTAGGGAATGCGGGCTTTCCATTGACTGTTGACCGGAGCAGTTTACTGTATCGGTGGTTGATGTCATCTTTCAATTCCACTTTCGTGGTAGTAGTATCGAACAATACAGCCAAATCCTGAGCACCCTCTGCTTCCAGATACACATAATCCATTGCCGCTCCCCGATCTTTGAGAGTGTTTACCAGTTGTTCTAACGCACCTTTTTCCACTTCTACTAAGCCCAACGTATCCATAGACATATCCGCTACAATCTGAGCGACAGCTTTAACTCGTTGTTCTTGAACAGTATTATTGAAATTCTCGATATTCCAGAAGCCGATATCGGCAAAGCGTTTATCACCCTTGAAGGTCGGTATTTCTATCTCTGCAAGATCATCTGGATTGTCAATCAAACCTTCCACATCGTAAAAGCCTAAATAGGGAGAAGTGCCCTCCAGCTTTTGTGTCAACCGGAGTGCTCCAGAATCTCCTACCTGTGCCAGGGCCACTAATTTGCTGACAATGGCTGAAATACGAATTCCTTCGTTTATCGCATTTTGCTGCGATTTGTCTGTATACCACCCGGCATGGTGTAGTGCAACCAGTTGCCATTGGTTATTGAACACAGCCGATCCAGAGGACCCCGGTTCCGTATCGGTCGTATAATGAATGACTTTGTCATATACATAGCTGATTGTATTGTCCTGAAGCGCAACTTCCTTTTTTCTCCCCTTGGGATGCTGAATAATATTGGCATATTCCCCTCGGGTAATGGTTGTAGGGCTTCTGAGAAGCTTGATAGGGATAATGTCGTCACTCCCGCTTGAATCGCAGCCCACGATCGTAAAGTCTAATTCTTCGAATGGAGAAGTGATAAACAAATCGCTTGGCTTCAGTTTCACTTTAATAGGGTTTTGATTGTCCTCGTAACCAAATTCCGCAAAGCAGTTTTCAGCTTCATCAGCACTTTGAATAACATGATGATTCGTCATCACAACCCACTTATCGATCAGGAAGCCTGTTCCAAAGCCTGAGGGCGTGACAATTCGGCAAATCGACTTTGCTCTCTCTACGCCCTTGCTTAGAAAATCAATCGGCAGCAGGTTGCTTTCTTTGTTGATTTTCTCCAGTATGAGTGTTTCGGTTTCCCTTCTTAACTCCTCATTGTTGTCCCAAGCATGCTCGTCTGGGGTCAAATGCAGGATGGAAACTGCTCGGCGTTTTACCAGATCACGATAATCGTCTGGTGACAGCGGAGCAGCATTGGATAATGCATATTGACTGCCGACTAAGGAAATCGATTTGTTTTTGGGTTCGCTTGTTGTAATCAATTGATTGTGCCCCTTTCAACTTTTCTGTTGTCCCACTCTTCATTCAATAAATTGCAGAAGTCGTCAGGAGATAACAAGGGTACGCTGACTGCCAGTGAGAGAAATTAGGTCTTACGATATAATCACCTGAAATTTTCTTCATGGTACTTTGGCTGTGCAGCGCGATCCTGAGTTCCTGCAAGGACAAGGGATGGCTCTAAATGCCTTCTGCCTGAAGTTCTTTCGGCAATACTCTCAGCATGCAAAGTTTAATATCATTTTGGCTCATAGCTCAGTTAGCACCTTCCTCTTCAAATATTACTTTTTTATTCCTTCCCTTTTCTTAGAAATATATTCGGCTGCTAATCATCCAATTCTTTATGTAAGGTACTGCTGATTCTTGTCGTACCTGTATAAAATTTTGACAAGTGAAAAGGGAGTATAGCACGCTGGAGTAAATAGTAGCAAAACAGCGTTATAGAACCTCCATATTCTGAGTAGTATGCGATTAAATGGGAGAAACGTGTAGATTTGATGCCTTAAGAATGCAATATTTACCTGTATATGAGTTTAATATATTACTAAACATATTAGCAGGGGCGTAGGCATAGAATATTTGCTTAGAGGTAATCAAATGAGCGATCAGGATGCCCATAAGGATGGATTCGAAATTTTTGTTTGAACAATTAGCTAGAAAGGAAAATGAAGATGCTTATATAGCCACGCAAATGAGAAAGTCATTTGCTGCATAACATTTTCAAATATGAGATCAAAATGTTTCTTAAAGTTGATAAAGTGCTGAATTCTCATCAAGAGTTGGAAATCAAAGTATTAATAGAAAAGGATTTTTCCAAGAACCAATGGGCTATGGAGCAGTGGTTCAAAAAAGTAATTCACGCATAAGTACTGTCCAATTTAGATTAAAAAATGAGGAGGCAAAAAAATGCCTGATTATCGATTAATTCCTTACACAATTGAATCTGTAACGGATACAGTAAATGAAATTCCAGAAGGGGTCAAAATGATCCAGGCTCCAGAAATTTGGGCGGAAAGCAAGAAGGGAGCGGGTGTTGTTGTAGCAGTCATCGACAGCGGCTGCGAAATCGACCATCGGGATTTGAAAGATTGTATTATTGGCAAACGAAATTTTACAGATGAAGGCAGTCAGGAAGATGTCACAGATAGCAGCGGTCATGGTACTCATGTGGCCGGAACTATTGCCGCAATTGAAAACAGAAGCGGGGTTGTGGGGGTTGCTCCTCAGGCCAAATTACTGATTGCAAAAGTGATGAAGCAGTATATAGAGAACGGGGAGACATCTTATGGCGCATCCAACAAAAGTATTATTGAAGCAATTCGCTTCTGTGTTGCATGGCGAGGACCAAATCAGGAACGGGTACGGGTAATTAATATGTCACTAGGTGGAAAGAGCCATGATGCTGAACTGCACAAGGCTGTTCAAGAAGCGGTTCAAAACGATATTGTTGTTATATGCGCAGCAGGAAATGAGGGCGATATAAACCGAGGGGGCGATTGCAGTCCGGTAGGAGACGAGCTTAGCTACCCTGGAGCGTATCCGGAAGTTTTATCTATAGGTGCTATTGACCTGAAAGGAAAATTTCCGTGCTTCACGAATACAAATTTGGAGGTGGATTTGGTCGCACCAGGAGTTAATATCATGTCCACATACAACAATCCTGAATATGCTACACTTAGTGGGACTTCAATGGCTGCTCCTCATGTAGCTGGAGCAACAGCACTATTGATTAATCTGTGTGAGAAGAAATTTGGAAGGGCTTTCACCGAGCCGGAAATATATGCTCAGTTAATTAAGCGTACTCATGCCCTGGGAAACGATCCAAAGCTTGAAGGAAATGGACTGCTTACCCTTCTGGGTCCATGTGCGGTTACTGCCGGAGCATCTCCTTCAGTTAAACTAAAAGAACCTGCATTATCCCATTCTTAATTGCACTTGGTTATTTAAGGAACGGCTATGAGCGGCAATGGTATAGGTTCCGACAATTTAATTGGGAGTTTTCTGTACTGTTTAAGTTCCTAAAAGCTAAAGCACCCAGTGAAATTCTAGTTTGAATTTCGCTGGGTGCTTTGTATGAGACATATTTGCCATATTCGCTTTTTTCGCGAGAGACTTCCGATGTGGAGCTTTAGGGAAGCCGTCTCCTGGGTTTGATCCCTTGCTCTAACAATTCCTTATCTAATCTTGCATAGGTAATGTTTCTATACTCTTCGAATGAAATTTCGCTAACTATTTCAGTGATATGACCTACCAGGGAAAGATTATATATAGCATCTTCTTTTTGCTTCTTGATCATCACATATTGTTTCCCATCCATATCCGTAATCAATTTAAGTGTAATATCAATGTTCTCCGTTTCCTCACCCACAATTGTGTCTTTCGTTGTTCTGTAGGTTCTATACATTTACATTGTCCTTTCCTTGCAGAAATTCGAGTCTTGTCCCTCGTAAATGGAACGAACGTCTCCCATTCGCTGCGGCGAGGAGGAGTCCCCGCCACATGCTAGTAGGGTGTTCTTGCTCCAGATTTTACCTTTTCTCTTACCTTGTACTGATACCAATTTATATCCCCCCATCTTCATCCTGTAGGAGGTTTCTTCTATCCGCTGATGCGGATAGAAGAAACCAGCATACAGTTTGTTTCAGGGGAAATTAAAAAAACGCATGCGAGGTCTTTTCAACCTACACATGCGCTTTGCTTCGTTTTGATTGCATGCAGACGCTAAGCTTTTGCCAAAAACTACAATGCTACTATACCTACGTACCATCTCCCTTGTTTTCAAGGGAAAATCACGGTATAATAAATTGTCGTCGTAGACAGCTAGCTGTTACGTGTAGGTGCCAGAACACCTGCTCGTGCCTGGGAGTGTTCCACCACTCTCAGGACACGGCGACTTTTTTAATTTCCACCTATTCCTAATTATATTACATTTCTTAGGGATTGCAAGCAAAAGTAAAGTGAAAAATGAGTTCTTATTTCAAAAATTATGTTTTTCAAAAGGACGATGGGGACGATGTAATCACATTTAAAATGATTGGCTTTATTAGTTAGTCTTTTCTATTAATTGTGCCATAATATAGTAGGATATAGGGAAAGCCACTATTTACTTTTATAGATAAATAGTGGCTTTCCCTATTGGTTAGGATTTAAGGTGGGGTGGGGGTTTAGTGAAGAAAGGCGTTAGTTATGTAAATGATCGTACGTTAGGGGTAAGTTATTATTTAAGCCTTTTGAAAAAAGAAGCTGATGAATATCCAGCCCTGTCGTCCGGAACGCAGCAGCGCAGCCTTGGAGATAAAGACTCCACATTCGGACAAACTGGTCGTCAAATTTCTCTTTGACGGTATCGATGTGGTCGGAAAAATTATGATACCAGCAGTCAAGAGTCTTGGCATAATGCATGCGGAGACTTTCCCCATGGAGAAGATGGAAATCGTATTCCGGCAGCTGCCATATGACTTCGCGCAAAGAAGGGACATAGCCGCCGGGGAATATGAATTTCTTGATCCATGAATTTTCCGGTTTGCTCTCAGTGGTATCGGTAATTGTATGAAGCAGCGACAAACCTCCTGGCGTCAGCAGGCTGGATACTTTCTCAAGATATTTAGGGATGTTCTTTTTACCTACATGTTCAAACATGCCGACGCTGACGATTTTATCGAAACAGTACGTTTTCTCGTCCAGGTCAAGATAATTTAACAGTTTTACGGTTATTTGATCGGTTAGGTTTAGACTGGCAATACGCTGCTGGCTTTTTTGGAATTGTTCTTCACTCAAGGTTATACCTACAGCTTTGACACCATAGGTTTGCACGGCTTTAATGATGAGCCAGCCCCAGCCGCAGCCTATGTCGAGTAAGGTTTCGCCCGGTTTTAGATTCAACTTCTTCAAGATATAGTCGATTTTTTGCAACTGAGCTTGTTCCAGCGTATCGTGTGGATGTTTGAAGTAGGCGCAGGAATAGCTCATCGTTTTATCAAGCCATAAAGAGAAGAAATCATTACCAAGATCATAATGATGTTGAATATTCTGTTTGGCTTGAAATCGACTGGTTAGCCCACTCATTGCTTGAACAGTCTTTGTTAAAACACTGTTTTTTGCGAAAACCTGGGGATTGGCATCGAGTAGCCGGAGGAAATCTTCCAGTTGCCCCTCATAATCAAGATCTCCGCTCATATAGGCTTCACCCATAGCAAGGACAGGGTCATTGGCGAAATTGAATGGTGGCACCGTTTTAAAAATGAGCTTGGTTTTCCCTCTTGACTGACCATAGGCAATTTCTTCGCCATCCCAGTAGCGGACACCAAGGCTGCCGTGATCAATTTTTTCAAAGATGGTATTTAGAATTTGTTTTTCCAAAAGCGATGTTCCTTTAAGCTTCATAAGAAAATCACCAACCATTTAGCTTTCTTTTCATTTTCTTCCTTTTAAAAAGGAATGTCAAATATTGGAGAGGTACAAAATTTCGGAGAATCACGGATTCTTTCCTGAAAAATGCTGATAAATGACTCACTACGGGAGCAGAATGGAGAATTAGGGGCAGACTTGATTAGTAACATCAGCAAAGCAGAAAATCTTTGCTGATGTTTATTTTTGCAATTAGAAATGAGGTAAAAATTAAGTTTATATTACTTTTTTAAAGGGGTTAATTAACTATTATCGAATAAATAGAAATAAATGGAGAATTTAGGTGACAAAAGTAGATACAGACATCTTTTGAGTAAGGGGGGAATTAAGTATATAGTGTAATCATGCTTAAATAGTGCGAATCTTGCGATAGTAGAAAGGGGGGGCGTCTTGAAAAAAAAGATAGAAATGCTGATTAAATGGCTGAAAGATAAGTTTGCACGAAAATTTCTGTATTCGTTTAAATCTACTATTCTCAGTTTTTATATACCGATCATTATCTTCTTTATCTTTATTACAGGGATGACATCATATTTATTGGCTGCATCGCAGATTGAGGAAAATGCGTACCATAATATTAAAACCATTGTTTTTCAAACAGGAAATTATCTTGATAATCGGTTTGCTGATGCGCTGCAGCAATTGAATGCAGTGTCAAATGAACCTGATCTTCTTACTGTTATGAATAAAGAACCTGAGGATATTAGTCCTGAAGATTATTTGAAGGTACAATCTCATGTTAATGGGATTCGATCGGTTAATGGAACTCTGATTGACTCGATTTACATCAATTTCCATAATGGCAAGTTTGTTTTTTTTAGAGGTGATGATTCCAGTTCCATGCTCAAATTTATTTATAAGCAATATCGTAAGAGATATACAGACAATCCGTATGATATATATTGGCAGAATTCCCGCTCGGAAGACATACAACGTGGAGAAAATCCGAGTAGAGTTATCAGTATGTTCAAACTTTTTGGACGGGAAAATGCAAAGATTAATGGAATTATTTTATTTAATTTGCGGTATGATTTTTTTGAGAGAGTTTTCAGCAAATCATTACTTAGTAAAAGTGGATATTTAATATTAGTGAATCAGGAAGATGCAATGACTTTTAAAAAAATTGACGAAAAATATCAGATGAATAACGAGGTAATAAAAAAATTACAGGAAACCAAGGAGAAAGAAGGAAGGCTTGAATTTAAAACCCATAAAGGCAAGACAATGGTTGTTATCTATGATACTCTGCAGACCAATCAATGGAAGCTTGCGGCTGTATTTACACAGGAAGAAATTTTGGATCGAGTTAAGTATATAAAATATATTACGTTGTCGCTGATTGTTTTATTAATTATAGTTGCTGTATTTTTGACAAATGTGTTGGCTATTTATATCACAAAACCGATTTCAGTTCTGACGGATAGTATGAAGCGCATACAGGGGGAGAATATAAATTTTGTTACTGATACTCATCCATTGAATGAGATGGGAGTTTTAAATCAGGGAGTAAAAGATTTGGTAGAGCGAGTAAAAGATTTGCTGGAGCAGATTAACATCGATCAGGAAACAAAGAGGCAGTTGGAATTTTCGGTAATACAGACACAAATTCATCCACACTTTTTGTATAACACATTGTATTCCATTAAGGGATTATGTGATATGGGATTGAATGAAGACGCCAGTGCGATGATTACAGCCTTAGCAAATTTTTTCCGCATAAGTATTAGCTGTGGTAAGGAAATTATCAGTGTTGAAGAGGAGTTTTCTCATATACGTAATTATTTATTTATTCAAGAGATGCGCTATGGTGATGCCTTTTCTTATGAAATTAATGTGAAACCTGAGATTTTATCCTATAGTATTGTGAAATTAACACTGCAGCCACTGGTGGAAAATGCAATTTATCATGGCGTAAAGCAAAAGAGGGGAATTGGCTGGATTAAGGTAAGCGGCTATGAACGGGATGGGTTCTTATGTTTTGAAGTGCAGGATAACGGACTTGGAATGAATCGGGAGAGGTTGCAAGAAGTTCGGAGCAGCCTGGATAATAGAGACCAAGGGCTTGAGAAGCTTGGTCTGGGTGTGCGTAGTGTTTATGAACGACTCCAACTTCATTATGGAAAGGAAGCTGGATTGCAGATTGCAAGTGAGTTGCATGAAGGAACGGTAATAAAAGTTATCATTCCGATGAAACAATTGGAGGACAGGCAAAATGCATAGAATTTTAATTATTGATGACGACCGAATTATTCGCAAGGGGCTGGCTAAGACAATACCTTGGGAGGAGTATGGGTTTCAGCTTGGGGGAGAGGCGGCTGATGGGGAACAGGGGCTCAAACTAATTGAAGAATTTCATCCTCATATTGTAATATCTGACATTAGGATGCCATTTATGGATGGTCTGGATATGGCACGTATTGTTAAGGAACGATATCCGATGATTAAGTTAATTCTTCTTACAGGATATAATGACTTTATATATGCACAACAAGCGATACAAATAAGAGCTTTTGATTATTTGCTTAAGCCGGTAGATAAGGAAATCCTACTAGAAAAAGTAAGAAAAGCAGCTGGAGAATGGGATGTCGAGAATAGGGCACAACAAAAAATAAGTGAAGCAAAGCCTTTTTTTAGAAAAGCCTTTTTTAAAAATTTGACGGAATGTAAAGAAAATAATAAAGAAGAGCTAATACAGGAAGCAAGGTCATTAGGTATTGAATTAACAGGTCAAACTTTTATTGTTTTTTTAGTCAAGATAGATGAGTATTATAAGGAACTAGTGGGGACAGTAGAGCAGCCTATTGAAAAAAGAGAAGCGTTAAGGTACTGTATTTTCAATATTTGTGAAGAGTTAATATTTGCTGAGGGAAAAGGAGGCGTCGTTGAATTAGAAAAGGATGAACTGATTCTAATTTATTCTAGCAATGAAACCTGCGAAAAAGCAGAAGAAAATGCAAGGGCTTTAGCAGAGCAGATTAAAAATACGGTAGAAAAATATTTAGAAACAACAGTGACGATTGCTCTTGGGGGAGCGTATCATGGAATCTCTAATATTGAATCATCTTATGGGGAGGCACGGTCTGTATTTAGTTATCGCCACTTTATTGGTAAAAATAGAGTTTTCTCCATGTTGGACGTTGGTGGAAGATCGTCAAGTTATGATAAGAGTGTAAAGATCAGTGGGCAAGAAATTGAACTTGTGGATAAAGTAAAGCTTGGTTTGGTGCAAGATGCTTTGCATTTTGTCGATGATTTGGAAAGTAAGATGATGCAGCAAAGTCATATATCACTGTATTATGTTCGCCTCCTTGCAGTACAGTTAATTATATCTCTATTTCGAGGTGCGGCTGAGTGGGCACAAGAATGGGAAAAAACGCAGCAGGGAAATGTATCTATTTACTATAGTCGAATTAATGAAATGCAAACCATTCAGGAAATTACGAACTTGATCAAGTTTGTGGCATGTGATCTTGCTCAATTTATGACAACGCAGCGTGAGAGTCACAGGAGTGGGGTAATAGGAGAAGCCGCAAAGTATATTGAAGAACATTACGAAAAGCAGGGATTATCATTACAGGAAGTAGCTAAGCATGTGCACATGAACCCGGTTTATTTGAGCACACTGTTTAAGCAGGAGAGAAACATTACCTTTTCAGATTTTTTATTACAGCTAAGAATGAAAAAAGCGATGGAACTTTTGAGAAGCAATAACATGAAAACCTATGAAGTAGCAGATGTAGTGGGATATAGCAGCCCAGAGTATTTTAGTGTCTGTTTTAAAAAATATACGGGTGTTCCACCTATTGAATTTAAAAATAAGTTATAAATTTAAGGCAAAAGGCACCTTACGATTTGCGTAAAGTGCCTTTTTGTCTACGATTTTTTATCAAATTATTCAGATTAGAAGAATAATTCCATTTGAGCATATGTCATATGTTTATTGTCCGTACCGGCAATATCATTCCCATTTACAGCTTTACCGGCAATGTAGAAAGCTTGAAATTTAGTATTTTTAATGAAGGTATAATCTAATCCAACTTCTACACCTTTAATATTGTTCATACGAGCTGCTTTAGCATTATCATGACGGAAACCAGTGGTCACGTCACTGCGGTCAAAGCCATCTTCGGCATATCTGTAGCCGACCCAAGAACCCCAGGTGCCAACTTTGCTTTTATCCGCTTTGCCGTAATCTAGTTTAATTTCATAGCCTACAGGCTTATCGTTTGTAGTAGCCACCTTACTACTAAGAGTACCAGCAGCGTCAGTTCCCATAATTTTAGTAGCTCTGTTTTTAGCGTATTCAGCGCTTAATGTTATGTTTTTAATTCCGCTATATTTAAAGCCGATACCTATTGTGTCATAGCTACCACCTGTTATGCCCCTATCTTCGACAGGATTCTTTAACCATTGAGCAGCCATAGTGAAGTCGGGAGAGAAAGAGTATTTCAACTGAGACAATTTGTACCAGGTATTAACCTGCTTGAAGGCAGAAGTTGATTTAGTAGTATAAGTAGGATTGCCATTTTTATCAAGAACAGGATTGCCACTTGAATCAACAACAGCAGTAGTAGTATAAGTAGTAGTACTATTAGTACCGCCATGTTTCATAGCATACATGTCTAAAGTTAATTTATTGCCGATAGTAACGCCTGCGCCGTCCCAGTTATCTTTATCCCAGCCGGTATAGGCATTGAAGGTTTTAAAATTGCCGCGGCCTGCCAATACATGCATTCCGGCAACGTCGCCTTCCACATAAGCACGGGCCAGGACATTCAGGTTGTCACTGCCGCTGCCACCATATTTAGCGGCTTGCGATTCATAGCGGGCAGATACTTTCCAGTTATCATCCAAAGGAGCGCTCATATTCAAGCGGAACCGCTCTTGGCCATTTTTCCGTTTGTCAGAATTAGCATCGCTAAAACCTGAAACGCCATCACCAGCATAATCGTAGCGGATGCGTAATTCACCACCAATTGTAATTTTGCCAAGAGCGTTAACTTTCTTTTCTAAAGTTTTTACACGAACCCCCAAATTGTTGAGTTCGTTAGCATATTCTGCAGAAAGTTTGTCAATCGCAGCTTTATCAGCAGCATCTGCTTTGTCGACATGGGTCATTGCTTTGGCAACCAATGAAGCCATTTCATAACGAGTGATAGCGCGATCACCGCGGAAATCGCCATCGTTATAGCCATCAATAAGACCTGCTTTTACTAGTTGTGTCACGGCAGGATATGCCCAATGATTGGACGGGACTGTTGTAAACGGATTTTCCGTTCCGGTTGCCGCAAATGCTGTACCTGCAACACTACAGCCAAACATTACAGCAAGTGCCAGAGTTAAACTTTTTTTCATGTTTTTCTCCTCCTAGTTTTTTTATATAGTAGGGGAATCAAATAGAGTATATTGAGTTGCACATGTTCCCTCAACGGTTCTATCCTATCCCTATATCTATTACCATCATTAGAACGGTCTGGCAAAATCTAGTATGCACCTCCAATGCCGACAGTCCCGATGGTCAAAGACCCTGAATAAGTAAATTTTTGTATTTTATTTCAAAAAATGTCTACTTTTACTTTAAACAAATTAGAACATTTTGACAATTTAATATATTAAGATTATTCTTCACTTTCTTAAGTTTAATAGCGTCCATTTTTAATATAAATGACATAAGGGTGAGTTAGACTAGCAGGTGCATCTTGTAAAGCTATTTTTCCATCTGGTAAATTGGAAGCCATACTGATCTGTCCCTTTGGTGCTTGGTGCAGCTATAAATCCATTGCTATCAAGGAATCCTCTGTCTCTAGATACAATGTCACATGACAAAAGTAGCTGTAGAAGAAATATTGCTTAAGATTTTAAATAATTATCTGAAGAAATTAAATTTACAGAAAATTGATTGTTGTTTATACTGCAATAAGTCAAGCCTGAATATTTAAAAGGAGAGGATTTGTTATGAAACAAAATCGATGACCAATAAAAACTTAGTGAATGATAGTTATCATTAGCTATTAGAAGCGTTGGACCGTTTTGAAAATGCCAAGTAGTCAAGTGATGAGAAGCATATTAGGAGGTAGTTACTACATGAAGAGAGCAAATCGGTTATCGTTGGTATTAATAGTTTTGCTAGTGATCTGTCAAGTGTACGGTTTGGGAGGGGATATGGTAAAAGCATCTGCAGCCACTGTACTGCCACCGCAAAACTTGAGAGTTCCAGCCCTAGCATATGATGAGAAAAGCATTGTGTTAGTATGGGAAAAGCCCGAGAATTACTCGAACATTGTAAACTACAATGTTTATATGAACGGTAAGTTGGTAGGCAATGCGAATGAAAGCAATCATTCCCTGGCAAAAACAAACATTGATAACTTCTATAGAGATGCTAGTAATAGTGCTGCACAAAAAATAACGATGCATAATTACACTGCTACTAATCTTAAGGCGAATACAGTCTATACTTTTACAGTCAGGGCAGTCGATAAAGATGGAAAAGAATCACCCGACAGTATTCGCGTGAAGCAATCTACAACAGCGATTCCTAAGATATTTAATGTTGTTGACTATGGAGCAGTTGGGGATGGCGTTACATCAAATACAAAGGCCATTCAAGCAGCAATTGACGCCTGTACTCCAGGCGGAAAAGTGTTGATACCTGCCGGAATATTTAAGACAGGAGCTATTTGGCTCAAAGGTGATATGACGTTTGAAATTGGTAAAGATTCAACTCTCTTGGCTACAGAAAACGCTGATGAGTATCCTTATCACTATTTGTTATATGATTATTCTACAGACGAGCGTTTTTACTCACTGATCAATGCCCATACCTATGACTATGGCAGTATCAAGAATATTCGAATTGTGGGCGAAGGCACAATTGATGGCAATGGCTGGATACAAGACGGCTTTGACAAAGAAGACTCTTCATTACCCGTATATCTTCCAGCTAAAAATAGCAGCAAAGATAACGTTCTTGATCCTAATCATGCTCTTAATATCGGTATACTGGCAAAAACCAGTATTGAAAAAGCAATGGCAATGAATAAGATGAACTTTAAAGCCGTTTATCCTAGAAGACCAAGTATGATTACGTTAAGAGGTGTTACGAATGTGTACTATGGTGGTTTTACCGCAGTAAATCCTGCCAACCACACTTTGATCAACTTAAATTGCAATAATGTAACAGTAAATGGTGTAATTATGAAGACTTATGATGCTAATAATGGCGATGGAATTGAATTTGCTCATGGAAATGGTTTGACTGTATTTAATACTTTCTTTGATACAGGTGATGACTGCATGAATTTTGCAGCGGGGCAAGGGGCTGCTGGTCAAAAGGAAGAATCGACTAAAAATGCTTGGATTTTTAACAATTATTTTAGACAAGGACATGGAGCTATTGTAACAGGAAGTCATACAGCTGCATGGACAGAGAATATATTGGCAGAAGATAATGTTATTAATCATACTGATACAGGTCTTCGCAGCAAAACAAATAACGCTACTGGCGGTGGTGCCAGAAACATCTTGTTCAGGGATAATGCGCTGAAAGATATTAAACTGCAAGCATTCATCTTTACGTCAGCTTATTCTGATCCAAATGCAGTAGTCGAATTTGAACCTGCTTCCGCACCAGGACGGTTCAAGGATATGACTATTAAAAATTGCACGGTAGACACCACTGGTGCTCCTGCCATTGAAGTAGCAGGAGTAAGTAACGGGTTTCATGAAAATATTAATTTTGAAAATGTGAAATTCTATAATGTAAAACCTACCAAAATTGATTATTTGAAGAATAGCTCTTTTAGCAAAGTCACATTTGACAATAAGACGCCCAATCCGTGGGTTATTACTAATTCGATAGGACTTTCCTTTGATAAGGATACTACAGCAACGCCAGTGACAACTGATGCGTCAGTTGGTCCAGTCTGGTCAGATAAGAGTACATTATTGGCCGATGCCATCGAGGAAAGCAGTGTAACCCTGAAGTGGACTGGAGCAAAAGATAATGTGGCGGTGGCTGCATATCGGATATGGAATGAAAATTCCGTAGCAGCTACAGTTTCAGGAAATACATCAATCCATAAGGTTACAGGTTTGGCACCAGCTTTATCCTATGATTTTAAGGTAGAGGCGTCCGATGCAACAGGAAATTGGACACTCAGCGGACCAAGCTTGAAAGTAGTAACAAAAGGTGTGAAGGACAATGTGCCCCCTGTAGTGCCTGAAGGAAAAGAAATTGTAAAATCCGTTAAAGTAGGTACGACATGGGTGAATATCGCATGGAAACCTGCGACAGATTTGTATGGTATAAAACAGTATGCCATCTATGAAAACGACAAGCTGGTAACTGTTGTTGCTGGCAATACAAGTGCTTATAATGTTACAGGGCTCGTGCCTGGAACAAATTATCTTTTCAATGTGAAGGCAGTAGACGCTTCTGGGAATGAAACTGTATACGGCTTAAGGTTAGAAGTGACTACGAAACCGGGGTATGACACTGGGGCACCAAAGTGGCTGGCAAATAGTAAAATAACCAGTAGTAACGTAACGAATACAAGTGTGACCCTTAATTGGCCCATGGCTGTAGATGATAAACAAGTTGTTGGTTATAGAATATTTCAAGATGGAAAACCGATAAAAAACGATACAGAGTTTACTCTAATAAATACGGCGTATACCGTTGAGGGCAACGCGTTCACTGTGATAGGGCTCGCACCTAATACCACTTACACCTTTAAAGTGGAAGCTGGTGATACTGCAGGAAAATGGACTGGAACTGGTCCAAGTATACGTGTAACTACGAAAAAGTAGTAAGTTAAAGATGAGTCAGTAATAATAACAAACCGTCCTGGACCATTGAAAGTTCAAGGGTTCAGGACGGTTTTTCATTAGTGTAGTGGAAGAGTAAATAAGAATTACAAATAACAATGCATCAGTTTAAGGTATAAAAAATAATCCTATCATGGAGGTAGCTATTATGAATTATGGACAACAAATTCTGGGTCATGAAGTAGAAACAGAACAAGGGTGGGGGCAAATTCAGCACATCCTAAGTCAAATTATTCCTCCTACTTTTCCTCGTCGTGATTTTGTAGTAACAGATTTTGGTGCAGTTGGGAACGGAATAATGGATTGTACAGATGCTTTTCGCAGAGTAATGATGGCAGCTAATATGGCTGGTGGAGGGCGGGTGGTAGTTCCTGCGGGGATTTACCTTACAGGGCCTATCCATTTTAAGAGCAAAGTCAATTTGTATGTGTCTAAAGAGGCTACCATAAAATTCAGCCAAGATCTAGAAAAATATTTACCCATGGTGCTGAATCGGTTTGAGGGAGTGGAACTTTACAATTATTCTCCTTTAATCTATTCCTATGGTGCCGTAAATATTGCCATTACTGGGGAGGGGATTCTTGATGGTAACGGTGATAATGAGCATTGGTGGCCATGGAAGGGGTTAACCCAGTATGGTTGGCAAGAAGGGCAGGTGCATCAGGCTGAGGATCGTAATGTGCTGTTTACTATGGCAGAGCAGAATGTACCTGTAGAAGAAAGAAAATTTGGCAGCGGACACTATTTGCGTCCAAGCTTTATACAGTTTTATAACAGTAAAAATATCTTAATTGAAGGTGTTACAGTAAAGGACTCTCCCATGTGGCAGATTTCTCCCGTGCTTTGTGAAAATATCACGATTAATAGTGTGAAAATCATTGGGCATGGTCCTAATACTGACGGTTTTGATCCGGACTCCTGTAAGAATATCTTGATTAAAAATTGCTATTTTGATAATGGAGATGATTGTATTGCCATTAAATCAGGCAGAAATGGTGATGGCAGGCGAATCAACATTCCCTGTGAAAACATTGTGATCCAGAATAATTATATGAAGGACGGACACGGTGGCATAACCATCGGCAGTGAAATATCAGGTAGTGTTCGCAACGTTTTTGCTGATCATAATGTGATGGATAGTCCCAATTTAGATCGTGCATTACGATTTAAAACCAATTCTGTACGTGGCGGCATCATCGAAAATATTTACTTTAGAAATACGACTGTAAAAAGTATTGACGAAGAAATTTTCATAGTCGATATGGATTATGAAGAGGGAGATGCCGGAGAGTATACACCTATTGTGCGCAATATCTTTGTTGAGAACTTAGAGAGTTACGGCGGAAAAACCGGAATTTTGATGAGTGCATATGAGCGCACCCCCATTAGCAATGTACAATTCACGAATTGCATATTGCACAATGTAGAAACCCCTTTTGTCTTGAAAAATGTTGAAAGATTAGTATTTAAAAATGTCAGTATTAATGGGAAACATTATGATGACGTATAAAATAGCTTATGATAAGAGTGCAAGCCACATTGGTTTGCACTCTCATTATAAGCTGCAATAAATATATTAAAATAGTTAATAGTTATCTTAATATATCAAATTCTTGGAAAATTGTTTTTATTCTATAATTAAGGAAATGAAGCTAAAAGAATGAAGGTGAGCAAATAACTATGCAATTACAAGAAAAAGTTAAGGCACTAAAAAATCAGGTAAAAAGGAGGCAGTCTTCGCAACAAGAGAATACGTTTGATTATGAAAAGTGGCTTCCCTATCTTTTCATCTCCCCTGCGCTGGTATTTATTGCAGGATTCTTATTTTATCCACTGGGTAATGTCTTTTATTACAGTTTGCAGAATTATAATGCCAATACACCGTTCTATAACGGCTTTGCAGGTTTGGATAATTTTGTACGCATTTTGACCCAAGATCCTCAGTTTTATGCCAGCTTGTGGATTTCATTCAAATGGGTAGTTTCACAAGTTTCATTACAGGTATTCTTTGGAATGAGCATTGCACTGCTGTTAAATCAAAAGTTTAGATTTCGTACTTTTTTCAGAGCAGCTGCTTTTACACCGTGGGCTATTTCCGGTGTACTGACTTCTGTTATGTGGTCATTAATGTACAATGAACACATGGGTGTTGTTAATGATTTGTTATTAAAAGTTGGATTTATTGAACAGAGACAGGCATGGGTAGCAGATCTTGCTACCGTTTTCCCGGCAGTTGTCGTTGCAGAACTTTGGAGAGGCATTCCCTTTTTTGCCATCACATTGCTATCTGCTTTGCAGAGTATTCCTGAAGAACTTTATGAGGCAGCCAAGGTTGACGGGGCAGGACGCATAAAAACATTTTTATATGTGACCTTACCCCAACTGAAGAACACGCTTATATTGACAACATTATTGCGTTGCGTCTGGGAGTATAATAATGTTGATTTAATTTTCAACTTAACAGGAGGGGGACCAGCACATCATACAACTACGTTGACTATGTATGTTGCTGAATTGGCAATTCGCGAAAATAATTTTGGGTATGGTTCAGCGATAACGGTCATATCCTTTGCTATTTTGCTCGTATTTGTAGTTACCTATTTGAAAATTAGTCGTATGGAAAGAGGTGCCGAAGTATGATGAAAATCAGCCTCCAAAAGAAACGATTTTTTACATTGTATTTTCCATTATTGATTACCATGACATTCATCATGTTTCCTTTTTACTGGACCGTGAATACAGCTATCAAGAATGAGGGAGATATTGTCAAAACGCCATTGGAGTATATTCCAAGCCAGATTACCTTTGATAATTTCATAAATGCCTGGAATAATATTGGTTTTGCATTGTTTTTTAAGAATAGCTTGTTTCTAGCTGGTTGTACTGTTATATCTGTAGTTTTTTTTGCTACTTTGGTAGGATATGCTTTAAGTCGATATCGTTTTAAAGGGAAAAAAGCCTTTTTGCTTCTGTTGTTGTGTACTCAGTTTGTTCCTGGGGCGATGCTCATTATTCCCTTGTTCATTATCTTCAAGAATTTGGGTCTCATCAGTAATCCACTATCCCTCATTATTGCTTATACTACTTTCCAAATACCGTTTAATTCTATACTTATGAATGGGTTTATCTCTAATGTGCCAGTGCAGCTTGAAGAGGCGGCAATGGTAGATGGCTGCAGCCGTCTGCAGGCCATTCGCCATGTTATCTTTCCCTTATTGTTACCAGGAATCGTAGCGACGGGCGTATTTACTTTTATCTATGCCTGGAATGAATTCTTATTCGCCTTTATGCTTACGAACAAGGCGGCAAATTTTACCCTTTCGGTTGGGCTAAGCTACATGATGGGAGAATTCAACATTAATTATGGTGCCCTTGCAGCTGGCAGTGTAATTGCATTAGTCCCTGCAATTATCATGTTTGCTTATGCACAGAGGTATCTAGTTAATGGTTTGGGAGGTGCTGTAAAAGGATAATTTTAGATGTGAAAGAATTTAGTTAGTTGACAATAAGCTACAAAACGAGAAGGAGTGATACTCACTATGTTCAAAAAAGGAACAAAGGTGTTAATGGTCGCCTGTTTATTGAGTTCGCTGGTGCTGCTATTCGGATGCGGGCAGAAGCAGGCGGCTACTGGACAGCCAGCAGGAGAAAAGGTCAATATTGTATTCTGGGATGAAAATGCAGGGCCAGACCGTACTCCCTACTATGAAGTATTAATTAAGAAATTTGAAGCGCAGAATCCCAATATCCATGTTGAGTATGTTGGTCTTCCTAAGAAGTCAGCAAAACAAAAAATTGATACTGCGATTGCTGCCAATGATCTTCCGGATGTATGTGGTGTGCAAACGAGTTGGATAGCTGATTTTACGGCACGAAAAGTATTATTGGAAATGGACCCGTTGTTTGATAAATGGAGTGAGAAAGACGAGATTTCCCCGTCTATTATCCAGTCAAATCGTGATATGGTATTGGATAAAAAACTATACCAATTGCCTAATACGATGAATATGGAGATTTTATGGTATAGACCTGACTGGTTTAAAGAAGCTGGCGTGCAAGTTCCTGAAAATTGGGATCAATTTTTTACTGCTGTAGAAAAAATGACAGATAAAGACAAAAATCGTTATGGTTTTACCATTCGTGGCGGTGATGGTGCATCTTTTCAATTGCAGCGAATGATGTTTGCTTACTCTGGTTTTACTGAATATTTTGATGCAAATGGTAAGTGCCTCATTAATGATCCGAAACATGTTGAGTTTCTTAAAAAATACTTAGCGCTTTATAAGACCTTTACACCGAAAAGCGATGTGACGAATGGTTATAAAGAAATGATTGCTGCTTTTGATACGGGTGCTGTTGCCATGGTGCAGCATAATATTGGATCCTACTCAGAACATAAGAAATCTATGAAGCCAGAACAATATGCTCCATTAGGTTTACCTAAAACGGCAAATGGACTGTTAATGCAAGAAGGCGGAAATACCAATGGCTACGGCATTTTCAAAACAACGAAGCATCCAGAAGAAGCATGGAAATTTGTAAGTTTCTTGTGTTCACAAGAAAGCCAGAGCTATTGGAACCAAAGCATTGGACAGATTCCTACCAATACAGAATCTTTGAAAGAACCTTGGGCAAAAGAATTACCTCATATGCAGCTTGCGTTACAAATGCTTTCTGATCCTAACTTTAGAATCTATCAACCACCAATGCAATTACCTGACTATCGTTCCATCCTGGATCAAACAGTCGACCCTGGCATTCAGGCTGTAATGACTGGAAAGAAATCAGCAGAAGATTTTCTGAATGAATGGGCAGCTGCTTTTGAAAAATCAAAACAAAAATATGACGCATATGTAGCTGGTAAACAATAGGGGATATAGTTGTTGCTGGTTGTAGTAAAGAGCTTTAAGGAGGCGTAACCTTAATGATCGGAAAAGAATATCCAGCAGAAAAGAAAATGACAGTTGATGAGAAAACCGGTAAAGTCGTTTGGCAGCTTACAGCTGGAGAAAGTAATAATTATCATTTTTACTTTACAGATAATTCCTTCACTATAGAGAAGCGTGAAATTTATTTTATGTCTGATCGTGCCTCGCGAATTCCAGAAGTATATAATCTTTTTAGAATGGACTTGGAAACAGGAGTTATCTGTCAGCTGACAGATGAAAAAGCAGGAATTATGCCAAGTGGTCATACGAAGACTCCGGATAGTGAATTTGTTATTTACGTAACAGGTAATAAAATTAAAAAGTTAGATACAACAACGCTGAAATCCACTGACATTTTCGAAGAGGAGACTGGTATTCAATTAGGACATCCGTCTATTTCCCCAAACAAGAAAGTCATTGGACTTGCCCGGAATGAAGACCCTGGATTATACAGAGGTGGTAATTACAAAGGTTTCAAAGAGCAAATGTATGCTGTAAAACGCGGGTGGATTACTCTGGTGGATTTGGATAGTACAAAAGCTACAAATATATATGAAGACACTCATTGGTTAGGTCACTTTCAATTTGCACCCCATGATAGTTCAATAGCTATGTTCTGTCATGAAGGTCCGTGGAATCTTGTGCTTCAAAGAATTTGGCTGCTTGATATTATGAATCGTACTGTTATTCCTTGTTTCCGTCAGACAGAGGATGATTGCGTTGGTCATGAATTTTGGACAAATGACGGAAAAATTTTCTTTGATAATCGAAGAAAAGGGCATGATGGTACGATTACGTCAGATAAAAAACAAGCAATTATTAATTATCCTGAGTTTGGACAAATACCGTATATTGGAATGGCAGATAGAAATGGTGAGGTGATAAAGAACATTCCTATGCCGTACTATTGTAATCACTATCATGCCACTAATGACAATATGCTGCTTATTGGTGATCAAATGGATGATTTGGTATTAATCAGTTTGCAGGATGATAAGGCGCAACTGAAGACATTGTGTACCCATCATACATCATGGTATATGCAGCAGTCACATTGTCACCCGACCTTTAGCTGGGATAACCAACAGATCTTGTTTACCTCTGATCGAAGTGGAAAGTGTAATCTGTATATGGTTGAACAGGAGAATGGAAAATGGCTGTAATAGCAAGATGGCAGGCTAATTGATGAACTAACTGATGAGTACCAAGAGAAGAGAAAAGAAGAGTCTTAAAGTGACTTGCTCATCAGATAAATACTACAGGAAAGGTAGAGTGGAAATAATGGCGGGTGTGAAACTGCAAAATATATATAAAAGATATGGTGATACAACAGTTGTTCAAGATGTGAATTTGGAAATCAAGGATAAAGAATTCATCGTCTTAGTTGGACCTTCTGGCTGCGGTAAATCAACAACACTGCGTATGATTGCGGGGTTGGAAGAAATTTCTGATGGGGATATGTATATTGGAGATAAAAGGCTGAATAATATGCCGCCGAAAGATCGTGATATCGCCATGGTTTTTCAAAACTACGCCTTATATCCTCATATGGATGTATATGAAAATATGGCATTTGGTTTGAAAATGCGTAAATTTGCAAAACCAGAAATTGATAAACGCGTACAAGAAGCTGCAAGTATTTTAAATTTAGAATCTCTATTGAAGAGAAAACCGAAGGATTTATCTGGCGGTCAGCGGCAGCGTGTGGCTTTAGGAAGGGCGATTGTTCGAGAACCACAAGTATTTTTGATGGATGAGCCCCTATCTAATCTAGATGCTAAACTTCGTGTGCAAATGCGTACGGAAATTAGTAAATTACAAAAGAGGCTGCAGACTACAACCGTTTATGTAACTCATGATCAAACAGAAGCAATGACAATGGGAGATCGGCTTGTGGTTATGAAAGATGGGATTATTCAGCAAATTGCAACACCTGATGAGATATACAATGCTCCTGTTAATATGTTTGTCGCTGGATTTATTGGTTCTCCAGCAATGAATTTTATTAACGGCAATTTGCAAGCCCAAGGAAATAAAGTGATATTTACTGCTTGTGGTGTTGAATGGAAACTCACTAATGACCAGGCAAAAAAAGTATCGAATTTGAACTATATTGGCAAAGAAGTGATTATAGGAATACGCCCGGAAGATATCCGTAATGAGGATGTCTCCACTGAGTCCCAGAAGGAAAATATCTATAAGACTTGCATTGAAGTGCAGGAAAATACAGGGGCAGAAGTATATTTGCACTGCACTGGTGTTGCTGATACAATGCTCACCTTGCGGAGCGATTGCAGTATTAAGATGCAATGCGGAGAGAAGGTTACATTAAGCATGGATATGGAGAAGGCTCATCTTTTTGATAAGAGTACCCAGCAAAATATAATGCTTTGTAAGTAGTTTGAGATCTTTCCTGTATCCAAATATCTCTTCTTAAATAAGAAAGTACACAATGATTGCAAAGTAACACTGCAGTCTTTGTGTACTTTTTATATTGCTTTATTCCTTAGCTTCTTTTCCTTTGCTGCGAAGTGGTGTCAAAAACTTATTAAAATAGTAAATAATTATCTTAATATATCAAATTCTTGAAAAAATGATTTTATTTTATAATGGAGTAAAGCTCCTGTGGTAAAGAAACCATAAGAAAATAAGCGTTTGTTACATGTGATTGGCAGAGGGAGGGTGATGATCATCGATAAAATGAAAGCTTGGAAAAACCTTTGTAAAGCAAAAGATATAGTCGCGATATTAAACAGAAAGCATTTTCAGGCATCCTATGTGGAAAATATAGAAGAAGCCAAAAAAAAGGTCCTTGGAATGCTGGAAGAAGGCGCAAGTGTTGCCATTGGTGGATCGACAACCTTAAGCGAGATGGGATTGGTTGAGATTCTGAGAAATGGCAATTATAAATTTTTTGACAGATATCAGGATCTTCCTTTTGATCCCGACATAGTGGATATTCATAGAAAGTCTCTTACAGCAGATTTTTTGTTGACAGGCACTAATGCGATCACTAAAAAAGGTGAGTTAGTGAACACAGATTGTACTGGCAATCGTGTTGCTCCAATGATTTTTGGTCCTAAGAACGTCATCATAGTAGCAGGGGTTAATAAAATAGTAGATTGCTTAGAGGATGCATTTCAGAGAATACGGGAAATAGCACCGATGAACTCTAAAAGAATAAAACATGAAACACCCTGTACAGAGACTGGATTTTGTGTGGACTGTGATTGTAAAAAAAGAATATGTAATTTTACAACAATTATTCATAATGGGATCAAGTTTGAAGGCAGAATTAGAATCGTAATTATAGCCGAGGAAATTGGATATTAAAAGGAACATGATGTAACCGGAAAATCGGAAAATAAGAGGTGGAAAAATGAAAAAATATGTACAATGGATGGCAGATTCAGTAATCGCAAGAAAGACAAATTTGACGGATCACTGGGGATATGAATATGGTTTAACCTTAGATGGTATCGCAAAGGTTTGGCAGCAAACAGGAGATAGCAAGTATCTTGATTTCATCATAGAAACTATGGATCACTTTATACAAGAAGATGGAACGATCACTGGATATAGATTAAAGGAATACAATATAGATCATTTAAATAATGGAAAAATCCTACTAACCTTGTATAAAGCAACTGGTAATGAAAAGTATAAGCTCGCACTACAGTCACTAAGAAAACAAATAGAAACTCATCCCCGTACTAGTGAAGGTGTTTTTTGGCATAAACAAATCTACCCCCATCAAATATGGCTGGATGGATTGTATATGGGTGCAACCTTTTATGCTGCATATATAAAGAAATTTGGCAATCCAGCAGAATTTGATGATGTTGCAAATCAGTTCATAATAACAGAAAAAAATCTAAAGGATGAAAAAACAGGTCTTTTATATCACGCTTGGGATGAAGCGAAAGAACAATTCTGGGCAGATAAGAAAACGGGTCTATCGCCACATTTTTGGGTACGGGCTATGGGATGGTATGTGATGGCTTTGGCTGATACATTAGAAGTTTTTCCAGAAGACAATAAAAATAGAGAAAAGCTAGTGGTCATATTTAATGATTGTATGCAATCCTTGCTGAAGGTACAAGACAAGGAAAGTCATGTATGGTATCAAATCTTGGATGCAAAAGATCGCAAAGGCAACTATTTAGAATCCTCAGGATCATCTATGATTGTGTATGCATTATTGAAAGGCGTAAGAAAAGGATACCTGCCAGCAAGCTTGAAGGAAAATGCAAAACAAGCTTACCAGGGATTGGTGGATGAATTTATTTTAGAGACTAAGGAAGGGCTGATCAATTTAAATAAAGTGTGCTATGTGGCAGGACTAGGGGGAAAAGACAAGCGTGATGGGACGTTTACCTATTATATAAGTGAACCAATCGTCAGCAATGAGCCAAAAGGGTTGGGATCATTTATCTTAGCTTCTGGGGAAGCTGAGCTGCTGTCAATGTAGCAATGAACCTAAGAATTTATAAGAATAACATTTGTGCTAACATTTGGAGGTAATTATTATGGCAAGAAAAGTAACGTTAAAAAATATTATTGGTTATGCTTCCGTAAACTTTTTAGGGGGAGGAGCTCAATTCCTGATATCGGCGTGGCTCATGTATTTTTATACAACCATGTGTAATATGAGTGCGGTACAAGCAGGTCTTATTTTTACTGTGGCCAGGTTATTAGATGCGGTTGGCAATCCGATCATGGGTTTTATAACGGATAACTTTCGTAATACAAGACTGGGACGGAAATTTGGAAGAAGAAGATTTTTTATTCTCATGGGGATTCCTACCATAACAATTATATTCCCTTTATTATGGATTACAGGTCAATCCTTCACGTACTATCTCATTATGAATTTGATATATGAAGCAATATTTACCATGGTTATTGTTCCATGCTCCACGCTGCCTGCTGAGATGACTCAGGATGCAGGTGATAAGGCTAAATTAACGGGAACAAAACAATTTTTTGGTACAGTTGCTAATACGATTGCAGCCTTTATACCTGGGCGACTGTTTCTAATGTATGGGAAAAATTCTCCGGAAGCCTTTTGGGCGACGGGTCTCATTTATGGAGTCATGACAGGCTTTGCATTACTGCTAGTATATGCCTTTACTTTTGAGCGTGATCCCAAAGAAGTAGAATATAATGATCATATCGGCAGTGTCTGGAATGTTTTACCGCAAATAGGCTCTGATGTAATGTCAAGTATGAGAATTAAGACCTTTAGACTGCATTGTGTATTGATGGGAGTCGGCGGTATATTCAAAAACCTAACTTCAGGAGTGTTTACCTACTTTGTCATATTTGTTTTAATGATAGACCCAGTTGTCACTGCGAATATATCAAGTGTTACAGCCCTTGCTTCCTCTATTGCGTTGCTCTTCTTTATCGGAACCTGTTATAAGTATGGAGGACCCGCTACTTATAAAATATCGACTGTAATCGTCTTTGGATCATTACTTGGATATTATGTACTAACTACAGGCATCTCTTCTGGTTTGGTAATTTTGTTAACTGTTTTTGCAGTAATCAATACCATCGGAAGAACGGGTATTGATTATGTGCCTGTCTTTCAGCTAGCTTTTATGGCAGACATAGATGAAGCTGTAACAGGACAAAGAAGAGAGGGACTATTTTCTGGAGTGAATTCCCTGCTCTCGAAAGTAGCAACGGCGGTAGAAGCAGCATTACTTGGTTTTGTGTTACAGGCCTTCGGTTTTAAAGCAGGCGTTACAGTCCAACCGGATAGTGCAGTACTTGGAATCTCTATTTTAACGATGGCTACTCCGTTTTTACTACTGGGAATCACATGGATTGCTTCTTCAAGGCTTAAACTAAATAAAGAGAGACATAAAATTTTGGTAGATGAAGTTCATCGCTTGCGAGCAGGCGGTTCTATGGAGGATGCTACTGTAAGCGCAAAAACTGCATTTAAAGAATTAACAGGCTGGGATTATAAAGACTGCTGGGGAAATAATAATGTAGTAGGAAAAACCTGTAATGTAAATCAAACTACAGAAAAAATGGCATAGATATTTTTTAAATATTACCTTCGAAATATCGGCATTGTGCATGACTTTATTTCTGAGAAATATTTAAATACAGTTATGATTCATTCGGAAGAACTTGTTTGGGTTGGACATAAAAAACTGATGAAAGATAAGGAGTGTCCACAAATTGATGAGTACCCAGTGATTAATTTTCGACAAGGGTGTACCTTCCGTATTTTGTGTGATGAATTGCTGCAAAAACGTGGACTGAATTCGACTTTTGAATATAGCGATTTTGATTCTGTAAAAAATGCGATGATGGAGGGATTGGGCATTGCGCTGCTCCCACGAAGTGTGGTAGAGAATCTCAATAAAGAAATTAATACATTTCATATATTTAACGAATTGAGTCAATTGGAAATCACGCTGTTTGCGATTACTCGTAAAGATAAAAATCTTTCAACCACAGTACACACTCTGGTGAAAAGGCTTCAAGAAAATTAGTTTATGATATAGGCTTTTTTTATATCATTCATAATCCTTTTCAATTTCAAAGAAACGTCGCTTTTCAGTATAATAAGAGTAAGATTAGCTGGGAGGGGAATACGTTGCAAACAACTGCTTTGGAAATACAAAATGACATAATAAGAACATTAGATACATTTGATAATCTATTATATGGGTTTGCTTATATAGGTGATATTTCTTCCTGTAAATTTAAGAATACTCCATACGCAATAACAATTGGACTGCCTCTTTCGCCAACCATAGTTGATGAAATCATATCTGGACCGAATCAAGTGTATTATGACGAATATCTTAACGTAAATGATAAACTTGATTTGATAACGGAACAGTTAAAAAATGAAATCGATAAAAAGGGGTATCTTGCTTATGCCATACCCTCTTCCAAGAGAACTGATTTTGTCAATATTAAAGGTGAATTTCCTCATAAAGCCGCAGCCGTAAGGGGCGGGTTAGGATGGATAGGCAAAAGCTCTCTTTTAATAACGAGGAAATATGGTCCAAGGATTAGGATCTCTACAGTATTAACGGATATACCATTTCAGACGAATGGTTTAGTTGGAACAAATTATTGTGGTACATGTAAAAAATGCGTCAGTGCATGCCCTGCGGGCGCAATTGTCGGCAATATCTGGGATGAAAGTTTAACAAGGGAAAAATTGATTGATGTTAGAAAATGTGACTTATGGAAAATAAACAACTACTCTCAATTCCATGGACATGTTTGTGGGATTTGTGTTGCTGTTTGCCCACATGGCAATAAGAAGCCTAGATAAAAGAATCAAATAAAAATTATATGCCTTCTCTATCCAGCCCTGAAAGGGAATAAGCATTCTTTTGTGCTTTCAAAAGAGGGTCTAGCTTCCTCGGAGTGGGGTTTCTAGTAATTAGGAATACAGATGCTAATATGATGAGCGCTGCTACAGCATCTTTGGAGGTTAATTGCTCATTGGCAAATGCCCAACCTAAAAAGACGGAAAAAATACCATTCACCTACTTTACCAGCAGCAGGTGAATGGTATTTTGCATAATCGTTATAAAATAATAGCAATGTTATCAGAGATAAGAACGTCATGAAATGGTTTTAGATCGGGTCTGGATAATTCCATTGATTTCCGCCTTGCAAAAAGGTATCGATTTTGTCGGCAGGTACAGGTCTGCTGAACAGATAGCCCTGCATGATAGGGCAATTCAGCTTTCTTAGAGAAGCGAGCTGTTCTGACGTTTCCACTCCTTCTGCCACTACTTTGAAACGCAGGCTTTTGGCAACCTGTAAAATAGCCTGGATAATAGCTTGGCTTTCTTGATTTAAAGTGATATCACGGATAAAGGATTTGTCAATTTTCAAATTATCAATGGGGAAATTTTTTAGATACATAAAGGAAGAATACCCTACGCCGAAATCATCGAGCGCTAGGCGTACTCCTATGGATCGCAGCGAATTCAGCAAAGATAGGGTAAGTTCCGCATGGCTAATAGCAACTGTTTCGGTAATCTCTAGCTCTAGCAGATGAGGGGGCAAACCGGTTTCCTGCAAAATGTTCTGGATGTTCTGTAGGAGATACGGATGTTGAAATTGTTTAACTGATAAATTTACTGAAATCCTCATAGGAGGATAGCCAGATTTCTGCCATTCCATATTTTGCTTGCAGGCAGTGAGGGTTACCCAATCACCTAAGGGAAGAATAAGTCCCGTTTCTTCCGCCAAAGGAATAAAGGAATCAGGATACAGCAAACCTTTCGTTGGATGATTCCAGCGTACAAGAGCTTCCACACCGACAATGCTGCCGTCATAAGAGATCTGAGGTTGATAGTGCAATACCAATCCAGAATGATTGTTGATTGCTTGGTGCAAATCCATTTCCAGTTCCAGACGGTTGATGGATTGGAGCTGCATTTTTTCAGTGAAAAAAACAAAACGGTTTTTGCCCTGACGTTTGGCCTCATAGAGTGCCATTGCAGCGGCTTTAATCAGGTCATCAAATTCTTGACCGTCCTGAGGGCAAAAGGCAATTCCAGCACTGGCCGAAAGATAATAAAGGTTCTCCCGGTACAACAATGGCTCTTTAATTGCGTGTATTATTTTTTCCACAGCCAAGGTAGTTTTTTCTTTGTTCAGTCCGGACAACAGTAGAATAAATTCATCACCGCCGATCCGAGCGACAGTGTCATTATCCCTTAGACTATCGAGTATCCTCTGTGTGGCGATTTTTAAAAAATCATCACCGACAGCATGTCCCATAGCGTCATTAATTCGCTTAAAGTCATCCAGATCAACAATTACTACTGCGAACCCATTTTCCCCATCTTGCACTGTTTTTGCAGAAATCATATCTTTGATATATAGACGATTTGGCAGATTGGTCAAGGTATCGTAATATGCCAGGCGCCGGATAATTTCTTCCTTCTCTTTGAGCTCATCCAACTTTTTCTCCAGGCTAAATGTCCGTTTACGCACCATATTAAGTTTGATATTAAAAATGATAAACAAGATCAAACCCAATGTTAGAACTCCAATAATGCAAATGAGTGGACGAATTAAAGAAGAATTATCCACGCGGAAATGGGATAGTTCTTGTACAACCTCATCCACAATAGTAGTGTTAGGAGCTTCTTTTTGTAAGGTATCATCCAAACCATCGTTCTGGTAAAGTCCTTTTTGGATGGCAGCATAATAACCCGCAAACTGAGATTGGTGTGTCCATTTCAATTGCAGGGGCACCTCTTGAGCAGATGCGTCAGCTGGTAATAAGAGTATCTTCCATATGGAAATGAATAAAATGAAGTTGCGAATTCTATGGATGATGATTTTCAAAGCTGGTTCACCCCAATACAAGCGCTGAATGTAAGGAAATGGAATTAATAAAAAATAAGTCGAAAAATAGCGAAAAATGCTATTTAAATACTAGTTCGCTGCCTTTCATTTTGATACCTGCAATTTGAAAAGTATTTTTTCCCTTGCAATACTGGTGGAATATATAGATTCATGTAAAAAGTAATGAACCGCGAAGACGCGAAGGAAAATAAAGGACAGGTTGAAATCGTATGGTTATTTCAAATTCGACCTGTTCTTCGTAGACTTCGCATCTTCTCGGTTCAAAATATTTTATTTTTTATGCATTGTATAGAGTCTTTAAAAAAAATCTTATTATTTGCAAAAGGAGCAATTGGGATAATGACATCCTTCGCTGCAGGTGCGGCATAGGCCTCCATGACCTAAGGAAGCAATGAAGCGGGACGTAATTTTATCTCCAACAAGAACTTTAGGTAGGATAACATCTAAAACAGTAATTTTGCTAAACATACCGCAAGCAGGAATACCCAAAATGGGAGTATCATTAAGATAGGCGAATAGGAACATAGCGCCTGGTAATACGGGTGTGCCATAAACAATAACCTCTGCACCAGTTTGGCGTACAGCTAGGGGCGTGATGTCATCAGGATCTACAGACATGCCGCCTGTGACAAAGACCAAATCATTTTCGAGAGAAAGTTCTTTAACTGCGGCGGAAATCTTCTCGGTATCATCCGGTACAAAAATAGTTTTTGACAGGCAGCTGCCTAAGTCTGATACTTTTTTCTGAATTACTTCTTCAAATCGATCCTTAATACGGCCATAAAAAACTTCATTGCCAGTAACAACTAAGCCAGCTTTTTTTGCTGGTATGGGTCTAATGGAAATGATTTTTTCGGAAGCGCAGATTCTTTCAATATGATCCAGGGTGTCTTGTGGTAGTGTTAATGGAATGATTTTGGCAGTGGCCACTACTTCATCTTTCTTGACGAGTGTGCCAGAATGCAGAGTCGATAGAGCAACTCCAGTCATCTCATTAATTTGTAATAGCTTATCGATATGAATATCTAGTAAGCCAAAGGTGTGAGCCAGCATCTTTACTTTGCCCTCACTGGCGTGTTCCTGAATGACATTAGCGCCAGCTGACAGCAGTGAAAGCTGCTCAGCTGCCGCATTTTCGTGAACATCTCCGGGACCAAGTTCCAAAATATAGACATGGTCCTTGCCCATGTTCATCATTACAGGGATATCTTCAGGACGAATGATATGTCCTTTGTGAAAGGCCACACCTTTGAACTCTCCAGGGACAACTCTCGTTAGATCTTGACCAAGAACTAAGCCGACAGCATTGGTTACATGTATGATTTTCATTTAGAATAACGCTCCTTTAGGAAGAATGGTACCCATTTTATAGATGTAAAAGGATTGCTTCTAGCTCTGTTCCGTCTTTTATAGGGGGATTATGGGCTGGGATTTCAAGTAATGCGTTGGCTTCTAAGGCAGATTTTAGCATTCCATTACCTTGATGTGACAATGGCTCTGCAAAAATGATACCTTGCTTCATAAACCAGCGTGCCCAAACAAAACGGCGAGTTGGCGAGGTTTTCGTAAAGGTACCCCAAAGCTTTACAATAGCCTTTTTGTGATTCCAATTACGTAATCCTGCAATTTTACGAATCAGCGGGCTGATTAAGATCTCGAAGGAAACACTGCTAGCTGCGGGATTGCCAGATAGAGCAATGAGTAAGGAGTTTTTCCAAACCCCAGCTAAGATAGGCATGCCTGGCTTAATTGCTACACCTTTAAAGAGAAGAGGGATTTGTAGTTCCTGAAATAGTTTTTCCATTAAATCATAATCGCCAACAGAAGCGCCGCCTGTTGTAATATATACAGGCAGATCAGGCGGCTCAGAAAGCTTTGTAATGATAGAAGATAAATTGTCTTCTACACATCCAAGTAAAACAGGTTCTCCTCCAGCCTTATGGGTTTTTGCCAATAGCATATAACTATTAGAATCGCGAATTTTGCCAGGTTTCATAGGATCAGAAGGAGACAAAAGTTCGCTGCCTGTGGCAAGGATACCAATCTTTGGTTTATGGAAAACCAGTGGATTGGCCTGTCCTAACATAGACAAGAGTCCAAGTGCACCTTCTTCTAAGAGAGTGCCTGTTGTTAATACTTTCTCATTCACACGGATTTCTTCACCTTGAGAACAAATATTGGTTGCTGCTTTATCGGCAGTCAGTATTTCGATCTGATCATTGATTAGGCGAGTATCTTCTAGGCGAATGACGGCATCAGCACCTTCAGGAATTTTGGCACCGGTCATGATTCGTGTTGCCTGTCCGGAACTGACAATTTTGCAAGGAACTGATCCTGCAGGTACGGATTCGATTTGCGTGAGCAAGACAGGATGTTCTGGGGATATGTGGACAATATCTTTCAGTTGTACCGCATACCCGTCTAAAGGGGAACGATTAAAAGGAGGAAAATCCATGGTGGAAGTAATATCTTCTGCTAAAATACGGCCAAAACACTCTGCCAGAGGTAATCTCGTAGTACTGCAATGCAGTGGTGCATGGTTTAATAAAAGGGTAAGGGCATCTTCTAGTACAATCATTTAAAATCACCTTCTTTTGTTATATAGTATAGAATTTATAAGCTTTAGAGGGAACGGTTAACCCAGAGAACACAGAGTATGCAGAGGACACTGAGAGTGTGTATTTACCCTATCTATCTTTTCTCTGTGCTCTCTGCGCCTCTGTGGTTCGGTACGCTTTGTATGTTTTAAGGACGCGAAGCGTTTTTCTTATAAATATAGGCTTGTTGATAGTCGGGGAAAGAATTCAAGTTTTTAAATAAGAGTTCCAAATTGATGGTGGATGGCCACAATTCTTCTGATAGGTAGAAGCTATGCAGCAAGTTACAAAGAGATGATACTTTATAATGACCTGCGCACAAAGATTGCTCAATGATTGGGAGGGAATTTTTTTGGTAAGAGGCAAAGAGTGGCTGTATTTTACCGTGATATAGAGGCAGTACCGCATCTCGCTCTTTGTTAGCTGCTGCGTAGTTTAGAATGGTTTGCACAGCTTCTGGTATGACAAAAGGCATGTCACAGCTAATAACAAAAGTAGTAGCATACTTAGCATAGTGCAGACCTGCATGTATTCCGCTTAAAGGGCCACATTGAGGAATGATATCGGTCAAGACTCGGACACAGGAAGGCAATCTGCGCGGCTGATTGCTTATGACAAGAATGTCTTGTGAAATCTTCTCCATACATTCAATAATACTGTGTAGAATATCATGATCACCCCAAGGTAGGGAGGCTTTGTCTTGACCCATTCGCGTACTTTTGCCGCCTGCTAAGATAATGGCACTGATTTGCTGCTGATTCAAGGTTTTAATATCTCCTTTTTAAGTTTAGGATAGAGGAGAGGGGTCTTGCGTGATGGTTGTGAATAAAGTAAGAAAATGACGGGCAGCAGCCGATAAGTGACGATTGCGCATCCAGATAACGGCTGATGCAATATTGATACAAGGATCACTAATGGTCTTAAATACTAGGTTGGTATTGGGGATAAGACCAATTGCGGCTCGCGGCACAATTGCTATGCCGACATTCGCGTCAGCCCAGGCTAAAATCGGCATGATATCATCACTCTTACAAAGTAAATACGGATTGAAGCCAGCTTGTTGGCAATGTTCTGTAATAATGATTTCATACTTACGATGAATCATTAATGGCTGATCCATGAGCTTTTGCAAAGGGATGGAATCGCCCTGTTCTTCTAGAAGTTTAGTGTTATCCTTATGAATAGCAGCCACTAAAGGTTCTTTAGGCAGCTCGATGGATTCATAGGTATCCGTATCATAAGAGAAACGTACTAAACCGATTTCAATTAATCCTGCATTTAAGAGTTCAATAATGCGAATTGACTCCCCTTCCCATAGCTCAAACTTTAAATCCGGATAGTGATTGCGAAAGATACGCGCTACTTTTGGTAAAATGGTTACTCCAGAGGAGGAGGCTGTACCTATGGATAGTGTTCCATAGGCGCCAGAATCGATTTCTTTGATTTCCTTTACCGTTGTATCCATAAGCTTAAGTAATTGTTCCGCCCGATTGCGCAGCAAACGCCCTGCTTCTGTAAGTTGAATTTTTCGATGACCACGTTCAAAAAGCTTTGTACCTAAATTTTCTTCTAGTTGTTTCATTTGTCGGCTAAGAGGAGGCTGAGCCATATGCAAGCGCTGAGCAGCTGTTGTGATATTGCCTTCTTGTGCAATGGCAAGAAAATATTGTATTTCACGTAGACTTATCATAAAAAGCACTCTCCTATAAAGCAAGAATACCTAAAAAGTATGGAAGACGAATATTATTAGTATTATTAGTATGGAATAAATTTTGATATAATTGTAATCTGAAAGACTTATATAGTCAAATCATAATTTATGTTCGAAAAATACTAAAAAGCGCGAAGAGCAGAAGAAAACACGAAGGGAATAAGCAGTGTTCTTCAAACTCTTCGTGTCTTCGTGTTTAAATTTTTATTTTTAAATAGAAGTAAGAAATGGAGGAGTTTGAAGTTGAGTCGTAATTTGAAGTCATTCGTTTTGGCAGATTCTAAAAAATGCATTGGCTGTCGCGTCTGCGAAGTAGCCTGTGCTGTTGCTCATTTGGATACAGAAATTAAGACTGTAGGGAATATGAATTTTTCCCTGAATCCACGGTTGTATCTCGTCAAAACTCCTGAGATCACAATGCCTGTTCAATGTCGCCATTGCGAAGATGCTCCTTGTTTAAAGAGCTGTCCAGTGTCAGCGATTAAAGAGCAGAGCAATCGGATTGTAATTGATGAAGCAGGCTGTATTGGCTGTAAAAGCTGTATAATGGCTTGTCCTTTTGGAGCCATTGAACTGATTGTTTCTCGCCAAGAACGTATAGGAGATGAAGAGGACCGCCTGCGAGATGAACCAGAGGTTGTTGCTAGTAAATGTGATCTATGTGGGGGAGCGCCCGCATGTGTAAAAGCTTGTCCCCGTGAAGCCCTTCAATATGTTGATGTGGTAAAAGAACGAACACAGCGGTGTATTGCCGCGGCCAATAAGATGAGTGGATTCCACAACCAATTCATGGTCAGGGAGGGATAAGGTGGTGGCTAAAAAACTACAAGAAAATATTAAAATAGATGCAGAACTTTGTACAGGATGTGGCCGATGCTCGGAAGTCTGCCCTGTAGATGCGATTGAAGGTGAAGAAGGTAAGCCTCAGTCTGTTAATGTGGCTAAGTGTGTCATGTGTGGGCAATGTGTGCAAATATGCAGTGCTTATGATTCTCCTTTTGAACAGTATGCCACGTCTCGCAGCCAAAGACTGAAAGAACGGAATATGCCTGTTGTGAAAGAACCACTATTTGCTGCTTATTATCATGGTGACTTTTTTAAAGTAAAGAAGCGATTAGCAGACAAAAAACAATTTTCCATGGTGCAGTGCGCTCCGGCAGTCAGAGTCTCTCTTGCCGAAGAATTTGGAATGCCCCTTGGCAGCCTGGTACCAGGAAAAATGGTTGCAGCCTTAAAGCGTTTGGGTTTTACGCGAGTGTATGATACGAACTTTGCTGCTGACTTAACCATCATGGAAGAAGGCAGTGAATTGGTTAAGAGAATTACAGAGGGCGGATCACTGCCGATGTTTACCTCCTGTTGTCCAGCATGGGTAAAGTTTGTGGAAAATGAATATCCTGAGCTGATTGACCATTTATCAAGCTGTAAATCACCCCAGCAAATGGCGGGAAGCATGTTTAAGACCTATGGTGCGAGTGTTGATGGGGTCGATGCCCGAGAGGTGTATAGTGTCGCGATCATGCCCTGTACCTGTAAAAAGTTTGAGGCTAGTCGGCCTGAGATGAAATCCAGTGGCTATCAGGATGTGGATGCTGTCTTAACCACAAGGGAATTAGCTTATCTCATCAAGGAAGCGGCGATTGATTTTAATGCTTTGCCTGAAGAAAGTTTTGATAAACCTTTAGGCATGTACTCCGGAGCGGGTACTATTTTTGGGGTAACAGGCGGTGTTATGGAAGCAGCGATTCGTACTGCCTATGAACTGATAGCCAAAGAACCGATTGAAAATGTGAATGTAACAAGTGTCAGAGGTGAACAAGGTGTCAGGAAGGTCACATTGGATACTGGTGCATTGAAGCTTAAAACCGTTGTGGTTTCAGGATTGAAAAATGTAATTCCCATTTTGGAAGATATACAAAGAGGAAAGGCTGATTTTCACTTTATGGAGGTAATGACCTGTCCAGCAGGCTGTATCAGTGGTGGGGGTCAACCGAAAATGCTCTTGCCCGTCGATGGAAGAATAGCCTATGAAAATCGGAAGTTTAGCACCTATCAACATGATGAAGAGCAGCGCTATCGAAAGTCTCATGAAAATCCAGAAATACTAGATATTTATCAAAAGTTTTTGGGAGAACCCCTGGGTCATAAATCCCACAAACTTTTGCATACCCACTATAAGCCTAGTCGATGAGGTTTACGGCTATATATTATCATAAAGAAGACTTAGGAGGTAGAAATATGAATGACTTTGTAATAGCAGATCCTGGGAAATGTATTGGCTGCCGTACCTGTGAAGTTGCCTGTGTAATGGCGCATCAAAAGGAGCAAGCTCTTGAAAAACTGACTGTAGAAAATTTTTCACCTAGACTAAGGGTTGTAAAGACTGCAAAAGTGACCATGCCGATTCAATGCCACCAGTGTGAAGATGCACCCTGTGCTAAGGCTTGTGCTGCTCAAGCGATCGTGCAGCAAGATCAGTCTGTGCAAGTGATTCAAGGGAGGTGCATCGGGTGTAAGGCGTGTTTGATGGCGTGTCCTTATGGTGCGATGGATTTGGTGCTCACTGCGGCGCCTGCACAAGGTGAAAGTAAAGTGGAGGCACTAAAATGCGACTTGTGCCGCAAACAAGATGGGGGCCCCTCCTGTATTAAAGTTTGCCCAACAAAGGCTCTTTATGAGGTCCGTGGTTCTAAAATGGTGGAACAGATGCAAAATAGACGCAAACGAGCGGCCCTTGGAGTGACGAGTAGTAGATAATATGAGGAGAATGGAGGGTGCCAAATGGCTAATAAAGTATTAACGATATGTCCTTATTGCGGCAGCGGCTGTCAAATCTATTTAACGGTAAAAGATGGAGAAGTTATTGGCGCTGAGCCCGGAAATGGCCGTACAAATGAAAGTGAATTATGTTTAAAGGGATATTATGGCTGGGATTTTCTTAAGAATTCGAAACGCCTTACTGCACGCTTAATGAAACCGCTATTAAGGCGCAATCGTACCGATGAATTTGAGGAAGTATCCTGGGAAGAGGCAATTGATTTTGCAGCAACCAGATTGCAGGCGATTAAAGAAAAGTATGGTCCTGATGCAATTATGGCTACGGGATCGGCTCGCGGTCCTGGAAATGAAGCCAATTATATTATGCAGAAATTTGTCAGGGCAGCCCTAGGAACGAATAATATTGACCATTGTGCTCGGGTCTGTCATGGATCTTCGGTATCAGGTTTGCAAGCTACCTTAGGAAATGGGGCAATGTCCAATTCCATTCCTGAAATTGAAGATACAAAATGTGTCTTTATTTTTGGCTATAATGCGGCAGAATCCCATCCGATTGTTGCGCGCCGCATTGTTAAAGCAAAGGAAAAAGGGGCAAAGGTGATTGTTACCGATCCCCGCTTTACGGAGCAGGCTAAAATTGCCGATCTATGGCTGCCCATTAAGAATGGTACGAATATGGCTCTTGTAAATGCCTTTGGAAATGTCTTGATTCAAGAAGGCTTATACAACAAGCAGTATGTGGAAAATTTTACAGAAGGTTTTGCAGAATACAAAAAAAATGTCGCAAAGTATACACCGGAATATGCCGAAAGTATTACAGGAATACCTGCGAGAGATATTCGAGAAGCTATACGGACCTATGCTAAGGCTCCTAGTGCGACCATTCTCTGGGGGATGGGAGTTACTCAATTTGGTCAAGCCGTAGATGTTGTAAAAGGTTTGTCTTCCCTGGCCTTGTTGACAGGAAATCTAGGACGTCCGAATGTAGGCGTAGGTCCAGTGCGGGGGCAGAATAATGTACAAGGGGCCTGTGATCATGGGGCACTGCCTAACTTATTTCCAGGTTACCAATCAGTGGAGGATGACGCAATTCGGGGTAAGTTTGAAAAGTCTTGGGGTGTATCTTTACCGGCAAAGCCTGGTTACCGCCTGACGGAAGTTCCTCATCTAGCAAAAGAAGGCAAAGTGAAAGCGTACTATATTTTTGGTGAAGATCCTGTGCAAAGTGATCCTGATGCAGCAGGCGTTAGAGAGGCATTGGCCAGTATGGAACTTGTTATCGTCCAGGATATTTTCATGAATAAAACAGCATTGCATGCAGATGTTATTTTTCCAGCTACCTCTTGGGGAGAGCATGAAGGCGTTTATTCTTCAGCAGATCGGGGATTTCAGAAATTCAATAAGGCAATCGAGCCGAAAGGCGATGTGAAGCCGGATTGGGAAATCATTTCCTTGATGTCAACTGCTATGGGATATCCTATGAAATATAGTAAGACAGAAGAAATTTGGGAAGAGCTAAGAACGCTGTGCCCCATTTATGCTGGAGTTACCTATAAGCGGCTGGAGGAGCTGGGGAGCATCCAATGGCCTTGTACCAGTGAAGATTCCGTGGGGACAAAATATCTTTATGAAGGCAATAAATTTGATACTCCAAGTGGAAAAGGACTTCTCTTTGCATCGGAATATCGCTCACCGAAAGAAATGCCTGACAAGAAATATCCATTGGTATTATGTACAGTAAGAGAAATTGGTCATTATTCGGTTCGAACAATGACAGGAAATTGCGCTGCTTTGCAGGTTCTGGCGGATGAGCCAGGTTATATACAAATGAGCCCTGAGGATCTTGCAGCATTGAATATTAAAGATCAGGAACTGGTGTGGGTATCATCACGGCGTGGGAAAGTCATGGCAAGGGTACTTTCAACTGAGAGGGTAAATACAGGTGCTGTGTATATGACGTATCATTGGTGGATTGGTGCTTGTAATGAATTAACCATTGATCATCTTGATCCGATCTCTTTTACGCCAGAGTATAAATACTGTGCTGTGAAGGTGGAAAATATTGAGGACCAGGATTGGGCAGAAGGGTATGTGCAAAGTGAATATAGCAAACTGAAGAAAAAGATGTTTTGTTAATCTATAAAAAAATGGCGTCGCAAATTTTGCTGACGTCATTTTTATAAGATATTACTCTATCCCTAGATTTTACCATTGCATCAGATCCTAGATAATAGCAGGTTTTTGTTGAAAAAAGCAGAATATTGTTTTAAATAATATGGTTTTTGAAAGGAGGATCGGATTCAATGCGATTTTTGCATAAATTCACAATATTACTCTGCTCATTGGTCATTATTAGCAGCTTTATTCAATTTATTGCCTTTGATCGATTTTTTCTTGCGAATACCAGCTCTTTGTTATTGGCTACCAACGAGAAAGCCGCAAATAATCTTAGTGAGCAATTACTAGCCTATTTCAAAAATATTGAGGCTTCTATGGCAAGCATTGCATCCGACCCTACTCTTAGAAAGGATAAAGATCTTCTTGATAAAATGAATGCAGTGATTCCCGAAGTAAATACGATATTTATTATTGATAAAGAAGGGAATGTTTCTGTTTCGAGTCAGCCTGAAAAGATATCAGGAGTAAATTTATCAAAAAGAGACTATTTTTTGCATGGGATAAAGGGAGAGACATACATCAGCGGCGTTTATAAAAGTGCTCAAGGACGTGAAGTAGTTGCGATTTCCACCCCTATTATTGATGATGGTACTGTAGTCGGTGTAGTTGTGGGGACAGTATGGCTGCACGACAATGAATTGGCAATGATGTTTGATAATAAGTCCTTTGGCCGAAGCGGATTTATTGCGATTACTGACCAGCAAGGGACTGTAGTGTATCATTCGGATCAGGAACGCATTGGTAAGAAAGGGGGAATCGTTGAAAGTTTACAGGGGATGACAGGTTCAACCATTATGAAGAATTATTCTGAATTTGAATATTATATCGGATACAGCAAGGTCCCTCAATTGGATTGGTATGTCATTGTGGGTACACCTACTGCCGAGGTAACACAGTATCGTAGCATGATGCTTTACCAGATCTTGGCAGTGTCAATATTTACGATTTTCGTAGTTGTCATCATTGGCACTTATACGGTGCGACGGTATATGAAGCCTTTTGAGACATTAATAGAAGCTTTTGGCTCCGTCAGAACAGGAAACTATAAGAAGATTACCTTAACTGGTTATGCGACTGAATTCAGTGAAATGATTCAAAGCTATAATGACACGATTCGAAAATTAGAAGAAGTTCATAGTACCTTAAAAGGAGCGGCAGATATTGATGCATTGACTGGAGCTTATAATCGCAGATCTTTTGATAAAATATTGGAATTACTAAGAGGAGAGCTGCAATCTGGATCGCTTATGACATTAGGCGTTATGGTATTAGATCTGGATAATTTCAAGAAGCAAAATGATGTTTCCGGTCATTTAGCTGGTGATGATATTTTAAAAGAATTTACAGTTATCGCACAATCCGTTGTAGGATTTCGATCCTTATTTCGGTTTGGTGGAGACGAATTTGCAATTATTTTGCGGAATGTCTCAGATGCAATGGTTATTTCTTATGCGGAAGAAATACGCCTGCAGTGTGCCAAGAAATTAAGTGGCTGTACCGTAAGTATTGGCATTGCAGCCTATCCTAAAAATGGTGATTCCATAGATGAATTGCTAGCTTTCGCTGATAAAGCACTTTATATGAGTAAGGAAACTAGAAATAAAGTAACAGAGTATCCAGCTGGCAAATGATAAAGAACAATTGAATGGCGAGGAATTTTTCTTTATCACACTTATAAGTTTAGAGGAACGTTGAACCACAAAGGCACAATGCCGCTAACGCGGCACGCAAAGGAGTGCACGAAAAAATAAATAAAAACCCTTTGTGTCCTTTGCGTCTTTGTGGTTCCATTCGTTTTATCGGTTTTTTAAAGGACGCAAAGCATTTTTCTTATGAAAATTGAAAAGTGATATTCCGAAAGACAATTAGAGCTTGTATAACGTACAATAAAGATACGGAATGAATGGGGTAATTTATAGAAGTGCGGGAGAGGGCTATGAAAAATATATTCTTCTATCAAACCAATATTGGGGAAATTGGGATTGTAGAAAACAAAGGTGCAATTACAAATTTGTTTATTAAAAGAGAACGCATTCCCCAGGATGTTGTTGTAAAAGAAACAGCAGTGCTGAATGAAGCAGGTAAGCAGCTAATGGATTATCTTGCAGGAAAGCGTAAATACTTTGAGCTTCCTCTTGCTCCAGAAGGTACAGAATTTCAGCAGAAAGTTTGGAAAGCGCTGCAAGAAATTCCCTGTGGTGAAACACGAAGCTACAGAGATATCGCAAGGAGTATTGGTCAACCGAAGGCTTCTCGTGCAATTGGCATGGCTAACAACAAAAATCCGATTTTGATTTTCATTCCATGCCATCGAGTCGTAGGTGCAAATGGAAAATTGGTTGGCTATGCTGCAGGGCTCCAGGTTAAAGAATATCTTTTGAAGTTGGAAAAATAGTATGGGAAAAGTAAAGACGAAGTTTTTTTCATACGGTCAAAGAGAAATTGAGTATTTGCAAAATGTCGACCAAATACTCGGAGCTGCGATGAAACGATTGGGAAAGATTGATCGTGAGGTTATTCCTGACCTGTTTACAGCTCTTATCTATGCTATTGTTGGACAACAGATTTCTGTTAAGGCAGCATATACGGTATGGCATAGAATGCAGCTCCACTTTGAAGAGATGATTCCACAACATATTGCTTTGGCTACAGTGAAGGAAATTCAACAATGCGGTATGTCTACAAGAAAAGCGATTTATATTAAGAATATTGGTGAAGCAGTGATGTTCGGCAGTTTGAAACTTATGGAACTATATGACCTGCCAGATGAAGAGGTTATCAAGCGCCTATCTAAAATGAATGGCATTGGTGTCTGGACGGCAGAAATGCTGCTTCTTAATTCGATGGAACGCCCTGACATTGTTAGCTGGGGCGATATTGCCATAAGGCGGGGCATGATGAACCTCTATAATCTCACAGATATTACAAAAGAACAATTTGAAAAATACAAGAAACAATATTCTCCTTACGGCTCCGTAGCGTCTATCTATCTCTGGAAATTATCCTTTGAAGATGGCAATAGTCTTTGACCCATTAGTTTAAGCAATTTGGCAAAAGAATAATTTTTGAAATTCTATGCTATGACACATTATCAAAGTTACTTTATTCTTAATTGAGTGAGTAGCTTTTTTTTATTTGTGCAAAGTGTGCCCAGCAAAGCTGTAATTTGCTAACTGGTGAAATTCCAGTCAAAGTACCGCCAAGGGGTTTGTAGCCATAAGACCAATGTTATTAGAAATAAGGTCGTTGAAGCGTCCTGTTGAAATATTTTTACATTTATTGGAGGAAAAACGGTGATAAATGGAGTATATTGTATTTAAAGTAATATTATAACAAATTACTAAAAGTATGGAAGAAGGAAACAATATTGCAAAAAAAGATATTTATTTTGTTGTCGGTATGCTTGTTATTTATTTCAATAATAATAGGGGGTTGTGCTACTATGTCAAACAAAACTACAACGACGAATAATAAATTTCCTGACAAACCTATTACTATTATTGTAGGTTTTAGTGTGGGGGGAGGATCGGATCTTTTAGCTCGAGCGATGGAAAAAGTAGCGCCTAAATATTTAGGTCAATCCTTGGTTGTTCTAAATAAACCTGGTGGGGCTGGAGCCAACGGTTGGAATGAACTAGCTGGTTCTAGTCCTGACGGCTATACGCTTGCTATTGTTACACCTGAACTACTATTATTGCCACTTTATGGAGAAACTAAATATCATTATCCAACAGCCTTAGAACCCATTGCACAGATTTCAACCTTGCCTTATGTGATGATAGTATCTGCCGATCAGCCTTGGCAAAATGTCCAAGAAGTAATCGAATATGCTAAACAACATCCAGGAAAACTGAAATTTGGGCATAGTGGCATAGGTTCAATGCCGCATATAATTGGCGAAACATTTAAAAAGGTTGCGGATATTGATGTTGAGCAAGTTCCTTTTCGGAGTGGTAATGAAACACTTATTGCTTTATTAGGCGGAAATATTGATATTGCGATTATGAATACACTGACACCTAGAGAGCATATAAAAACCGGTACTGTAAAAGCACTCGCAGTGCCAAAGCAGCAGAGACTTTCTGATCCAACTTTAGCACATATACCAACATTTAAGGAACAGGGACTTGCTATTGTATTTGATAGTTGGTATGGAGTAGCAGCGTCTAAAGATCTACCACCAGAGATTGCAGCAAGGTTAGCCGAAGGGTTCAATGCGATGGTTTCCGATCCAGAGCTTAAAAACAATATGGATGCCCTTGGAGTGGAACTTAAATATTTAGGTCCAAAAGAATTTCAAAACAAATGGCTAGAAGATAACGTAAAATTAACTAACATCATACAGGAAACTGGAATTTTGAATCTAATCAAGGAGCAAAAAAAATAACCAATGGATCAGACTGTAGCAAGATAAAATGTACCCTATAGAGTAGACTGTACAAACGTCTATCCTATAGGGTACATTTTAAATGATGTTCTTCCATCTCATATGCAATTTTTAAGCTGAATGCATTAATACTTTTAATAATTCTTGCCAGCTATTAGCTATATGGATTGCATTTTCATATGCTGGAGTATTCCGCTGCGTCTTAACGGGAAGGCAATTTATCATGACCGTGTTATGGTCGGAGTCCTTTACATGCATTACAACATGTATAGTATTTACATTGGAGTCTGTCTTATTGCGAATCAAGCCGCCAATAGGTTTTAGACCTTCCAATAAAGCCTTGCGAATTTTATCAGTAATTTGAGTTTCGGTAATAATTGCTGGATTATTTTCAACGATTGAAACATCTAGAATATCTTTAGGATCAAATAGTTTATATGACATATTGGTTGATACGATACAAAATCTTTTTGACTCTAGGTCAACATACAGAAACCCCGACAAATCGATACCATTGACAATTGTACACGCACTTGAAGCTCTAAAACCATCAATCTGGGCGACGATAGTATCCGACTGGACAGCTAAAGCATGGACTTTCTTTTTTAATTTATTGCTTTTCAAGATTGAAAAAGCCAAAGCTCCAATAGCCCCAAGGGCTGTTAATAAGAATATGTCAACCACAGTGTCACTCCTCATTTGATTATTAAAGTTATTATTACCACAAATAACTGTGTATTCCTGCATAACATAAAAAGAAAGCCTATAGCCGCAGTCTGAGGGGAGTTGTGATATGTAAAAGGAAATGATGGGTGTGCATGCTGCATAGTTAATCATCAATAAAAACCTATCAAATAACAATTATTAAATAATTAAAAACACTAAAATATATTGACTATTTCCTACTAGGATAGTATGATATAAATACAAACAGACAATCAAAGGAGGTTTCTAAGATGAAACAGGTAGAATTAAAATATGGGTTTGAGGCATTGGAGCCTCATATTGATGAACTTACCATGAGGACGCATTATAGCAAGCATCATGCAACGTATACCAATAATTTTAATGCAGCATTGGAAAAACTCCCAGAGCTATTCGGCAAGACCGTGGAGGAAATCTTGGCAAATCTTCCTGCTATTTCTGATACGACGCTGCGAGCTGCTATCCAGAATAATGGAGGCGGATACTATAATCACAATCTCTATTTTACAATCATGTCACCCGAAGGTGGCACAGAGCCGACAGGGCTTCTGGCAAAACAAATTGAGAAAGAATTCGGAAGTTTTGCTGGTTTTAAAGAAAAAATAAAATCTGCAGCTATTGGCCGATTTGGTTCAGGATGGGCGTGGCTTTCCACCGATTCTGCAGGAAATCTTGCAATCAGCTCTACTCCCAATCAAGACAATCCTCTTATGGAACCAGGCAGCAAATGGATACCCATTCTCGCTATTGATGTATGGGAGCATGCTTATTATTTAAAGTACAAAAACCTGCGTCCCGATTATATTGAAGGTTTCTTTCAAGTAATTGATTGGAAAGAGGTGGCTAGATTATACGAAGCGTCGATTACATAATGGTTTTGAGAACAAATGAATAACACGATTCAAGAAATTGTGAGGCTCCGGTGCTTTTGTTGAGCACGGAGTCTTGTTTTTACTATCAATCCTATGTGATGGGTATAATAAATTGGCAAGAGCAGACACTAAAAGGGTCTGCTTTGTGTTGGTATAGAAGGCAAGTTAAAAAAGCATAGAATATCTATTGTTGTTATATAAAAGGAAAACGAGTACATTGCGTCATTTAAAACATTGGATAAGTTTGCAAGTATTTTTTCGACCAGCGAGGCGGAGGATCCGATCAGATTGAGAATCTGTAAGGTGACGACAACGAAGCAGGGCGGAAAAAGACTGCAAAATTGCCATTGCTTTTAGGTGATGGAATGTACTAGAATACCAAAAGAAGAAAAGGAGAAATGATGACAAAGATGGAAACAGGATGGAATCTAGACAACAGTTATACCCGTCTGCCAGAATCATTTTTTACCAGACAGAGCCCAACCGCTGTACGTTCGCCGAAATTGATCATTCTCAATGATCCACTGGCAGCAACTCTGGGGTTGAATGTCCAGGTGCTGCAAAGCAAAGAGGGCGTTGCGGTGCTCGCTGGCAACCAGATTCCTAAAGGCGCTTTGCCTCTTGCTCAAGCGTATGCGGGGCATCAATTTGGCAACTTTACCATGCTAGGGGACGGCCGGGCTGTGCTGCTTGGTGAGCAGATCACTCCCCTGGGAGCGCGATTTGATATTCAGCTCAAGGGTTCAGGCAGAACGCCATACTCCCGTCGTGGCGATGGTCGAGCGGCACTGGGACCTATGCTCCGCGAATACATCATCAGCGAAGCAATGCATGCACTTGATATTGCAACCACCCGCAGCCTAGCGGTGGTGACAAGCGGTGAGTCAGTAATCCGCGAAAGCGAACAGCCCGGTGCCATTCTGACTCGCGTGGCTGCCAGTCATCTGCGTGTCGGTACCTTTCAATACATTTCGGAATGGGGAACGGTTGAAGATCTCCGATCTCTGGCCGATTATACCTTGCAGCGGCATTTTCCGGGTGCTGACGCTGCTGAGAATCCCTACCTTTTCCTCCTGCAGGAAGTGATCAAGCGTCAGGCAGCATTGATTGCCAAATGGCAGTTGGTTGGCTTTATACACGGGGTGATGAATACGGACAACATGGCCCTGAGTGGCGAAACGATTGATTATGGTCCTTGCGCCTTCATGGACGCCTATGACCCGGGAACGGTATTCAGTTCCATTGACATGAGAGGCCGCTATGCCTATGGCAATCAGCCGCATATTGCCGGGTGGAATCTCGCAAGATTTGCTGAAACCCTATTACCGCTGCTGCATGCCAATGGGGAGCAGGCTGTCAAAATAGCTCAGGACGCAATTTCAGAGTTTAGTGACTTATATCACTATAATTGGCTCGCGGGAATGAGGGCAAAACTGGGACTATTTAATGAAGAATTACAGGATGAATCCCTTATTGAAGACCTTCTCAATATGATGCATAAGTATCGTGGGGATTATACTAATACTTTCCGCGCATTAACTTTTGATGCTCCAAAGGATATGGAACTATTTGGAACCACAGAATTTGCTCAGTGGCATGAGCGGTGGCAGGCAAGACTAGGCAGGCAGCAGGAAGCGAAAGCAGCTTCGAATCAATTGATGCGAAACAGCAATCCTGGGATAATCCCTCGCAACCACCGTGTAGAAGCCGCACTAGAAGCCGCAGTGCAAGGTGATTACAGCGTGATGGAGCGGCTTCTTGCTGTTCTTTCAACCCCCTACGCCCACTCCCCCGAACAGGCTGATTATTCCACACTGCCTGGGCCATCTACTTATCCTTATCGAACCTTTTGCGGTACTTGATATAAAAGCATAGGGATGGTTCATGTTATCCCTCACTTGAGAAGAATGATTTTAGTTTACCTTAGATTCTTTTACTTTCTTCAACAGCATTAGAGCAAAAGAGAAATCTGGTGACCAACTCCTGCAAAGTTGCTTAGCTTTGCAGGAGTTGGTCATTGTTATGCAAAATAAAGACAGGCTGGCTTAAGCCACCCTGAATCAGTAAAAAAGTTGCTGAATTATCATCAGCTTCGAAAATGTTACTACTTGATAAGGAGAGTGAGCATTATATTCAAGCTTCCCTGGACAAACTATTTAAAGATCCTACGACCATTATAGTAGTCCATAGGCTCAGCACATCTGTAATGCGGATGATAATGGTATGCAAGAGCAAGGAATTATAAAGAGTTGTAAGTGCAAAAAAAAGTTCTGTATGCTAAATATTATAATATGCAATTTAAAGGGATTGACGAAATGATTGATGAAAGGGACATAAAAGACAGTCTCGTTATTTTAAAAAGATAACAATAGCTGATGCTGGATAGGAGTTGAAAATATGATATCTCACTCTAAAATACGACGAACAGGGGCCGTTTTCAGGCTGTTTGCAGGATTTCTCACGGAGATTGCCTGGTATAATCTTCTGCGTAAAATATATGGGCCTAAAATAGAGGTCCGACTACCTGAACTTTATCGTAATCAGGCCATTCGTTTTCGGGAGACTGCTTTAGTTCTACAGGGATTAATGATAAAAGTAGGGCAGTTCTTCAGTACCCGTATTGATGTACTTCCTGTGGAATATATTACAGAATTGGCTCTGCTGCAAGATCAAGTGCCACCTGTGAGCAGTAACCAAATCAAAGAAGTGATTGGGTTAGAACTTGGGGGCAAGGTGGAAGAGATATTTGCCGAGTTTGATGATAATCACATCGCGGCAGCATCCTTTGGACAGGTACACCAAGCTGTTTTGCTGTCTGGAGAAGTGGTGGCGGTCAAAGTATTAAGACCATCGATTGAGAAGATTATTGAAATCGATCTCACTGCCTTTCGAACTGTGATCTGGATGTTAAAGGTCTTTACTAAATGGGAGCAGTATGCGGATTTTGATGCCATCTATGCTGAATTTAGTGCTACCATTCGCGAAGAACTTGACTATCGGCAGGAACTGGCTAATCTTGAACGGTTCCGGACAAATTTTCAAGGCGATCCGATGATTTCTGTGCCAGCTGTTTATCCGACATATTCAAGGCAGCGAGTGTTGACACTAGAGTTCGTCTCGGGGTACAAGGTGACAGATCGTGCCGGTTTGTTAGCAGCAGGACTTAACCCAAAAACCGTGGCGGGAAATTTAGTCGATTCCTACCTTAAACAAGCTTTAATACACGGGTTTTACCATGCCGACCCTCACCCAGGTAACTTGTTTGTGAGGCCAGATGGTGGCATTATTTTTATTGATTTTGGCATGGTGGGCAGGATTACAGACCATAACAAAAAGGCTGTCCGTAAATTGATTGGTGGAGTAATCAACAGTAATGCTGAAGAAGTGTCCCATGCTTTGCAAGAATTGGGATTTATTAAGCCAGCGGCCAATCTCTTAAGTTTGCAAAAGGCAATAGCCTTGTTATTGGTTGGTTTGCAGGATATGCAGTTGGAAGAACTAGGAAAACTAAAAATTGATGGGCTTTTAGAAGAATTACGTGAGTTCATTTATTCTCAGCCCTTTCAAATTCCCGTACATTATACTTTTTTGGGTAGAGCTGTGGGGACCCTTTCAGGGATTGCCACAGGGCTAGATCCGAACATGAACATTTTGGCAGTGATAAAACCTTATGCAAAACAGGTTCTTGGTCAAGACTTTTCACCTTTGCAATTGATTTGGCAGAAGGCCAAAAAAGTAGTTTTGGCAGGGGTGGAGGTTCCGCCCTTACTGGAGCAGACTTTAAGAGATCTTCGTGCTGGGGATGTCCAAGTCAAGGTGGAAATGGGACCTGTTTTGAGACAGTTGCGGTTTCAGGAGACTTTAGCAAATCGACTAGTGTGGACTATTTTATTGACAGGCACAGGGATTGGAGCGGCTGTACTTTGGAGTAGCGAGCAAAAAGACGTAGCCATTTCATTACTATATATTATGGGGGTTTTTGCCTTGCTATTGGTAAATAATCTTTACAAACGGGCTGAAAAAGTACTGCGCTGGCATCGTCATTCTCGTCGGTGATGGTGCTAGAGATATAATAGCAAAAAGGTGACAAAAAGGAGGATAGATAAACCTTGAAAGATAAAATTGTAGTAGTAGGCGGATATGGTCAAGTTGGACAAATTATCTGCAAAGATCTTGGAGAACTATTTCCTGGAAAAATTTTTGCTGCCGGCAGAAGCTATGATAAATCTAAAGAATTTTGTTTAAAAACGAATAGCAAGGTTTTACCATTGCAAATGGATGTGCATGAAAATAAACTATCTGAAGATTTCTTTCAAGAAGTATTTCTTGTGGTAATGTGCTTAGACCAGCAGAACCCTAGATTTATGAAAAGGTGTTTAAAAGAAAAGATTCATTATATCGATATCTCAGCTTCTCATGAATTTTTATTGAAAGTAAGAAGTATGAGTTCCAGAATGTCATCAATAGAATCTACTGCTGTGCTTAGTGTAGGTTTAGCTCCAGGGGTGACAAATATGCTGGTGAAACATAGCTTACAGTATTTGGGACAAGTTCATTCTGCTAATATCTACCTTATGTTAGGGTTAGGAGAAAAACACGGCAGGGCAGCGATTGAATGGATGATCGATAACATGAACGCAGTGTTCTTTATAAGGGACAAAGGCGTTAAGAAGCAGGTAAGAAGTTTTGAAGAAGAAAGAAAAATAATCTTCCCTAACGGACTTGGTCAAAGAAGTACTTACCGATTTAATTTTACGGATCAACATGTTCTACCTGAGACTCTAGGAATTCCGTCTGTATCGACAAGAATCTGTTTTGACTCAGCAATGATTACCAATCTAATCGCTCTATTGAAAAAAATAGGTGTTCTATCTTTGCTGCATCAACCAATTTTTCGCAGGCAGGTTATTAAATTGTTTGAGAAGCTTAATTTAGGCTCAGATATATACGTAGCTAAAGTGATTTCCGAAGGAATCATTAAGGAACAAGCAATTCGTTACGAATGTTCTATTTATGGAGAAAAAGAGTCTTATATTACAGGAAAAGTTGCTGCTTTTGTTGCTAAACGTATTTACGCGAAACAGTATCCTCCAGGCATTTTTCATATTGAAGAATTGTTTCAATGGGAAGACTTGTTTGATGAACTCCAGACTTTCATTCATTTCGAGGAGTATAAAAGTGAACTTTAAAAACAGATTCCCTTTCTAAAAGGATGGGCAATCTTGTCACTTTCCTTTGATATAGAATTGAATTAGTCTATAAGACTGCATACGAGTCTTTCTATTTAATTCTCATTTATATAGACTATATTCATAATATGCATACTCTTCGTGAAAGGAGCAGGATTTAGCAATTATGGAAAGCGAATTTTAAAGAGACGGCCGACCATTTCCCATATTCCATTAGCATGGCGAGTCGGAGAACCGTCAACCGTCAACTGGCTCATTCAGGAGCTTATATCATCAAAAGAGATGCTTATGTGATAACTTGTAGTCGATCCCTGCAAAACATGCAAGAGCATTATACCAACCGATACTGCAAATTAAATTTATTGACAGGTTTTTCTAAAAAAATTATAATCATGTTAAGAGATACAGAATTCAAAACTGTGTAACTGACTATAATATTCTTTTTATGTGTATTTTTTAGGTATACCAGTATTCCATATTGCTGATATTTGTTTTGAAAGTAGAATATCGTGCCAGATGCGATTTAAAAATAAAACGAACAATATATAGGGGAAACGAGATGAAAAATTTTTTTGTAGAAACGCCGTTAAAGAAATTTGCTGAAGATTCGTCTGACGCTCTTTATATGCAAATTGTAAGTCGCATTCAGCAGCTTATGCGCGAAGGTCATTTGAAAGAAGGCGACAAATTACCTTCAGAGAGAGAATTAGCTGAAATGTTTGATGTCAGTCGTGTGCCGGTAAGAGAAGCTTTAAAAGTATTGGAGTTTTTAGGCGCTATTCAGTACATACGCGGGGAAGGTGTGTTTGTAAAAAAAATTGAAATGAAACGTATTTTGCATGCTCTTGACTTTTTTATGACTGATCCGACTGATCAGTTAATAAATTTATTTGAAGCGCGTGAAGCTTTTGAAATTCAGGCTGTCCGATTAGCTGCAGAGCGAAGGAATGAGGCTGATATTGAAGCGATACAACAAGCCTTATTGGAAATGGAATTTCTAATTTCCGTTGGGAAACCAGTTTGTGATGTGTCAACTAAATTTCATACGGCTGTCATTGCGGCTGCTCACAATGAAGTTATTAGTGAGGTCAATGAATTTTTATCCGATTTGCTGACTTATTCACGACAAAAATCTTTAAGCGATGTTAGAAGGCATACAGAATCTCTACGATATCATCAACTCATTTTACAGCATATTGTTGAAAAAAATGCGCAAGCGGCAGTTTGTGTTATGCAAGAACATTTAAACAAGGCTAAGATTGCGATTCAAAAAATGATTCATTCTGAGTAAAAATCTTTTTGTTTTATAGAATAAAAATTTATGGTTGTATTTACTGGTATACCGGAATACCAATAAAATCATTTGGTGAATTTTTAAACACCAATCAAAATAGATGAGTTAAGTGGTTCTAATATTTGAAAGGAGAAGGCTTCAATATCAACACATTGAATTTTAAAATGGAGGGATGTACATGGGTATTATCATTACAATTTTAGTGGTTGCTTGGGTTATTTATATGATTATAAAAAAACACTATCCACAAGCTGTTCTCTTGATGGCAGGTATTTTCCTGCTCCTTACCGCCTATTTTACCGGTAGCAATCCTATACTTTCCGCTAAAGAATCTTCTGGCTCAGCTTTGCTAGATATTTTCCATACGATTAAGGTATTGCTTAGTTCCCGCGTTGCCGGTCTTGGACTTACTATCATGTCAATAGCAGGCTTTGCAAAATATATGGAATATATCGGGGCAAGTAAATCTTTATTTGCTGTGGTTGCTTCTCCTCTCAAACATATTAAATCTCCTTATATTCTTCTTGTTCTTAGTTTTTATATGAGTCAGTTTTTGGTATTGTTTATTCCAAGTCATGCTGGATTGGCTTTGTTGCTCATGGTAACGCTGTATCCGATTCTCATAAGAACAGGCGTTAGTAAATTATCCGCGCTTGGCGTAATTGGGTGTGCACAATACATGGATGTTGGTCCTGGTTCGGGCAATGCGATTCTTGCAGCTAATATCTGTAAGGTAGATCCGGCAGTTTATTTTGTTGAGTATCAATTACCAATATTCGTTACAACAACTTTGATTCTTGGCGTTGTGCATTACTATGCACAAAAATGGTGGGATAAAAAAGAGGGTTTTGCTGGTTACGATAATTCTGCTGATTTTGTTAAAGAAGACGAAAGCCGTCCTCCTTTGATCTATGCTGTTCTTCCAATTATCCCGATGATATTCATTTTGGGTTTCAGTCCTATTTTTAAAAGTAAAATTCAAATGGATGTCGTTACTGCAATGTTTTTAAGCACTTTCATCAGTATGATTTTCGAATATGCAAGAACTAAAGATTTTCGAACTACTTTGCAGAGCTTAAAATATTTATATGAAGGAATGGGAAATAGTTTTGCAACGGTAGTAAGTTTAATAGTAGCAGGTGAAGTATTTGCTGCCGGATTAATGAAGATTGGTGCTGTAGATCTTGTGACTGCGAGTGCTCAAAATCTTGGTTTGGGCGTTCATGCCTTAATCATTCTTTTCTGTATAGTAATTGCTTGCTGCGCATTCTTAATGGGGTCAGGCAATGCGGCGTTCTTTTCCTTTGCTGCCCTTGCTCCAAAGATTGCGGCAGCATTAAAAATTGATGTTGTTACTCTCTTGCTGCCAATGCAAATTATGACAAGTTTTGGGCGTGTTGTGTCACCAATTACTGCGGCAATTGTTGCTATAGCTGGTGTTGCAGGGGTATCACCTGTTCAAGTGGTAAAAAGAACTGCAATTCCTATGGCAGTGGCTGTACTTATCAATGTGGCATTTATAGTAATGAAATAATAAGGAGCTGTTTTATTATGAAATGTGCAAAATGCACTCATAGAAAATGTTATTTAGAAGGTCAAAATTGCACTAAAATTGGTCTTGCGGATGTTAAAGAAGCCTATGTGGGCGAGAAACTCGATATTATGAAGGCTGCTGCCTGTACAGAAGGACGTTTTTATAACAACCTTACTCGTTTGGAGGAAACTGTTGAATTTTGTAAACTCATGGGGTATAAAAAAATTGGTATGGCGTTTTGTATCGGTCTTAACCAAGAGGCAAAATTAATTGAAGAGTATTTCTCTAAATTTTTTGAAGTCTATTCGGTTTGCTGTAAAGTTTGTGGTATTGCCAAGGAGAATCTTGATTTAGAACAAATTAAAGAGGGTGCGCGTGAAACCATGTGCAATCCTATTATGCAAGCTAAAGTACTTAAGGATAAAGGGATTGATTTTTGTGTTACCATCGGTTTGTGTGTAGGCCATGACGCATTGTTTACAGGTGCCAGTACTGTGCCTACATCCTGTCTGGTTGCCAAAGACAGAGTACTCGCCCATAATCCATTAGGTGCTGTATATTCCCGCTATTGGCGCAGAAAGTTAGGTATTAATCCTAGTGATCAGGTTTAAGTATAAATTGTGAAGGTGGGATTGCAGTGTTAAAACATAATTTTGACGAACTTGTTAACCGTAAGGGAACCGAATGTAAAAAATGGGATACTTATGCAGACGATGTTATACCTATGTGGATCGCTGATACTGATTTCAAATGTCCCCAGCCTGTTATTGATGCTATGGTTAAAAGAGCGGAACATGGTATCTATGGTTATCCAGTAAATTGTAAAACTTTTGAGAAATCAATTATTAATTGGCAGAAAAAAAGATTCGACTGGGATGTTGACATTGATTGGGTGGAGTATACACCGGCAGTAGTGCCTGCTATTGTATATGCAATGCGGGCCTTCACGAATCCTGGTGACAATATTGTAATTCAGATGCCAGCGTACCACCCTTTTCATGATATTATTCCAAATAATGGTAGACATATTCTTGGAAATAACCTGATTTTAAAAGAAGATGGCAGCTATGAAGTGGATTATGAAAATTTGGAGGCATTACTTAGTAAAAAAAGAACAACTATGTTTTTGCTATGCAGTCCCCATAATCCTGTTGGCAAGTGCTTTACGAGAGAAGAGTTAACAAGAATCTCCGAACTTTGTTTAAAACATAATGTATTTGTTGTTTCAGATGAAATTCACTCTGATATTGTTTATGGAGGGAGCAAGCATATTCCTTTTGGAAGTCTTTCTCAAGAAGCAGCAGACAACTGTGTAGTTTGCGTTAATCCTAGCAAAACTTTTAATATCGCAGGTGTAAGGACTGGGGCTGTAATTATTCCGAATCGGCATAATCACGATCTTTTCTATGCTCCACTTGAAAATAACAAAGCATATGGCAGAACTGTATTTGGTACATTGCCGATTGAAGTCTCCTACAACGAATGTGATTACTATGCAGATCAATTATTAGAGTATTTGCAGGGCAATCTTGAATACCTTGAAAATTTCGTTTCAACAAGAATTCCTAAAATCAAAGGCGGTACCAGTGATTACATATTTCCCTGCATAGTTCTTCAACAATCAAATTTTGCAATAAACCTTATTTTCGGATGATCGAATCATGCCCAATATTGAGGAATATTTTAGTTTTTGCAATTAGAGAGTCAGTCATGAATGAAATAAATAAAGGGGAGCTTAAACGTGGAAAAGAATACATTGCAAATGCGGTTGATTATATTGTTGGTATTATTTTCTTTTTTATCGGCAGCAATAATTGGTGGTGTCAGTTCTTACATGAATGTTAATACTACCAGGGAAGAAATAACAAGAAATAACCAAACAATAGCGAATCAAACTGCCCATGAAATTGAACAATTTATGAATGATGACACAAAATTATTAGAGATACTGGCTTTATCGCCTACTGCATATTCCATGGATGCGGCCAAATTTCGGGAAATGATTATTACGGCCCAAAAAAAGCATCCGGAATTTGAAACAATCTATGTTATGAATGCAACTGGTATGCAGATTGCAAAAACTACCAAATCAGCACTAAACAATAAAGCTGATAAAGACTACTTCAAAAAGGCTCTACAGGGAAATACTTTTCTTACGGAGTCATATATCTCACAGTTGACCAACGCGCCAACTATTACGATTTCAACGCCGATAAAAGATTCAAGTGGCAGTATTGTTGGAGTACTGGCTGGAGATGTAAGTTTAAAAACAATTGGAGAAATTGCTTCTCGAACTTCGGTTGGTAATTCAGGCTATGTGGACGTAGTAGATAATAAAGGTACATTGTTGGCCAGTATACATTCAGAAAAGGTGACAAAGCAAGAAAATATCGGACAAGCGAAATATGTTCAAGATGTTATCGCTGGTCAGGTTGGTAATATGGAAGCTATTTCGTCAGCTGGAGTAGATTCCTTGATTGTATTTGCACCTGTTAAAAGCTATAACTGGGGTATAATTACATACTTACCAAAAAAAGAAATTACCGATCAAATTAAGCATAGTCTGCTGGTGATGTCGGTGTTGATTTTACTGGCTGTGCTTATTGCGGCAGGGACCGCGATTTATGTAGCCAAAGGAATGGCTAAGCCTCTTAATGAACTGGTACAGGTAGCAGATAAAATCGCCAGTGGTAATTTAAGTCAAAAGGTTCAAGTGCAGGGCGTGGCGGAAGTTAATAAATTGGCGATATCGCTGGATAAAATGCGGAAAGATTTACAGAACATTATCCTTGATATTATGTCTTCTGCTGAACAAGTTTCAGCTGCTTCTGAACAGCTTACAGCGAGTGCTGATCAGTCAGCACAGGCCACCCAATTAGTGGCAAATACCATATGTCAATTAGCACAAGGGGCTGATCAGCAAGTTGGTACTATTGATACCACCTCATTAGTGGTACAAAAAATGTCAGCGGGTATTCAGGAAGTATCAGCAAATGCTAGTTCTGTAAGTACCATATCCGAGCAAGCAGCAACTGCGGCGCAGCGTGGCGGAAAATCGATTAAAGCTGTTATGCTGCAGATGGATACGATAGAGCGAACAGTCGCCAATTCGGCAGAGGCGGTAACCAAGTTAGGAGAGCGGTCACTAAAAATTGGTCAGATTGTCGAAACAATTTCCGGTATTGCCGGGCAGACTAATTTGTTAGCACTTAATGCGGCTATTGAAGCAGCTAGAGCTGGCGAACAGGGCCGGGGCTTTGCCGTGGTAGCAGAGGAAGTACGGAAATTAGCTGAGCAATCTCAGGAGGCAACCAAGCAAATTGCTGAATTGATTATTGAAGTTCAGACAGAGACGGATAAAGCCGTGGTAGCTATGAATGATGGTACACGGGAAGTTAAAATAGGTGGTGAAGTTGTTGACACTGCAGGTCAAGCCTTTCAAGAAATTGTAGGACTGGTTGAAGGGGTCTCAGGGCAATTCAAGTGTATTTCATCAGCCATGCAGCAGATGGCTGATGAAAGTCAACAAATTGTAGGGGCAGTCTACGATATTGATAAAATAAGCAAGGCGGCAGCCGAACATACTCAGACGGTATCGGCTACGACTGAGGAGCAGGCAGCATCTATGGAAGAAATTGCAGCAGCCAGCCAATCCTTGGTTAAGATGTCTGAGAAATTACAAAATACTATTGCGAAATTTAAACTGTAAATTACAGGGTCGGTATGTTATTAAGCAGATTTAAATGCTCACGAATCGCATCTGCTAAATCTCAATTTTTTAATAGAAAAGCCGCTAATTGCCTAGATTAAAAGGTAATTAGCGGCTTTCACTGTGACTTTAGATATCATAATGTTAGAAAAGATATAGTTTTACGAATATTTTATAAAACTTTATAAAAATTTTATAATTGCTTTAAAGGCAGTTTAAAATCTTTTCTTATAATAAGCTCATAACAAATTAAGGAGGCTTATTAATAAGATGAACAAACTTAAATTTTTGTATGATGTGGTCCAAAAGTTACGGGATAAAGAGGTTATCAATGGTGTGGCAACAGTGGAAGTGAATAAAGACCAAGCAAAGGTTTTTTATGTAAAGAATGAATTTCAAAAAAATTTTGTGACAATGCAGACTAAGGCAAGCATAACTTCCGAAGTGAATTATGAAGGAAAGCAAGTAAAACATCAGAGCACTACCGAGTTTACGAAGCATTGCCCAGGAAATGAAATGCATGGAATGCATCACAGACTATTTAGACATATGAATCATGCTGGTGGCAGATGTGGGAGCATAAAGGACAAACTTACAAAACTCTCCTTTGTTTTAGGCCTTTTAAACAGCATCAAAGTAGAAGAACAGGAAGATAAAACAATTCTTGTTACATTGGAGGTAGCAGAACTACCTGAAGATATCAAAACACTACTCCAGGAACGAATGAGTCATGCTGAGAGTGACCACAGTCGGGGACATTGCTGCTTTATGAGCGAGTTCTGCTCCATTGAAAAAGGCAGATTTTCATTTGCGATGACCGTCAGTAAAAATTATGACATTGAGAAAATTGTGATCGCTTTTGACGGCGCACGACGCAATGAAGAAAATGAACAGCACTTGTTGGACATAGTTGCAGAATTGCAACTTAATAAATAATCCATAACTCTAGGTTACTATAATACTGGGTGCAAGCTGAAAGAATGGTTTGCGCCCTTTTCCTTATTTATAATATAATAAGACAATACGTAAAGAGCAGGTGATTTTGATGTTTAGGCCCAGTAGACGTCATTTTAATTCTAAAAGGCACAATCAATGTGACGATAAATGTTTCTCAACTTTCCAAAGAATTCATTTACACCATCATCGGGAATTTCATAAATATCATCAATACTTTCGCTATTTCAGACCAGCTTTTGTACTGTTTAATATCCTGCTTTTGTACCTATTATTTAATTGGGTAGGCTTTAAAGGGATTGGTATTTTTTTCGCAGTCGTCATTAGTATAAAAGAAATAGTCCATTTTATTTTTATGCTGCGTTTAGAGAAACGAATATTTACACCAATTGAAAAACTCAAGCTAGGTGTAGATGAAATTTCTAAGGGAAACTATAATGTAAAAGTTGAGTGTGATGTCCCAAATGATCTAGGTTTATTGATTTATTCGTTTAACGAAATGGCACAAAAATTATATGAAAGTGAAAAAATACAAAACGAGTATGAAGAAAATCGAAAAACACTCGTCGCTAATATTTCTCATGATTTAAAAACACCAATAACAGCTATTCAGGGCTATATTGAAGCCTTGCTGGATGAGAATATTAAAATTCAGGGTGACAAGGACAAGTATCTAAAAACCATCCATCATAATACGGTTTATATCAATAAATTGATTGATGATCTATTCCTTTTTTCAAAATTGGATATGCAAAAATTAGATTTCGCTTTTGAGAGTGTAGGAATTGGTACTTTTATGGATGATTTTATGGAAGAATACAAATTTGACCTGGAAGAAAAAAATATCCAGTTCCAATATATCTCAGATCTAAAGCAAGAATATCGCGTAAACCTTGATGGCAAAAGATTTCATCAGGCTTTTAACAATATTATTAGTAATGCTGTTCAGCATGGTCCGGAAAATGATTTATCTATCAGAATTAAGATGTATCTACAAAATGATTTTATTTGTCTTGCTATTGAAGACAATGGATATGGAATTGCTGAAGATAAGCTACCACATATTTTTGAACGTTTTTATCGTATTGATATAGAACGCAAGAAAGAATATATGTGTACTGGACTTGGTCTAGCAATCACGAGGGAACTTATCGAGGCTCACTGTGGGGAAATTACTGTTTCGAGTAAAGAGAAGCAAGGCACTTGTTTTACGATAAAGCTTCCAGTTTTACAAGAGTATAGGGATGAGAGCACAACATGAAACGTGTATTAATTATTGAAGACGACATGGACATTGCTGAACTGGAACGGGATTATCTACAATTTAATGGTTATAAAGCCGAGATAGTCCAAGATGGAGTGTTAGGTTTGAAAAAGGCAATGACGGGTATGTATGATGTTATTGTCGTTGATTTGATGCTGCCCCAAAAAGATGGATTTGAAATTATTAGAGAGATTCGAAAGAAGCTAGAGATTCCTATTATTGTCGTCTCAGCTCGCAATGACGACATTGATAAAATTAGAGGACTCGACTTTGGAGCAGATGATTATTTGACAAAACCCTTTAGCCCTGCAGAGCTAGTTGCTAGAATTAAATCTCATATGAAACGCTATCAACGTCTAAAAGGCCATACTCCTTCTGAAATGATTCAACATAAGGGGTTGGAAATCAACATCGCTTCTCATAAAGTTGCGGTGAATGGCGTGCCAATTCAACTGACAACTAAGGAATATGAACTGTTATTATTCTTGGCTACCAATCCGAATATCGTTTTTAGCAAAGCACATATTTTTGATATAATATGGGGCGATGAGTGCTATGGCGATAACGCAACTGTTGCTGTTCATATTCAAAAAATCCGCAAGAAAATTGAGAAAGATCCATCCAACCCAGAATTTATTGAAACACTCTGGGGAACGGGCTATCGCTTTAACCCCTAATATCCTGTTATAACGAAAAAGTCCTGCAAAGCCTGATATGCTCCCTTAATGACATTGACTTGACAGGGGGCAGTTCAGCCTAGCCTTGCAGGACTTTTGTATTTAGAATCGTTCCTGTGATTTTACCTAGTCTCTTCTAATGTATATTTATTTCCTAATTATCTCAAACTACATTTGATAGAATACAGGGAGGTGTTTTAAGTTGCAGCAAAATAGTCTTACTCAAAAGGAACGCGCTTACTTGAAAGATGCGCTTGAATTGGAAAACCTTTGTATCGCGAAATACAGTGTTTATGCTGACCAATGTGTGGACCATGAATTAAAAAATATGATGTTTAGTATTGCTAAAAATAAACGTCATAATGCCAATATGATTAAGCAAGAACTTGGTAATTCCGAGTTCCTGTATCAATAGTAGGGGGGCTAGATAATGGACAACCCAAGGCAATCTCCACCAATAAGCAGAAATCGGCTTTCAGACCGCGATATGTTGCTGGATTTGGTGATTACGGAAAAACATTTATCAAGACTGTATGATCAAGGTGTGTTGGAATCTACCTCACCTATGATATCTAATACTTTTGAACGATTACAGGATAGTAGTCATGATAACGCTCGCACTATTTTTACGGCTATGCAAGAACGTGGCTGGTATAATCCAGAACGTACTGGGAGAACTGAGCGCATCTCAAGAGGAACACAAAAGCAATCAAGTGAATTTTTTGACACAACTGCTGACAGTAAATATGCGGTATCTTCTGGTACAAGAAGATTTGGCAGACATTTGCCTCGCGAACAGCGGTCTGGTAAATCTGGTATCTTCAGTAATCAAAGGCCAGAAACAAATTCCGAGGATTGGCAGTATAGAAGCTAGTTGACCCTTATTAAGAATAAGGAGCTGCTGCAAAGTAGGTAGTTTAACCCTACTAGCAGCAGCTCTTTTATGTTTTATAATCAGCATTACATTTTTCTTCATCACTAAATTAATTGATAAAATAGCCCGTGGTTGGAACAATGGAAATATAATTTGCCGTGCCCTTGCTTATGAAAGCGAAACTGCATATTCCATTCAGGATATTGCTTCACAATAATCACTAAATCACCCGTGACATAAGCAACGAAAGTAATAGAATGTTCTTTTTTCATCTCATGGGCTGATGTGACATACAGTTCGTCTTCTACAGGCTCTATATTTAGCAAATGGTTTTCGGATGCTTTTTCTGCAACTAAAGCTTCGATTCTTTTGCCGCAACATGAAATATTGGCATCTCCTGTCGCTGTCATAAGATTATTACACTGGGGGCAGACATAAAATTTAAGCTTTTTCATATTTCCTCCAATCGTTTCGTTTAATTCAATTTTACCTGATAGAATTTCTTCAATATTAACGCCAAGTATTTGTGATAGTTCTGGAAGCAATGATACATCGGGACATCCAAGGCCACGTTCCCATTTACTGATTGTTTTGTCGCTGATGTTCATTAAATCAGCTAATTGCTTTTGCGTCATATCTTTTTCTTTTCGCAGGTTATATATTAACTTACCAATTTTATCGCAATTCATTAGTATCACCTCCGAACTCTAGTTTAGAGCATATTTAAAATACTATCAATAAACGAACCGTAGAGTAAACTTAGAATGAAAGGGGAAAAGCAATGAACATTATTTAGATAGTATAATCAAATTTCGCACCAATGATTATTTGATGCGCCAAGAAAGATAGGTAAACAATCAAATAACGAAGCTTAAAGACACTTAGTGTTTTTAAGCTTTTTTGCTTCTTGTAGAATACATATTATGTATAATATGGAAAGTTTAGCATAATATTGCAATAACTATAAGTAAAAGTTAAAAAATTATAAAAGGAGGAGTGTTATGATGTTAAAAAAATGGATTGCTTTATTAGTTATTGTGTTTGCAGTAGGAGCATTATTATCTGGTTGTAGTTCTACAACGGGAGGCAAGGAACAGGTAATTAAATTATGGCAGGGGTCTGAGCCGGAAATTCTTGATCCCGGAAAATCTACAGGTGTGCCTGAAGCAAATTATGAGTTGGCATTATTTGAGGGGTTAGTGGTATTAGATGCTAAGGACATGCCTGCGCCGGCGGCTGCCGAGAAATGGGAGGTATCGCCCGATGGATTAAAGTATACCTTTCATCTCAGAGCCAATGCAAAATGGTCCAATGGTGAACCGCTAACAGCATATGATTTTGAATATGCTTGGAAGCGGATATTGAGTCCAGAGTTGGCTGCTGAATATGCCTATATGCTGTTTCCTATTAAAGGGGCAGAAAATTATAACAGTAAAAATGGAACAGTTGAGGAAGTTGGGATAAAGGCTGTCGATGATAAAACATTGGAAGTAGTATTAGATAAACCGACAGCCTATTTTTTAGCTCTTGCTACTCATCACTCCTTCTATCCTGTTAATAAAAAAATTGTGGAAGCCAATGGGGATAAATGGGCTAGTGATGTAAAGACACTGATTAGCAATGGTCCTTTCAAGGTAGCAAACTGGGTGCATAACAGTAAATTAGAAATGGTAAAAAATGATCAATATTGGGATAAAGATAAAGTAAAAGTTAGTAAATTAGAGTGGGCATTGCTGGAAGCGAATACTACAGCGTTATCCATGTTTGAAAATAACCAATTGGATTATGTATATGAACCTCCGATGGCAGAAGCTGAGCGATTGAAAAAGGAAAACAAGCTAACTGTAGGTAAATATCTGGGCACTTATTATTATGAACTTAACAACAAGAAAGCTCCTTTTGATAATCCTAAGGTTCGCAAAGCCCTTGCCTTGGCTATTGATCGCGAAAGTTTAGCTAAAACAGTACTAAAAGGTATACACAAGCCGGCGGATGCATGGATTCCATTTGGTTTTACGGATTCTGTCACCGGCAAAGATTTCAGAGAAGAAGCAGGCGGCTATTTTAAAACAGATATAGCGGAAGCAAAAAAACTGTTGGCAGAAGCCGGATATCCTGAAGGGCAAGGATTGCCTCCTATTACGTTGATTTATAATACGAGTGATAACCACAAAGCTATTGCTGAGACAATTCAGGAAATGTGGAAGAAAAATCTTGGCATTACGATTGAAATTCAAAACCAAGAGTGGAAAGTTTACATACAGAACCGGAAAAGTGGTAATTTCCATATGGCCCGGGCCGGTTGGATTGGAGATTATGCTGATCCAATGACCTTTGCGGATTATTTCATGACGAATGGCGGCAATAACCATGGGAAATACAGCAATATAGCCTATGATAAATTGGTTGAAACGGCGCAATTGAGTAATGACTCTAAAGTGCGTATGCAAGCCATGCGTGATGCGGAGAGGATTTTTATAGATGATATGGGGTCTATTCCAATTTATTTCTATGGCAATCCATATTGCATTAAGGCAAATTTGAAGGGTGTCATCAAATCTGCTACTTCCGTGGTTAATTGGAAGGAAGCCTATTTTGAAAATTAATGGGATTTAAGTGTATGTAGCGGAAGATGTATACGCATTGTGTATGCATCTTCCTTATAAAGAAGGAGTGAAAGAATGTTCAGTTACACACTTAAACGTACTTTTAATTCAATAATCGTAGTGCTAGTGATCATTACCGTTACCTTTGCCCTAATGCATTCCATTCCTGGGGGGCCTTTTACCAATGAAAAGAAAATTCCCGATGCCATTATGAAAAATATTGAGGCACGGTATAAATTAAATGATCCTTTATGGAAACAGTATTCGGACTATTTAGTGAACCTTGCTCACTTTGATTTAGGACCTTCTTTTAAATATCCTGGTCGTACGGTGAATGATATTATTGGCGAAAGCTTTCCTGTATCTCTACAGTTGGGTGCGGCAAGTATTGCCATCGCTATCTTTATCGGAATACCGGCAGGGGTCATATCTGCTTTGCGGCAAAATAAATGGCAGGATTATCTGACCATGTTTTTTACTACAATTGGTATATCAGTACCTAGTTTTGTTCTTGCTACTGCTCTTGTTTATGTATTTGCAATAAAATTGCAATTATTACCGGCGGCTATGTGGGGTGGAGTGGAGTATATGATTTTACCAGCTATTGCTTTGGCTGGTATGCCTATGGCTTTTATCGCTCGCCTGACCCGCTCCTCTATGCTGGAAGTGCTGGGGCAGGATTATATTAAGACTGCGAAAGCCAAAGGCTTGCCTCAGCATATCATTCTCTATCGTCATGCACTAAAAAATGCTTTGATTCCCGTTGTTACTTATATTGGGCCTATGGCGGCCGGAATATTGACAGGTAGTTTCATAATAGAAACCATATTTGCCATTCCAGGTCTCGGGCGTCATTTTGTGACAAGTATCTATAATCGTGATTACACGGTTATTTTAGGCGTGACTGTCTTTTACAGCATTTTGGTTGTTGGATTAAATATGCTGGTAGATCTTATCTATCCCTTGTTAGATCCACGAATAAAATTGAGCACAAAGCGGGAGGAGTAGCATGCAGGTGAATCTAGAATTATTTAAGCCAGCTGTTTATAATCAGGCTGCTGACATTACTAGACCAAGTATTACGTATTGGCAGGATGCCTGGATGCGTTTACAAAAAAATAAAATGGCTATGGCAGGGCTATACATTGTTGTTTTTGTCATTCTAATAGCAGCAATTGGACCTGTATTGTCTCAAGCTTCTTATTCAGACCAGGATTTATCACAAGCAAATCAATCTCCGAGTATTGAACACTGGTTTGGTACGGATAACTTGGGACGAGATCTCTTTATTCGCGTATTGTATGGTGCCCGCATTTCCATGTCTATTGGAATTGTTGCTAGTTTACTTAACTTTACTGTTGGTGTGTTGTATGGCGGCATAGCGGGTTTTTCAGGCGGCAAAGTTGACAGATATATGATGAACATCGTGGACGTTCTATATAGCATTCCTGTTTTACTATATGTAATATTGCTGATGGTAGTGTTAAAGCCAGGACTAACAAATATTTTTATTGCCTTAGGGATTTCCTACTGGCTACAGATGGCTCGTATTGTACGTGGTCAAATACTAGGTCTCAAAGAACAGGAATATGTGTTGGCGGCCAGGACAATTGGTGCGAGTAATTGGCGTATACTGCTTCGGCATTTGATCCCCAATACTATGGGACCCATTATTATTACTATGACCTTGGCAATACCAACGGCTATTTTTACGGAAGCATTTTTAAGCTTTATTGGACTTGGCGTTTCTGCACCAATGGCTAGCTGGGGCGTACTGGCTTCTGAGGGAATTACCAGTTTGCGTTCCTACCCTTTTCAACTGTTTTTCCCAGCGATGGCGATCAGCGTTACGATGCTTGCATTTAACTTTCTGGGGGATGGTATGCGCGATGCCTTAGATCCCCGTATGCGGCGTTAGGAGGTCAATTATGAAATCATTATTAAAAGTACAAAATTTAGCAGTATCCTTTGATACTTATGCTGGTGAAGTGAAGGCAGTTCAGAAAGTTAGTTTTTCAGTTAAGGCTGGGGAAGCGATTGGTATTGTTGGAGAGTCAGGTTGCGGCAAGAGTGTGACGGCTCATGCAATCATGGGGTTAATCCCTAGTCCCCCGGGAAGAATTGTGGAAGGCAGCATCCTATTTGATGGTGTGGATTTATTGGGAAAATCAAATAAGGAAATGGAAAAAATCCGAGGTAATGAAATCGGTATGATCTTTCAGGATCCTATGAGTTCTTTAAATCCTGTTTTAACCATTGGAAGACAGATTGCTGAATCCCTAGAGCTTCATCAAAAAATGTCAAAGAAGGAAGCTTTGGTGAAGGCTATAGAGATGCTAAGAGTGGTAGGCATTCCTTGCCCAGAAGAACGAGTTAAAAATTATCCTCATCAATTCAGTGGTGGCATGAGGCAGAGGGCGATGATTGCCATGGCATTGGCATGTAACCCGAAACTATTGATTGCCGATGAGCCAACGACTGCCTTGGATGTTACCATTCAAGCACAAATCCTGGATTTGATAAAAAGTCTCAATCAGAAATTTAATACGTCTGTTATTATGATTTCCCACGATTTGGGAGTTATCGCCAGTCTATGCAGTCGGGTGATTGTCATGTATGCCGGCAGAATTGCGGAGAGTGGTTCTGCATATGATGTGTTTCACAACCCTCAGCATCCCTATACATGGGGTTTGCTAAAATCTCTACCAAGGACGGATGTCAGCACCAAGGAACCTTTGGCGGTTATTCATGGACAGCCACCTGACCTATTGGACCTGCCAAAGGGGTGCCCATTTTCTCCCCGTTGCCCTCACGTTATGCAGGTGTGTATGGAAATGTATCCAGAGGATAGTATGATCAATGAACATCATATGACTCGTTGCTGGTTACAACATGAGAGCGCACCTAAAAATAGGCGGGGGGTGCCGGTATAATGGCAACAGAACCATTATTGGAGGTTCGCAATTTAAAAAAATATTTCACGGTAGCAACTGATTTTTGGGGAAAACCTACAAGCTGTTTAAAAGCAGTTGATGATGTAAATTTTAGTATTAGAGCAGGGGAAACCTTAGGTCTAGTCGGGGAAAGTGGCTGCGGTAAGTCTACTACAGGTCGCACGATTATTGGTCTGTATCAGCCAACAGAAGGAGATGTCTTATATAAAGGCAAATCTGTTGCAGCTGGTGGTAAAAATCAGCCCCTATACCGTGATATACAAATGATATTTCAAGATCCCTACGCTTCTCTGAATCCACGGATGACGGTAGGAGATATTGTCGGCGAGCCACTGGATATTCATAAGCTTGCTGTCGGCATAGAACGAAATACTCGTATTATGGAGTTATTAAGCCTAGTAGGGCTCAATAAAGAACACGCCAACCGTTTTCCCCATGAGTTCAGTGGTGGACAACGGCAGAGAATCGGCGTTGCCAGAGCATTAGCCGTCAATCCGAGCCTCATTATTTGCGATGAACCTATTTCTGCCTTGGATGTTTCCATTCAGGCTCAAGTAGTCAATTTACTGGAAAAGTTGCAGAGGGAGCTTGGGCTTACCTATTTATTCATTGCTCATGACTTGGCGATGGTCAAGCATATTAGTACACGAGTAGCCGTGATGTATTTAGGGAAAATTGTGGAACTTGCACAGACCCAGCAGTTATACGGTTCACCACAGCATCCTTATACACAGGCATTACTCGCTGCTATTCCTATTCCAGATCCAACAGTAGAAGCCGCTAGAAAGCGCGTACCTTTAGAGGGCGATGTACCCAATCCAATTCATCCGCCTTCCGGTTGTCGCTTTCGTACCCGCTGCCCGCATGCCATGTCAGTCTGTGCTGAAGAGGAACCAAAGTTGATTGATCGAGATGGGCACTTTGTAGCATGTCATTTGAAAAAATGATCTTGCACATGAGAACTTAGAGGGGGTGATGTTTACCAAGGAACGTAGCTCACGAACTTATAAGGTATTCATAAAGCGTTTAACAAAAAAAGATGGAGTGTGTACTATGAGAAAAAAATTAGTGAAATCATTCATCTTAGGATCGTTATTGAGTATGTCAGCAACAGCTTTTGCCGCGAATCCTTTTGAACTTGTTCCTACAACAAACTGGACTTATGATGCAATCGGAAAACTAGTACAAGGGGGTGTCTTTGAAGGATATAGAGACGTTAATTTTAGCAAAAATCAAACTTTTACTCGTTATGAATTGGCTACGTTTATTGGTAAAGCACTAGCCAATGAGAGTAAAGCAAGCGCTGAACAAAAGGCAACCATTGATAAATTAGCCGTAGAATTTAAGGGCGAGCTTACCAATCTAGGAGTCTATGCTGCTGCGACCGCTCCTAAGACCGTAGTACCTGCTGTTGCCGCCGCGCCTGAAAAGGTTACAATAAGTGGTGACACTCGTGTTCGCTATGAGCATACGAAAGGCAGTTCTGATGACGTAAACTTTAGAACAAGATTTGTTGTTGGTGTTGATTTAGGTGATAGTTGGAAGTTTAATACCCGTTTTGTTAATAGTAATAATATTACTTCCTTTGAGGGAAAGGATGATAGTGCAAGTTCTACTACGAAGATCAATTTGTCGTATGTGACAGGTAAAATTGGTGATGTTGGTGTAATGTTTGGCAGAATGCCCCTAGCGTTGGGGAAGGGGTTGCTGGTAGATACTGATTCCAACTGGGATGGTGCAAAGATTGACTTTGGCAGCAAGGTAAAAGGCCAAGTTGGTTATGCTCGTGCAGCAGACAAGAAAAAATACTTCTTTACTGATGTTACAACGAATTTAACTAAGGATTTGGATGTCACAGCGTCTTACCTAAAGGATTCCGATTATACTGGGATTAATGAAGATAAAACACCCAAGGTTAAGGACGCCGAGTACAAAGCTTGGACAGTTGGTTTCGGTTACAATGGTTTAGAAAACCTCGCAATCGTTGGTGAATATGGTAAAAATGATGTTAGCAACGCCAAAGCATGGATGACTGGTGTGACATTTAGACAGGCTGATCGCAAAAAAGTAGGTTCTTGGGATGCTAGCATCGCTTACAGAAAGGCAGCACCCAAATTTGATCCTGAGTATTGGAGTACAGTAGATGCTACTTTCGCTATGGAGGTTAATGCCATGGATGATATTCAAGGTATTGAGTATGCTGTAGATTATGTTCCATTAAAGGGCGCACTACTTCATGTGAGTTATGGTGATATGAAAAATTATGCTGGAAATAGTAGAGATGCTCGGCAGTATTTTATAACTAATCTTAGTTACAAATTCTAATATTCTAGGGAATGTAAAAATAATATATATGACAAACTCCTGCAAAGCGGACTAGCCTTGCAGGAGTTTGTTTCAAAGGAAGCTTATGATTTTTTTAAAAACCCCGTCTTTTGTTATTTTTCTCTTTGATTAACTTTCTTGCATTTTTTATTCCGCCTGTTTCAGCGAACATGGTGGAAATCTTCTCAGCTTCAATCTGCTTAGAATTTAAGCCCTCATACTTAACCTCTTTTTTTAGCTTTACATAATTTGCGAGCCGCTCATTAGATAATAAACCATCATTTATGGCCTTTTGTACTGCACAGTTGGGCTCACTCGTATGAGTGCAATCATGAAATTTACACTTTGTTGAAAGGTCATCTATATCGGAAAAAGTTTTTGATAGGTCAGCACTTTCAATCCCAAGTTCTCTCATCCCTGGGGTATCAATAACGACGCCGCCGTTTGGAAGAATAATGAGCTCCCGTCTGGTAGTAGTATGCCTGCCTTTATCATCATTTCTTATTTCTTGCGTTTCAAGGGCGTTTTTGCCCATGAGCCGATTGATCAAGGTCGATTTTCCAACCCCAGATGAGCCGATAAATGCAATAGTTTTGCCGCTTCCAATATAATTATTGACAGATAAGAATCCATCTTGATTCATACTAGAAGTAACAAGCACATCAACACCACAGGCAACGGCATCAAGTTCTACCAACTTTTGAGGGAGATTATCACATAAGTCAGCCTTAGTAAGGACGATAACCGGAATTGCTCGACTGTCCCAGGCAACACCAAGATAGCGCTCTAACCTACGGAGATTAAAATCATTATTAAGCGACATACAGATGAAAACCGTATCAATATTTGAAGCTACCACCTGTTCCTCATTCGAAGTCCCCGCAGCCTTTCTAATAAAAGCGCTTTTTCTTGTTAGAATGTGGTGAATAATTGCATTTCCACCGATATCATGATTTCGATCAAGCATAACGAAGTCACCAACTGCAGGGTAATCCGATGAGGTTTTGACAGCAAAACGAAACTTCCCGGAAATAGAAGCAGTTAAATCACCGTTTTCTGTTACGACCTTGTATAAGTCTTTGTATTGGGAAATTATCCGCCCCACATAGAGATTGTCATATAATGTTGACTCGGTAATAAATCTTTGGCTGAATCCTAAATTACTCATATCTATTTTACTCATTTTTATATCCTCCAAAAGTTTGGTAACATAAGCTTTTGGGAGGTCTATACACTACATTATTTTGTACGCACCTCCCAGCTTGCTACAATCCCCGTTATATTATTGTTAAACATAATAACAACTCCTTTCGTTAATAACATGCAGTCTACAATCGAAAAACTGTTGTTCTACGCAAACTGCATATTCAATCATTATATTATAACATATTACATGCTAGTAGACACATGGGGTAGTTCTAAAAAGGCTTTGGTTATAGTGGCTAGAGCTTCTATTAAGTTGAATTTTATCTCTCAATATGTGGTGGATTTTGTCGCCAGCCTTTTTGTAGATAAAACCTAATGGTAAGCGCTGTGCAATCGGTAATGCACCATAATAAAAAGGCCACATAACCTCCGTATACCCCGTAGCCTAATTTTACAGCAAATAGATATGCCAGTGGCAGAAATACGAGATAATCAGATACTAATCCTTCATAAAGGATAAATCGAGTGTCTTTGCAACCGGTTAACGAGCCGCGTAGTACCATGTAAATAGAACAAAACAATTGACCAAAACAAACGAGCTTTATTGTCTGCGCCGCTTGTTTTGCCACTATTTTATCAGCTGGACTAAAGAAGCTGCTGACAGTGGATGATGAAATAAACAGCAATCCGCTTGTAATGAAGATGACGCCCAAACTCATCTTGCATATGCGGTTAACGGTAGGTATAAGAAGATCTTCTTGTTTAGACTCCAATAGTTGTGGTGTGATAATTGATGCTGTGATTAAAAAACCGATTGCTGGTAGATAGGCAAAATTGAAAACTTGCAAAGTAATTTGGTGCACCGCCAACTCTACAACTCCCAATTGTTTCATTATATAGACAAAAGCCAATAGTGCAAGGAGTGTAAAACCTGTGTTAAGGCCTACGTCTATTGCAAGAGTAATATATTCTGAGACTTCTTTTAAAAAAGGTTGTTTCAAGTTAATATATTTGGTCGTAAGTGGTTTTTTTAGAGCCAGATATGCTGTGATCAGTAAACCAACAAAAGTGGCAGTCAAAGTTCCTAATGCAGATCCTTTTACTCCAAGACTTGGAAAACCGAGTCTGCCATAGACAAACAAATAGGAAAAGAAGACATTTAAAATGCAAATAGCTATGGTGCTGTATAGCGGTGTTACCGTATTGCCCAGCCCTCTAAATAATCCAACAAGTACATTTGAAAATAATATTAAAGGTAATGTCCATAGCCATATTCTCAGGTAATCTATACCGTAATACTTAATTTGCTCATTGCCAGCAATATCGTAAACAATGTTACTAATGTATGGGGCAAAAGCAATGATCGTTATACCAATAATGGTAGCTAAGAATAACCCAGTATTAACTACGGCTATCCCTTTTGATAGGTTGCTAGCAGCCGAAGATTTTGCGATTAAAATGGTTGTGCCAATTCTGAAGCCTTCAAAAAAATTGAATAGTGTACCGCATACTGCGTTTGCTATTGAGACGGCAGCAATGGCCTCAGTACCATAGGGACCGATAAAAGCAAGGTCAATCATGCCACTTATTAATACGATTGATTGAGAAATAATAAGTGGAAAAGCTAATTCACCAATTTTTTTGTAACTGATTATTTGTTTCATAGTATTTCCTCCTGTGAAAGTAAAAAAGACGCCGAATAACCGGCGTCTTTTGGTAGTAAGTATGTAAATACAGAAAAGAGTAACAACTTTTCTGTATATGGCAAGAAGATGTAAACTAGTTGCCGTACTTTATAGGTTGCCAAGAGCTTCCGGTAGCTGTTCTTCGGTATGAAGTTTGTTGAGAAAAGGACAGACGTATCCTGTTAACGACTAATTTGACTGCATTAACAGGTGATTTTACATCGCATTGCATATAACCGAAAACAGTACTCACACTCTTGGCCTCCTTTCACAGTGAATTTAATTATATTATATGAAATAGATGCTTTGTTGTCAAACTTGTAATTTTACATGAGACAAAAGATAGGAATGACTAAAATGAACCGCCCCTGTGATCTTTGTCCTTAATTTCCAATTTAAATATCTTTTTATACTTCTCATTGTTTTTTAGAATTTTTTAAATTTGCGTTTGCAGACCATAAGATAAGATAAAGCAATTATTAATATTACAGTAATTCCTAAAGGTAATAAGAAGTTTATTGTAGATAGGCAGTATATGGCCATAAACATACCAGCAAAAGTTATAGGGATACCGTAGAATTCTCCGTCAAATTCAGTCACGTTGAATCTAGCTAATCTATAAGCACCAGCCATTGGTAATAATAATACCAATAAATATCCCCAAATCCCTAATTGGGAAAATCCATAAAGATTAAAAGCAAGAATAGAAGGGGCAACGCCAAAAGAAATTAAATCAGCAAGAGAATCAAGTTCTTTTCCTAATTCACTTGATACGTTTAGACGTCTAGCAACGAGTCCATCATACCGGTCCGCAAGACATGCTAATAATATAAAAAAGCAAGACCATATATAATTTACTTGAAATAGCATCATTATAGACATTATGCCACACCCTAAATTGGCAAGAGTCAATGAATTCGGTATAGCGCTTTTTGTTATGATTGTCACAGTAACCACTCCTTTAAAGGTTAATTTCCATATATTACATTTAAATCACGAGAACGATTATGCTTCCCAGGCACTTCAATATAGCATAACATATTCTGGAAAAAGTATAAAAATCCTGCAAAGTTGCCTAGCCTTGCAGGATTTTTATACTTTAAATGGTAAATAGAGTAAGAATATGAGATACTGCTTTTTAAAGAAAAGCTTATGATTATTTGAAGACATGCAAAATAAGTGATTGGAGTATAGAATGAAAACGAAGGAGACAGTAAGGGACGCTCCTTAATTGTCAACTTGATAAGTCAATAGATGCTCAGAATAGTGCCAAATAAGGAACGTCCGGGGGTACTTTTAAGTAAAATGAATTCAGGGATTTGCTACTTCATCACGAGCTTTTAGTTGCTTATCGATAAATACACTTAAAAAGTGTGATTTTTTACAGTATAAAAGAGCAAAATTAACAGCTTTAGTTCGAATTTCTATCGAATTGAGGCTGTTTAATTTTTGCTGTCCTCTTTCATATGTGCAAAATTTTTCAGTATACATTATTATATTGCCAAAAAACGATTAGAAGTATTTACCAATTTTATAAATTGCGGTAAAATGATTGTAAATTCTCTTGTGATTAATTTTTGAAAGAAATGTAACTTGTATAAAGCAGATTTCAACCATCTAAATTCTTAAATGGATAATCCAATTGTTATGCGATTAGCCAGTAAGATGATGTGAAATATAAAAAACCATGTTGAATGGATCATGAAAAATTGGGAGAGTGGAACTGTGAGTATGATTTCAAGTAAAATTAATGACAAAAAAATTATTATTAAACTAAAGAATAGGGTCTGCGATACATCGGAAGAGCTATTGTGTAGTGATTTATTTGCTACCATACTTACCATGGCTGTCAAAGAACTATCGAAACGAAAATCTATTTTACTAGACATTTTTGCGAATAAGGACGATATTAAAGAGGAAGATATCAAGCTTTTAATTGATACGTTTCACTATATATGTAAAATGCCTGTCAGCCTTGTTGGGCAGGTTGTAAAAGGGTCTGAACAATTTTCGAAGAATCCGGAATTGCTGAATGATTTTGTTCAATATTTATATAATTTTTGGCGGAATTTTAATCGATTTATCGTTTGTCATTCTGAAGATGATGGCTTGGAAACTCGGCCTTATCGAACCTTCCATTCTACGATAGAACAATTGAATCATCTAGTAAGAAAAACGTATAGAGATTTACAAATCAATATTACACATCACCCCAAGGTGTTTAGGCAGGTTACTGCTGGTGCGGAACTGGCAGCGATTAGCACTATTGGAGAGATACCTTTTTCGGGGCAAATCTATGATAAGCTGAATCAGATTCAGATGATTCGTCAGGTTTGTATCTATCCGCCTTTGGTTTTAGATCCTCCCATGAATAAACGGAACGGTAAATTTGAGAGAATTGCTAAAAATCCACTGGACGTAGTAGATATTAATGCAGAGGAATGGCTATGTTATCCAGCGAAGGTGGGACCCTTAGTTATTGCTATTTATTTTCATGAGAGATTTTTTGAACTCGGTTTTTCCTTGTGTAATCTATTTGAAATAGCGGATGATGACGAACTCAAAAAACAACCAGATGCCGTGTTCCTTTTTGGCGTGCCAGGAAACACCTTAGATGATCTGACGAACTCGTTGCCGACTGTATTTTATGAGGATAATGAGAATGAAATATTAGTAGCAGCCATCCCGAATCGAGATGAGTTTGGGTATTTCGGCTATTTGAAAAAAATGGTTCTCACCTTGCATAATATACGCATGATGAAGAATGGCAAAATGCCTTTCCATGGTGCCATGGCTAGGATTATTTTGAAGGGTAATGAGGAAGCGAATGTACTTGTCATGGGAGATACAGGAGCAGGGAAATCCGAAACCTTGGAGGCTTTTCGTGTCCTTGGGGAAGAGTATATTCAAGATATCATTGTCATTGCAGATGATATGGGTTCTCTGTCAATCAATGATGAGGGTGAGGTGATTGGCTATGGTACTGAAATAGGGGCATATGTTAGGTTAGATGATTTGAACCCAGGCTATGCTTTTGGTCAGATCGATAGAGCCATTATTATGAACCCAAGCCAGAAAAACGCTCGGACGATTTTGCCAGTTACGACATATGATAAAATAGTCAAAGGGCATAAAGTTGATTTCTTATTATACTGCAATAATTTTGATCAGATTGACGAAGACCATCCGATTATTGAAGAATTCCCGAATGCGACAGAGGCGATTAATGTCTTTAGAGCTGGAGCGGTTATGAGTAAAGGCACTACGACCTCTACAGGTTTAGTACAGACCTATTTTGCAAATGTGTTTGGTCCATCCCAATATAGACAATTGCATGAAATAATCGCCAAGAAATATTTTGATGCATTTTTTAAACAAGGAATATTTGTTGGTCAAATGCGTACCAGGCTTAGTATTACAGGCTGGGAACGCAAGGGTCCAGAAGAGGCAGCACGGGAGCTGCTTCAAATGATTCTGAGTAAGAGCAATTAGGTATCACCGTTCCCGTGTCCTGGTGTCAAAGAACCTGTCCCTTGTAAGATATATTACAGAAGGGTTATCCATTATGGGCTAGAAAAACCCGAACAAT
>NZ_JAJHJB010000018.1:0-107339 GCF_020819555.1 Pelosinus baikalensis
CCTACGACCGATCGGTTAACAGCCGATTGCTCTACCAACTGAGCTATCGAGGAATGTCGTCAACATTAACTATTATAATACAATACCAATGTTACGTCAACAACTTTTTTTAAGAAATGAAATTAAACTTACTATTACTCTAAGAAATCTTTTAATTTCTTACTACGACTAGGGTGACGTAACTTTCTAAGAGCTTTTGCTTCAATCTGGCGAATACGTTCACGGGTAACACCGAAATGCTGCCCTACCTCTTCTAGTGTGCGCGCTCGCCCATCATCAAGTCCAAACCGTAATCTAAGAACTTTTTCTTCTCGCGGAGTAAGAGTTTCTAGCACTTCTTCTAATTGTTCCTTTAAGAGCATAAAGGAAGCAGCCTCGGCAGGAGCTGGCGCATCCTGATCTTCAATAAAGTCACCTAAGTGAGAATCTTCTTCCTCACCAATCGGTGTTTCTAAAGATACTGGCTCTTGAGCAATTTTCATAATTTCTCTTACACGCTCAACACTGATATCCATCTCTTTTGCAATTTCTTCTGGCTGAGGCTCACGTCCTAGTTCTTGTAATAATTGCCTAGACACGCGTATCAATTTATTAATCGTCTCCACCATGTGCACTGGAATACGAATCGTTCGAGCTTGGTCAGCAATTGCCCTTGTGATTGCTTGGCGAATCCACCAAGTAGCATAGGTACTAAATTTATAGCCTTTATTATAGTCAAATTTCTCAACGGCTTTAATTAAGCCCAAATTACCTTCTTGAATTAAGTCCAAAAATAACATTCCCCGCCCAACATAGCGTTTTGCAATACTTACAACCAAGCGCAGGTTAGCTTCTGCCAATCGCCTTTTTGCTTCCTCGTCGCCTTCTTCCATACGTTGCGCTAATTTAATTTCTTCATCAGCTGTCAGTAAAGGTACTCGACCAATCTCCTTAAGATACATACGAACCGGATCATCAATACTAATACCTTCCGGAATTGTTAAATCAATATCTACTTCTTCTGGAGTTACTTCTTCTACTTCTGCTACATCAGGTTCATCATGTCTTTCAGTATCATCAGGAAGCTCGTCAACTATCTCAATCCCCTTACTAGAAAAGACTTCATATATCTCTTCAATTTCATCAGGAGATAAATCTTCACTTTGGAGAGTATCCATGATTTCACTATAAGTTAACACGCCACCCTGTTTTTTCCCTTTGTTCACCAATTTAGTTACAAATTCATTTGATATCATCTTTTTCTCTGTCATTTTACTCCCCTCCTCCATTGGCCACTCCAATCAAGGCGTAGTTTCTTTTTGGAATTATAAGTTGCGCAATTTATTAATTTCATCGTTTATTCGCTGACTTTCTGCTAATGCCTGCAGAAAACCACTATCCCCCAGACGTTCTAATTCATCAGCCCTTAATCGGTGCTGTTCATATAAAAACTTTAAATTTGTTAGGCGCATATTTTTTATACAATCATCAACCATTTTGATATTATCAGTATCATTATATTGTATATCAATTAGCATAATATGAGATAGTTCTGCATTTGCTGCTTCACTTAGCATCATTGTCCAAGCAGTATCTGTAATATCTTTTCCCATATTATACTCTTTAAATATTAAATTGATTATTTCGCGTCTATTTTCTCCTTGTATTTCTTCAATAGACAGTTTCTCTTTAATATATGGTATAAGAGAGCTATTCCCACACATTAATCGAATAATATGACTTTCAGCTTGTTCTAATGCGATTGAAGGTTGCTTCACAACTAACATATTAGATATATTCTTCCCTTTATTTACATTTTTATCCTTTTGTTGCTGAAACAAAAATTTACGAACTTCGCTGCGTATAGCACTTTCATCAATTGCCAGCGTCTGTGAAATAGAAGCAATATACGCGTTCACTTCTACTGCATTATCCGCTTCTGCCAATATAGGTACTATTTTAGATACAACGGCAACTTTACCTTCCAGACCGCTATAATCTATACTTTGAAAAGCTTGCTTAATTTGATACTCTAAAATATCAGATGCTTCTGGGATGAGTGATTGAAAAGCCTCAGTTCCATGTTTGCGAATAAATTCGTCAGGGTCTTTGCCATCAGGAATCAAAATCACTCTCACATTCGCACCTAAATTTCGTAGAATTGACAAAGCTCGTACTGTAGCATTTTGCCCAGCAGCATCACTATCATAAGCAAAAAATATATCTTTAGCATTACGAAGCAATAATTTAGCCTGCTCAGGAGAAAAAGCTGTACCTAATGATGCCACAACATTTCGAATACCAAAAGCATGAGCCGTAATGGCATCCATATAACCTTCTACTACAATGGCTTGCCCGGATTCCTTAATAAACTTTTGTGCAGCATCAAAACCAAACAAAATATATCTTTTATTAAAAACAGAGGTTTCTGGTGAATTTAAATATTTAGGTTGGCTATCATCAATCACCCTTCCCCCAAAACCAACTACCCGCCCTCGAGCATCAGAAATAGGAAATATTACACGACTACGAAACCGGTCATAAACACCATCACCAGAATTTCTCTCTACGATTAGACCAGCTCTTAGCAAAACCTCTTGTTCTACACCACGTTCTAAAAAAGCGTTTACTAATTTATCCCAAGCAGGAGGAGCAAAGCCAATTTTAAAACGTTCAATGACGTCATCTGTAACACCACGGGAATTTAAATATTCTCTTGCTTTTTTACCATAAACAGTTTTTGTCAAACAAGCATAAAAAAACTCCCTAGCCATTTCATTGACACGGTATAATTTGCTATTCTCACGTTCCCTTGCCAATTCCCGCGAACTTTTCTCTTTTTCTGGCAAAGGAATATTCATTTTTTGCGCCAATACTTTTACCGCATCAAAAAAACTAATGTTTTCAATTTTCATTAAAAAATTAAATACATTTCCCCCACTTTGACAACCAAAACAATAAAAAAAACCTTTGTCAGGTGTTACTGAAAATGAAGGAGTGTTCTCATGATGAAACGGACAGCAGCCCCAATAGTTTTTTCCCTTCTTTTTTAAAGGGACATAATCTGATAAGATGCTTACAATATCACTCTCCGAACGCAACCTATCAATAAATTCATCATAAATCCCATCTTTCATAAACTCACCTTTAACCTACTCGTAACCATATAGCCTGTTAATTTTTCATGAATAAATATTCCTACTAATCAACTTTTCGACTTATGATACAAGAATATCCTGTTTTCCTGTTTTCGCGATTTTTTCCCATATTCCTGCTAATACTAGCATATCCAATATGATTAAAAGAAAAACTACTTTCGATTTGTGATTTATTTCTACACAAATTCCCATAATCCTGCTATAAGATTCATGCACCATAGTACTTATTATTTCATACTATTAATTGAAAGATCTTAGAATGAGCTCCAAATTAGGACATAACTCCATTCATTTTACTTTCATAAACAATAGTATTCAATATAACTTATAAATATCCTCTTTTCCCTCTTGACAACTAATATTTTTTTTGATAACAAATTGAAACTTCTTCTTATAACTCATCGGGCAATCCACTTTGCCGGAATAAATAACTCTTCAAACAAATGAACTGCATAACTATCTGTCAAACCTGCAATGTAATCAACAATGGTTACCTCCAATCCCCAAATACTTTCACGTTCTAAAAATTCCTGTGGTAAGCTTTCAGGGTGAAGGGTAAAGTATTCATATAATTTATGAATGATATATTTCGCCTTCTTGCGATCCGGCTCTAAATCTGTTGAACGATATACTTTTCGAAACATAAACTCACGAAATTCTTCCATGGCATTTTTAACGTTAGTCGAGATATGTATTTCATTACGTCCTTCAGATGTCCGAATCATATCAGAAACCATTACAGTAATCATATTAGACGGGTTTGTTCCTAATGTCTTTGCCACCTTTTCTGGTAAATCAACAGTTCTGATCATCCCTGCTCGAATACCATCATCATAGTCATGACATAAATAAGCGATACGATCGCCAATACGCACTACGTTTCCTTCTAAGGTAAAAGGCTTATTTAAACCTGTATGATTTAATATGCCATCTTTAACTTCTAATGTTAAGTTCAGTCCTCTGCCATTTCGTTCGAGATGTTCTACGACTCTTAAACTCTGTTCATTATGGTGGTAACGACCAATAATTTCACGCAAAGCATACTCGCCAACATGACCAAAAGGAGTGTGCCCAACGTCATGTCCCAAGGCAATAGCTTCAATTAAATCTTCATTTAACATTAATCCTCGGGCAATGGTTCGAGATATTTGTGAGACCTCTAAACTATGAGTCATTCTCATGCGATAATGATCTCCAGGAGAAATATAAACTTGGGTTTTATGCTTTAATCGGCGAAAAGCCTTACTATGGATAAGACGATCACGATCACGCTGGAAAGCGGTTCGAAACTCACATACCTCTTCTTCTTTATCTCGTATTGCTTCCCTACTTTTACTAGCAAAGGATGACAGTATTTTATATTCTTGTTCCTCAATACGTTCACGTATATTCATAATATCGCCTCCGCATTTTACTTCATAACCTTCGTTTTTTTTAGATAGAAGCATTGTTTGCTTCATTATTACACCTAGTTTGATAACGAATGAATCTTATATACTCTTTTCAGCATACCAAGCATTTACACCTCCATTTTCCTACAAAATCTGTTATAATATTATTAAGGATTTGTTTATATGCTTTACTTATACGGAGAGGAGATTATTATGAAAACTAAAACTTTCATATTTACTTTACTGTTTATGCTGATATTTACAGCAACTACTCTCGCTGCCAAACCCACTATTACAGCAGATCAGCAATATTTTGACATTAATACCGGTTTATATGTATTAAATGGAAATGTATACATACAAGTTAAAAACCGTGTGATTACTGCAGATCAAGCAAAAGTTAATATGGGCTCATTAGAAGTTTGGGGAAGTGGCAATATTACAGTAAAGCAAGATGATATTTTATTCACTGCAGATAGTGTCTATGTATATGGTGCCCAAGACCGAGCTATCGTCGAAGGAAATGTACATTTTACTCGCACAAACCTAAATGTTACAGCTAATCACGTCGATTACAACTGGCGAGATAAAAATGCCTTTTTTAGCGATAATGTACAAATTGAACAAAATGGGAATTCCTGGTCCGCGGATACAGCAAAATATAATATAACAACAGACACATTCTTATAATAAAAAAGCCTCCGGATTTTTACCGGAGGTTTTTTTATTATACTTGTGAGCAATAATCCGCACCAAAGATATTAGATTGTTTTTTGCTACAGATCAATTCCATAATTTTATTAGCAGTTTCTTCAATAGCCTTATTTGACACATCAATAATAGGACAGTTTAATTTATGCATAATGCTTTTAGCATATTCTACTTCCTCTTTGATTCGTGCAGAATCAGCATAACAGGATTCCGGGTCTAATCCCATAGAACGCAGTCGCTCGGCCCGAATATTATTTAATTTGGCAGGATCAATAATTAAACCGACAATTTTTTCTGTAGGAATTTCGAATAATTCTTTTGGCGGAGCCACTTCAGGCACCATCGGTACATTGGCAACCCGTAATTCTTTATGAGCCAGATACATGCTCAAGGGTGTCTTTGAGGTACGCGATACTCCAACCAGTACCACATCGGCTTTTAGTATACCGTCAGGATTTTTCCCATCATCATATTTTACCGCAAATTCAATTGCTGCAACCCGTTTGAAGTAAGCTTGATCCAAAGTATGAACCAATCCTGGCTTTAATTGCGGAACAAATCCTGATACATGCTGTACAGCATCAATCATGGGTCCCATAATATCAATCGTAGGAATGTTATAACGTTGTGCCTGTTCTAATAACGCTTCTCTTAATTCACGTCCTACAATGGTATGACAAATCACACTGGTATAATTTGCTGCATCTTCTAAAATTCTTTCAATCTGAATGGTACTATTAATATACGGAATACGAATAATTTCAAACGCTCCAGCTTTAAATTGACTTGCTGTGGCTCTAGCTATCATTTCCGCCGTTTCACCAATAGAATCCGATAAAGCATAAATTACTGATGATTTAGCTATGATGCTCCCTCCTATACTAATAATTCTATTGTATATTTATTTTAATAAAAGCCAATTCCAATTTATATAATACGTTAAAATCATACAAAATCCTCTTCTAAAAGACTCTCTTTATAACATTCTGCCAATAAACATAGATAATTATTACATGTTAAAAGTATAAAAGAGCCTGCATCCATTGTACAGGCTCTTTCTTATATGATTTATAAAGCTACAATTTTACTTAAATCTGCTACATTCGTAGTAAGACCTGTAATTCCTTTGAGTAATGCTAAACGATTATTTTTTACTGCTACATCTTCAACCATAACCATAACTGCACCAAAAAACGCATCAATTGGCTCAGTCATCCTGATCATTGCATTGAGTATACCACAATAGTCTTTTCTTTCCGTCATACTTTGAATCTCTTCATATGCATCTTTATAGGCAAAATAGAGAACGCGTTCCTCATCTACTGTAAATAAGCTCTCATCAATTGCCTGAACAGCTGTAACATTTTTGACTAAATTACCAACCCGAGTAAATGCTTGCACAGCCTTCTGCATTTCGCTGCTGCCGCCATCATTTGCCATAGCTTTAGCCCTCAACCAAGTATCATATACATCATCTACGCTAGTGCCCATTACAGCATCAACGATATCATAACGAATATTTTCATCAGCTAAGACATTCTTAATTCGTAATCGGAAAAACTCCTGAATTTCTATGAGCAACTTCTCTCGCTTTTCAGGAACAATACCCAATAAATCCATAGTTTGAACCAGCATAGCATTCATCGAAACATGATAGTTGCTATCAATTAAGATATTAACAATCCCTAATGCCTGGCGTCTTAATGCATAAGGATCTTGAGAACCCGTTGGTATTAGACCACGACTGAAAGTTGCTACGATATTATCCAGTTTGTCAGCGATACTAATCACCTTTCCTGCTACACTTTCCGGCAAAATATCACCAGCAAAACGGGGTAAATAGTGTTCGAATATTGCCTGAGCTACCTCAGGTTGTTCTCCATTTAACAATGCATATTCTTTCCCCATAGTCCCTTGCAGTTCGGTAAACTCGCAAACCATCCCTGTTACCAAATCAGCCTTTGCAAGTTTGGCACTCCGTTCAATAATCCTATTTACATTTTCAGTACCTATAAATTTTGCAATAGCTAACGCGAGATGCTCAATACGTATGGTTTTATCATAAACAGTGCCTAATCCCTCTTGAAAAACAATCGTCTTAAGTTTATCTAAGCGATCAATTAATTTTATCTTCTTATCTTCCTCAAAAAAGAACTGAGCGTCGGCTAATCTTGCTTTGAGTACCCTTTCATTACCATGACGAACAATATCAATATGGTCGGCGGAACCGTTACGTACCGTAATAAATACAGGTAAGAGCTTTCCATTTTTTGAGACTACAGGAAAATACCGCTGATGCTCGCGCATAGGCGTAATAACAGCCTCTGGAGGCAATGATAAATATTTTTCTTCAAATCGTCCGCAAAGAGCTGTCGGATATTCCACAAGATATACTACTTCTTCTAATAAATCTTCATCAATAGCAGCAGTACCACCTTGACTTAGGGCAATTTCCTGAACTTGCTCACGAATAACGCTGCGTCGCTCTTCTTGATTTACCATAACGTAGTTTTCCTGCAATACAGTAAAATAATCATCCACAGAATTTACGATTAATTCACCTTTACTTAAAAAACGATGACCGCGAGTCGCATTCCCCGTTGATACTTCTGCAATGGTAAAAGGAATGATCTCGCTACCAAAAAGTGCTACTATCCAACGGATAGGCCTAACAAACTTTCTATCAAAGTTAGCCCATCGCATATTCTTAGGAAAATTAAGACTATCAATAATATTGCTTAAGATCTCAGGCAACAAGGTCGTGACAGGTTTGCCCACTTCATGTACAAGAGCATAAACATATCCATCTTTTACCACCAAATCAGTTGGATCGACACCTTGCCCCCGGGCAAATCCTTGAGCAGCTTTTGTTGGCAGATGATTTGCATCAAATGCAATCTTTATAGAAGGGCCTTTATTTTCACTATTCTTATCCGCTTGTTCTTCTACTACATCTCTCACAATCAATGCTAATCGTCGAGGAGTCCCTAGCACTTGAATATCTCTATAGCCAACTCTAAGTTCATCAAATTTATTTCTAGCAATATTCTCAAGTTGGCTTAAAGCGCCTGCCATAAATCTTGCAGGAATTTCTTCCGTACCAATTTCAAATAATAAATCTTTTGCCATAATTATTTACCCTCCTTAAGCAAGGGAAAGCCTAATTTTTCTCGTTGTTCTAAATAGCCTTGTGCGCACAATCTGGCCATATTACGAACTCTTCCAATAAAACCGGTACGTTCACTAACACTAATCGCACCACGGGCATCTAATAGATTAAAAGTATGAGAGCATTTTAACACATAATCATAGGCGGGTAATACATAGCCTGCTTCAATGACTCGGATGGCTTCTTTTTCATACATATCAAACAACTGGAATAGCAAATCCGTATCAGCAATTTCAAAATTATAATGAGATTGTTCTACTTCATTACGGTGAAAAACATCGCCATAAGTAACGCCATCTACCCATTCTAGTTCATACACATTTTCTTTTCCTTGAATATACATTGCCAAACGCTCTAAACCATAGGTAATTTCCACAGAGACAGGTTTTACATCAATACTGCCAACTTGTTGGAAATAAGTAAATTGGGTAATTTCCATACCATCTAACCACACTTCCCAGCCAAGTCCCCATGCACCTAAGGTTGGAGATTCCCAGTTATCTTCAACAAAACGAATATCATGCTGACTGGGATCAATTCCTAAACCTACCAAACTTTCTAAATAGAGTTCTTGAATATTTGCAGGTGATGGTTTCATGATAACTTGAAATTGATGATGCTGTAACAAACGATTAGGATTATCTCCATAACGTCCATCTGCAGGACGACGCGAAGGTTCCACATATGCAACATTCCAAGGTTCTGGTCCTAAAGCTCGTAAAAAGGTTGCAGGATTCATTGTACCTGCCCCCTTTTCCACATCATACGGTTGCATTAAAATACATTTCTGTCCAGCCCAAAAATTTTGTAGTGTCAAAATAATCTCTTGAAAAGTCACTAATAATACGCCTCCCTTAATAGTAAAAAACTTAATCTACATTAAGTCTCAGCCAAAATGCAATCCTCAGCCTTGCTTATGCAAATAAACGTATGCGACTGCTTGTTTACAAATAAAAACCTCCCTATCCACAGTAACATATCGTTACAGGGACGAGAGGTTTTTCCCGCGGTTCCACCCTGATTGACCATGAGAACATGATCCACCTTAAGTTATAGCAAGTTTTACTCTTCCACACTATCGAGCGCATGCGCAGAATTTCCTCTTACGGCTTAGGAATGCCTTTCACCCATTACATTGCCAAGCTTACACCATCCCTGACTCGCTAAAAACAATAGGCTACTTTTTTCCTTCATTGCCTTAATTTAGTTAAAATCATAACAAAAGTTATTTATATTGTCAATGGTATATAGTAGCGTCTAAAGTCCACTATTTTTATGAAACTCATTTTTTTCTTCATCAACTGCTGTATCATCATCTGATATTTTTGTCTCTGTAGTACTGCCATCATTGCGCACAACTTCGATACTACACCGTTTAAACATTGCTATTAATACTCCTAATGCTGCAATTTGTGGTAACACTACAGCTCCTAGAGCGCCAAGTGTTACAGGAATTTCAACTAAGGTACGTCCTTCACTCTTTATACTAATTTTATTAACATTGCCTTCGTGGATAAGAGCTTTTACCTTATCAATCACTTCTCCAGATCGTACAGAAAAGCCCTCTGTCCAGTTTATTTCTTTCTTCTCATCTAATTCAATTAACGTATCAAGTAAAATTCCTTGATTCCGTTCTAATGCTTCTTTAGCCTCTCGATAGGAAAGCCCTGTACGCCCTCGTATAATATCAATTTTTTCTAATGTTATTTCTTCCATGATGAAATCCTCCTAAGAAATATTTTTGTTATTATTTCCAACAGTGATAATCCTTATTCAAAAATTCCATTTTGTTACATTGTTGTGGCAACAACTTTTAGCTGCTCTCATTTTTCATCTTGCATTACTTCAGCAACTTGTTTTATAAACTTCATAGATTTAAGTGGCTTGTCCAAACATTGCGTCAAATACTCTATCAAGATTTTCTCTGTTTGCATTAAAACTGCACCACTTACAGTAAATTCAACCGGATTTTTCCAGTTGACATGTAATAAACAATCGATAAAATCAACTATTTTTCCATTCACTTCTGGCAGTTTTCCATGGTCACAATTCGAGCAGATGCAGCCTCCGTTTAAAAAACAAAAATAACTAGGTAATACTAAGGCTTGTCCACAAATAACACATTGCTTAAAGTCAGGATAATATCCCATAATAAATAGCATTTGCCAAGCCCAAGCTAGGGCTACCATGCGCGGATTACGCATAGGAAGTATTTTTAGTACTTCTAATAACAAATCAAATACTTGAGGTTCAGGCTGCTTTTCCGGACAAAGTTCTGCTACTAGTTCTGCAATAAATGTACCATAAGCCATACAGTTAAAATCCTCTTGTACTTGACGAAAAGAATTTTTCATCTCACATTGTTTCACAGAATCATAGTTTTTCCCTGAAACCACCCTTACATCCATATGGGTAAAAAGTTGCATACCACCAGCTAAGGGGCTCTTAGGCCGCCTAGCTCCATTGGCAAAGGCAATAATCTTGCCATGCTCCCGAGAAAATAAAGTTACCATCTTATCCGCTTCACCCCAATCACGTGCTGCAACTAAGATGGCTTCTGTTTGATATTGTGCCATATTTCCCTCAATTAACCTACTGCTTAAAATATAATTTGAATATGTAAGAGGCGTTCACAATGCATACGCCCCTATTTTGTTTAAATCTATATGATTTTAATTCCAAGAGATTATAAGCCGATCTTAGTAACTGGTGGTGTTTCAGGTATCACGTTAGATTCAGTGCATGAACGATAGATCAAATATGCTTCAATTTGTCCGGTGCTTTGGAAAACTTCCCACATTAAATCCCGTAACAACACTTGACATCATCCTTTCGCACATATTTTTTCGACACGACCTTCCAACTTCCTCGCCTTATAAACCTCCTTTCCAAGTATCTTCTTTTATAGCTAAGCTTCACTCTCATCCGTTTTAGGAAGAGGCAAGGCTTTTACCCGAACTACACGAAAACCATTGACTTGTAGCAGAACAAAGCTATATTCACCAATTGTTACCTCATCCCCGATTTCAGGACGACGCCCTAATACGCCAAATATATATCCGCCAATGGTATCCTCTTCATGTTCTTCCAAGCGAATATTTAATAAATCCGCTACATCCTCTAACAGTACTCTGCCATCAAATTCATAGGTATTATCAGGCATACGTTGAATTTCTGGTTGAATCAATTCATCGTGCTCATCTTTAATATCACCAACGATTTCTTCAATAATATCTTCCATGGCAACAAGCCCCGCAGTACCGCCGTATTCATCAACCACAACCGCAAGATGAATACGCTTGCGCCGCATCATCTGTAAGATTTTAGCTACTGACATGCCTTCGGGAATTACCAAGATCTCCCTCATAATCGTTGTTAAATCTTTTTGCTCTGTATTGCAAAGATCGAAGTCCATTAGATCTCTAAGATGAATCATGCCCATAATATGATCTTTATCTTCTAAACATAATGGAAAACGAGTATGATGCGTTTCACGGACTACTTTTATGTTTTCTTCGTATGAGTCATCAGCAAATAAACAAACAATATCTTGACGAGGCACCATAACCTCGCGTGCTAAACGATCAGCGAAATCAAAAACATTATCTAAAAGATCACTTTCCATTTGGTCTAATACCCCGCCTCGGTGGCTGGCGCTTACAATCATCCTTAATTCTTCTTCCGAATGAGCTAAGTCAGATTCACTCGTTGGCTTGACACCTAAAAGCTTCAGGAAAAACCAAGCAGTATGATCAAATAGCGTAATCACAGGATAACCAATTTTATGGAATATATATAATGGCCATACTACCCAAAGCAGCATGCTTTCCGCTTTTTGAATAGCTAATGACTTCGGAATCAATTCACCGATCACTACATGCAGTAAGGTAATAATAGTAAATCCAATAGCGACTGTTATGGTGTGTAATACTAATTGTGATCCTGGTAAATAGGCAAATATTAAAGGCTGTAAAATAGAGGACATGGCAGGTTCCCCAATCCAACCTAAAGCCAATGAAGCGAGTGTAATCCCCAATTGAATTGCGCTTAGATACGTATCTAAAGAAGATATAATTTTTAATGCTAATTCAGCTCGTGAATTTCCTTGCTGTACTAGTTCTTCTATACGAGTTTTACGAATCTTCACCAAAGAAAATTCCGCAACTACAAAAAAACCATTTAGTAAAACCAATAAAAAAGCTGCCAATAAACTTAGCGAGCTATATAAAGGCGACTCGATAGCGCATCTCTCCCTCAAAATATTACGGTTCGGCAGTGAAAACTAGTCTTAATGCTTCCTATGCAACTCTTGCAATATAATTTGCAAAAACAATTTATCTAACTAGAAAACGTTCAATGATTTGTCCCTTAATTTATTATAACCCAATTTGTCATAATAATATTAACCCCTTCCAACATAAAGACCGATTTCACCTCTCTTTACAAATGATACCATCTTGTAGCATTTCGGTCAATAAAGAATGGCTGTCACAATGTGACAGCCACAGTAAATAATTTACCTAATGAAGTTTTAGCAACCAACTTTTACTCATAACCAAAGCTTCGTAAGCTGCCTTCTTTATTACGCCAGTCTTTTTTCACTTTAACCCATAAATCTAAAAATATTTTTGATCCTAAAAGATTTTCAATATCAATCCGTGCCAGCTTCCCCACTTCTTTTAGCAATTGTCCTTTAGCACCAATTACAATTCCCTTCTGGGATTCCCGCTCTACATAAACCACAGCCCGGATGTATAAATCTTCATTTGCTCTAGTTGTGATTTCCTCAATATCCACAGCAATAGAATGGGGAATTTCATCTCGTGTAGCATGAAGAACTTTCTCACGAATCATCTCGGCAATTACTAAACGTTCCGGTTGATCCGTAATCATATCTTCCGGATAATATTGAGGACCAGGCTCTAAATATTTTTTCACCTCTATAATCAAACCATCCAGATTGGTATGTTCCATCGCGGAAATAGGTACCACACCTACAAATTCATAGCAAGCAGAATACTTTTGTATGATTGGCAGCAGTTTGGTTTTCTCGATCTTATCAATTTTATTGACTACCAAAATAACTGGTGTTTTAACTAGTGATAATAATTCCAGTATGTATCGCTCGCCTCCACCAATATCCTCAGTAGCATCTACAACAAAAAAAATGACGTCTACTTCACGCAGCGTATTTTCTGCTGCTTTAAGCATGTATTCGCCCAATTTATGCTTAGGTTTATGTATACCAGGCGTATCAATAAATAAAATTTGTGCATCATCAAGTGTAAGAACACACATAATCTTATTACGCGTTGTCTGAGGTTTATCCGACATAATCACGACTTTTTGTCCAATGAGACTATTAATTAAAGTAGATTTACCAACGTTTGGTCTGCCAATTACTGAAACAAACCCTGACTTATGATCTTTATTAACTTCCATGATTCTTTTCTCCTGACAAATGTTTTTTTTCGAATGAATAGGGTAATAACTCTTCTAGAGTAACAATGTATTCTTCCTCTTGCAAATTACTCATAATCACTTTACTAATACCAAACTCAGACATTACCTGCCTGCAAGCTCCGCAAGGCGCTACAGGCTTTACCGTATCCGCCACAATAGCAATCGCTGTCAACTCTTGATTTCCTTCAGAAACAGCCTTAAAAATAGCTGTACGTTCTGCACAATTAGACAAGCCATAAGAAGCATTTTCAACATTACAGCCCACATATATCTTTCCATTCTTTGTTAATACTGCAGCACCCACTTTAAAGTTTGAATAAGGCACATAAGCATACTCTCGTCCAGATTTTGCTGCTTGAATTAATTTTTTCATAATACGCCCCTTTACTTTTAAAGTTTTGAAAAAAAGAGCATATACCCAACGACTAATGAAAATATAGCGGTTATCAGAACAGCTCCAGCAGCTACATCTTTAGCTATTTTTGCCAGAGGATGAAACTCTGGCGATATCATATTTACCAGAGTTTCCACCACCGTATTGATCATCTCTGCTACTAATACACCTTCTACCGTTACTAACAAGATCAGTATTTCATATTTATCTAATGCAAGCCACCAAGACAAAAATCCTACAGTTAACCCCGCTCCAATGTGAATTTTCATATTACGCTCATGCGTAACGCAATAATAAATCCCCCCAAAAGCACTTTTAACGGAGATTAGCAAACTTTGCTTCTTTCTCATTATACACGAGTAATGCCTAACAAAAATAAAATATGTTCTTCTTCCTGACGCATTTCTGCTTTTTCATCCTCTGTCATATGGTCATATCCCAATAGATGCAAGATACCATGAGTTGTTAAGTAAGCCAATTCACGCTCTAAACTATGTCCAAATTCCTCCGCCTGCCGCGCTGCGGTTTCAAGAGAAATAATAATATCACCTAACAAAACCTCTTCTGGCCCATTAACTATTTGAGGCTCTTCTCCTTCATTTAACGCAAAGGATAATACATCAGTAGAGCAGTCTTTTCCTCGATATTGTCGATTCAACTGATGAATGTAACCATCATCAGCCAAAACAACACTCACCTCTGTATGAGGCTCGATTCCGTAGACTTCAGCAGTTTTATTTAACACCGATTTCACTATCTGTTCCATTTCCAGCGTTACTATCATCTTTTGCAGAGGACTGCTTATTGCTATTTCCATTCTTTGCTTTTCTCCTCTCCAACTCTTTCAATGTATCGGGATATTCAATTCGGGTATGAAACATACTGGAAAGAACTCGAATAAATACATCGCCGATTACGTTCAAGTCTTTTAATGTTACATTGCATTCATCTAATTGTCCATCATGCAAACGTTCACGAATGATTTTACGAACAGTTGCTTCTATTCGATTTTTGTTGGGTTTGCCAATGGAACGTACTGCCGCCTCACAAGCATCCGCTAGCATAATAAGAGCTGCTTCTTTACTCTGAGGACGTGGACCTTCATACCGAAAATCCGCCTCAATAATGCATTCACTATGCTCATTTTCGGTAGCCCTTTTATAAAAATAGGACACTAACATCGTTCCGTGATGCTGCTGCACAATATCAATAATAATCTGAGGCAATTTATACTCACGGCACAAATCAACGCCGTCCTTGATATGTGAGGTTACAATTAGGGTACTTAACGAAGGCGCTATTTTATCATGAGGATTTTCATTCCCTGCTTGGTTTTCCACAAAAAAGTAAGGTCGTTTAATTTTACCAATATCATGATAATATGCCCCTACGCGCACGGTCACAGGATCTGCATGGACATAACCTGCAGCCGTTTCTGCTAAATTTCCAACTAAGACACTATGATGGTAACTCCCTGGAGCATCTAAAAGCAGTCGTTGCAACAAAGGATGATTAGGCTGCGCTAAATCCAATAACTTTAAGGGCGTAGTGATATTAAAAGCATTTTCTAAATAAGGCAGGAGCCCTGTTGTAATGACAGAAGCTGCAATACCGCTTACAATACCCTGTACTCCTTGCATGAGAATTTGCGCACTATTTAATTGCTCAATAAAACCTGTGGCACCAATCACTACAAAATTAACGCCAGCAATGATAATTCCTGTTTTTGTCAGGCTATAGCCATGAGCCATCTTCGATACACTATAAACACCAATCAAGCTTCCAATTAACACTGTTGATACGGCTCGTAAATCATGTTCAACAATAATACCAAATAACAGTGCTAAAGCGATACTAATCACTACTCCTAGGCGAGCATCAATCAATATGGCGACGAGGAGAGCTCCAGCAGCAATTGGAGCTGAAAAATCAGAATAATAATGAGCAGCCTTACCTAGTAATAAGGTTACCAGCGTAATTAATCCTAATAACACTAAATATAAATCATTTGTATAAATAGGGTAAGCAAACCGATACATGTATCCCAAAATAATAATCATGACAGCTATAACAAAAATGGCAAGTCCAAATATACGCATTTCATTAACATGCCCTTTGGATAAGCCCAATTCTTCTACAGCGTGAATTTGTTCAGGAGTGACAATATCTCCGCGCCTTACCATTATCTGACCTTTTTTTACCGTTTCCCGTACTGGTTCCATACTGTTTATAGCAGACTGTTTACGTTTATCTGTTTCACGAACGTTTAAAATAAAATTTGGTTTTAACAGTGCTTGTCCAATTCCAGCTATTACAGACTCAACCCTTTTGTCTAAACCCATTTCTTCTGTTTCAATTACAATATGCTTCCTGGCAATATCTAAATCATCATCACGAATACCTCTCTGAAAGAATTTACGTAAAATAGATTTAGACTGTTCCTCTGCATTGACCATTGATGCCGCGTCAAGGTGAACTAATCCATCAAGAACATTATTAGGCAATGGCAGCGGCAACCCTTGCTGTAATTTTTCCTTTTTTTGCTCTGCTGAAACTAGCTCTTTATTTCCCACAACCTGCCTTGCCTCGCTAAAAATCGCGCCTATATTTTCTTCGGCTTTAGCGATTGCAGTAACATCTAAATCATAGACATTCGCTACACTGGATAATACTTCATCCTCAAATTTTTTCGTCTTAATTACATCTACATATGCGGCCGTCCTTGGTGCTATTACATCACGGTCACTAACTTGTCCTACTTCAAGAGATACTTTATCCGAGACAAAATCGGATGATAAAATAATCATGAACAACAGAAAAAAAGCTACTCCTAATACAAGTCGCCGTGCAATTGGCTTTCCATATATACTTGTAGGCTGAGTAAAAAATTCTCGCAACTTATTATTTAATGATATCACGAATTTCAACTCCATATTTAGCAACATGAGATTCAATGTACAACCAGATTTTTGGCAATAAATAACAATAAGAGTTTACCCCATTACCTTAAATCCTATTCTTAACACACTTGTTCTCGTCATTTTAAGAACTTCCATGTAGATCGCTGTGATCATTCCTATGAGTGAATAAAAGTAATAAAAGAAGAAAGGGCTTTCCTAGGCATCTTGTCAGATTATAGCAAAATGCAAGCCCTTTTTCATATTTTAACTTTATCATCAATTATATTTTGGCGGTGTACTAACCTCATTTTTTATAGTTATACTCGTAAATTCACCAATATCTTCAACTGTCTCTACATTTACTTTAACACGAACCAAATTTTTTTCGGGCATTTGTAAGACTTCAATATTCCTTGATAATACATGTGCTGTTTCAGGAATCAAGGATTGTAATGATGTAAAAGCCCTAGACTTACTTTGTTCTTTCGCTTCCTCTATACCTATTTCAATCCTCTTTTCATCAAGTTCATAATATGTACTTATAGTAGATTCGACAATTATATCGTGATTCCTCCACCAAAAAAGCTTTTTCTTAAAGGTATCTACTTCCACCAAATCACCTGGTTTTACTGCAACTTTTTTCAATTGGAATTCCTGTTGTCCAACTCTTAAGTCAACACCAATTTCCTGGCGTCCTGTCCTTTCATGAACAGTTGTTAACAATTCAGATTCTCCATAACTTTCATACCAAACCCGCGCTTTAATAATACCCTTGGCTCTAATTTTTTGCTGAGGTGGGTTTATCGTAGTAGAATCCACCATCGCTCCCTCATAGCTAACTCCTTTAATCAGTACATCTCCTTTTTTCACTGTATCACCTTTTTTAACAACACTCTGTCCAGATAAGGCAATAATTTCTGTAATAACGCCATCTTTTACTGCCACAATATCGGCTGGCTCTTTATCTTGAGGTTTGGAAATTGTTTTCTCCACAATTTCTACGACTGCATGTATACCAGTGAAACGAATTCCGACCCAAGCAACCTCCGGCAATGTGATTGCTACTTGATTTTCAATGTTTTTTACAGGAATATCACTTTTAAGCATACCTGGTCTTAACCCATTTTCCGCTATAAGATTTCTAATTTGCTGAGCAGGTATCGCTTTATTACCTATAATATCGATAAACCAGATGTAAGATACCAAAGTATTAAGTACACATAAAAATAGAATTAGACCAATTACCATCATTTTACGTTTTTTTATTTTCTTTATCACAAATGGAAATCCATAATACTTTACTACTTTAATGTGATTCTTACTATTACGTACGATAGGTCTAATGGAAAAAAAATCTGAAAGACTCATACAAACAAAAAGTCCTTCATTTTTCTTAGTAAGGCCCCATAGAAAGATATTTTTCATTACACACAAATTAATAAACTTCTCAGGCATAGACCCACTAACCTTTATTTTAACAGTACCATGAATGTAATGGGACATATTACGTATCATACTTGACTTCCTCCACAGTACCTTCAACCAATATTTGTTCCACCTGTAAATTACCAAGTGTTAGTTCTTTACCGCAGATGATGAGTTCACCCTGTTCTAATTTTATACGTACCAACGAAGGAGTATACTCAATAATTCCTTTATGATTTTCCAATAGTAACTGTTTGTTACCCAACATCGTAATGCGGGGCAAATCCAGCACAATATCCTGAGGAATTTCTAATATGCCAGCTAAACGTTGTAAATGCCTATTTCTACGATACTGCACAACAACCCCCTCCCTCTATATAAATATATATGCTTAAAACCAACATGTAGTACAAAAGGCTAAAACAACACCAAATAGCACAGGCAAATAAGAAAATACTTTGACCTAAAAAATATAAAACATAGAAAGGAACACAAAGACGCAAAGTACACAAAGGGGTCTATTTATAACCTATTTTGTGTACTCCTTTGTGTGCCGCATCAGCGGCATTGCGCTTTTGTGGTTCATATCATCTTATATTTTTTTGCCTACAAAACTTATAATTCTATATTATAAGAAAAAGCGTGGATATTTTCCACGCTTATACAATGGGCAATGCTGGTATATAGTCAGCATATCGCTGTTGCAAGAAATTTTCATATTTATGAACTTTTACAGGGGCTGCAAAGCGCATATAGTTGGTTGCTACTATCATTTCACCACAATCTAAATTTTTTATTTCATTACGCTGCTGCAATATATCTTTACGACACATTGCTTCTATCTTGCTGCGATCAGCCTTAGAAGCCAAGCCAAGAATGAAGAGTGTATTTAACTGAGATAATACTTTATCTGCCAGCAAACGAGGCTGTTGATCCACTACGCACATTCCCAAATTAAATTTTCGTGCCTCGCTCACCAAACGAGAGAATACGTTGCTACTGCTATTTTCTTTTTTACCTAAAAATCGATGAGCTTCTTCCAACACAATTAACACTGGCTTTATTTGGTTACGTTCTTCTTCCGTTTTGCCAGCATAATTATTTAAAAGTTTTTTAGATAATAAAGTGGATAAGGCTTGCTCCCCTACGGGTGAAATATTCTTCAACTCTACAAGTACAACCTTGCCCTGTTCTAATTCATTGATAATTTGAGAAATGACTGTAGCTTCTTCCTGCTTTACATGCAACTCCTGCTCTAAGTTCCAACAAATGCTTTTTATTTTCCCGATGGTTCGAGAATGAAATTTTTGCCCTGTGCATCCAGCCAATTCATCGATTATATCTTTTGTATCGTATTGCAGAACATAGCGCATCCAATCTTCTTTCCATACAGATGACAATTTGTAAATTGCATCCATCTGAGGTTCTGTGAAGGTAGCGCAAGCAGTAATATCTTCTGGACCAACTTCCGAGAAATTAACTTCGATCGTTTTTCCATACTGTTTATCATCTGTATGATACACACATAAACGCTCCCTTGACATTGGATGAGAGGATAAGTCTTTAAAATATTCATTATGCACATCAAAAATTAGCAAACCATAATTTCCACTATCAATTACGGAACTTGCGAGCACTTTTACTACATTACTTTTTCCTGAGCCCGTAGTCCCAAATATACCAATATGCTCCGTTATGGATTTAGCACCATAAATTCCAACAGGCATGGTCAATACGCCTCGCCCGCTTTTCAAGAATCCAATTTCTAAATCACCTTTAATTTCAGAAAGCAAACTTGAATCTTGAGCATTTAACGTCCTCACTTGACAAAAAAAATCTGGGCATGTTTTAGGATTTAATAGTTGCCCTTTATCATCAACATAGCACAATTGTTCTGCCATACCAATTTTTACAGTATGGTTACCACCCATATAAAAATCTAATTCTTCTTGATTTTCTACCTGACCATTCTCATCCAGTTTACTCATTAAGTAACCTACACCATTTAAACCTGACCAGCGTGACTTCACCTTAAAATCATGAGCCCTGATATAAAACCGATCACTATTGTTGCCCTCTACTACTAAAATATCACCAAAGTCAACATCTTGGTTAGGTGCGACCACAAATTCGATTGATGTGCCTTTTGCATAGGTTAATCTTCCTTTATACTCTGTCTCCACAGATGTTCACGCCCCTTTCTACTATTTATATGAATTATTGTTAAACTTCTCCTTATGTCTTATAAAAACAGTCACCCTTACATATGTATGTTGTACAAAATAGCAAAAAAAATAACAGGGGTTATTTTCCCTGTTATTTTTCTCTAAATCTAGAAATTTTATGGTATTTTTTTTTTGCAATGGAATACAATGATTATCCTTATTTCATCCCTCTTACAAAGGGACGATATGCACGGGGAGGCTGAAGAATTTCTGCAAAAATTACTCCATTGACTACTACATTTTCCGTTAGTTTACCTTGCCACGGCAATGTTTCCTCTTCAATAGCATGGATACTTTCTATTTGAGAGGTAATTGCCAATGGCAAATTTGCGCTATAATCCTTTGTCTCCCCTGTACTTTCTTCTGGAATAAATTCAATTTCAGGAATGATCACCTGCTCCGGCACATGCGTCGTTTGTGTCTGATTCTTCGCTATAAATCTGCGCCACACGGCTGGTACTAAGTACACCATAGCAACTAATAATAAAGGTACTAAATCATCCATAGTATCACCTATTTCCTTGGTTCTTCAGGTCTATTAGAAGACGGCGCTGCTGGACCCGCTTTACTTATAGTCTCCCGCATTTGCGTATCTGCCATAATATTATTCATATTATAATAATCCATGACTCCAATACGTCCTTCGGTTAAGGCTACTGAAAGGGCATGAGGAACTTCTGCCTGCGCTTCTACAACCTTAGCTTGCATTTCCTGTGTATATGCCTTCATCTCCTGCTCTTGAGCAACAGCCATGGCTCTTCGTTCTTCTGCTTTTGCCTGAGCAATACGTTTTTCAGCTTCTGCCTGATCTGTCATTAGTTCCGCACCAATATTACGTCCCACATCCACATCCGCAATATCAATCGACAATATTTCAAATGCCGTTCCTGCATCAAGACCTTTTGATAACACAGTACGAGAGATGTGATCTGGATTTGCCAATACATCCTTATGATCAACGGACGAACCGACTGTAGTAATGATTCCCTCACCAACTCTGGCTAAAACAGTAGCTTCACCAGCACCGCCAACCAAACGATCAATATTCGCTCTTACCGTTACGCGAGCCTTTACTTTAAGCTCAATCCCATTCTTTGCTACAGCAGCTACAACCGGTGTTTCAATAACTTTAGGATTAACACTCATTTGGACGGCTTCTAAAACATTTCTACCTGCTAAATCAATAGCAGCAGCCCTGGCAAAAGGCAAAGGAATTTCTGCTCGGTGGGCAGCAATTAAAGCATCTACCACACGATCCACATTCCCTCCTGCTAAATAATGAGCTTCCAATTGATTTACATTTACCTCAAGTCCTGCTTTATTTGCTTTAATTAAAGGTAATACGATATTAGAAGGAGGCACTCGTCTAAGTCTCATTCCAACTAACGTAAAGATACCTACACGCACTCCAGCGGCAATGGCTGAAATCCATAGTCCAAGGGGTACAAAATGCAAAAAGATCGCAATACCTACTACCACCAGCAACACTAAAAACAAAGGTCCTATTACACTGAAAATCCCCATTATTATTACCTCCTACTCCATTTTAAATACGCTTCACTACAATCCGGTTACCGTTACTGCTCACCACCTTTACTCGTACATCTGGCTCAATATATTGACCTTCTGATACTACATCCAACTGAACACCATCAAAATCAGCTACACCTGATGGTCTTAACAAAGTAAGAACAACACCTTCTCTCCCTATATAAACACTATAATCATGACTACTACTAAAGCCTGCTTCTTTTGTCTCTGAATCCTTTAAAATCAATTTAGCCCATAATTTACTTGAGGGCAAATACTTAAGTATTAATAGAAAACCAGCAATTGCCATAAATAAGCTAATGGACAATAAACTAAGAGCTGTTACATTGCCACCTAGAGTAAGGAACAAGCTCACCAAAATACAACCAACACCACTAATACCCCAAAAGCCAAAACCTGGTACAAACAATTCTATTAGGATCAGTAAAATACCACTAGCAAATAAAATAAGCTCAAACCATCCTGCTAGACCAGTCAGCCATTGACTGCCAAAAAATAACATTGCCGCTAATAAACCAATGAATGCTGCTACTCCCATACCGGCAGTTTTAATTTCTGTAAATACAGCTAGAAAGATAACGGAGACTAAAAATGACTTTACTGCCGGGTCAGAAAACCATCCTGCTATTTTTTCGGGCCAACCAAGATGATATTCGATCATCTCATGATCGGTTAATCCGTAGTGGGCCAATACATCTTTTCTATCAGCCGCTAATATTTCAGCATAGCCTACCTCTTTTGCCTGATAATCAGTAAGAGCTAGGATTTGCCCTGGCTCAGCATATCCGGGAAAACCTACTGTTTTATCCACCATCGCTTCCGCAGCTTTAACATTGCGTCCACTTTTATTTGCAGTCGCGGCAAATTCAGCCTTTAATGCGGCAATGGTTTTCTCCGTGGTCGGTATCGGTTCCGCTGCGCCAATACTGCCGCCTGGTGCAATGGCAATGTGCTTATGAGCAATGGCAATTAAGGCTCCAGCCGACCAAGCTCGATTCTTAATATAACAAATCGTTGTAATTGGGGTCTGACTAATCATATCACGAATTTTAACAGCAGAGTCAACCAAACCACCAAAAGTATCCATTTCAATGATTATAGCAGCAGCATTGTTTTTTTCAGCCTCAAGTACGGCTCGATTTACTAATGCAGCTTGGCTACCGTCAATCTCACCTTTAACATTTATAAGTACTACCTGCTGAGCATTAGCCACTATCGGCTCATAGACACATGCCAGCATACTAATAAATATACATGCAACAACTATTCTTAATATGATTTTCATCTATTATTCCTCCTTTACTTTTATTTTATTTTTTTACAGCAAACATCTTGACTTGTCGAAGTTTGTATGTTAATGTCTAAATTGTAAGGAATAAGTGACATAATTTACGCACTCTAATTATACTACATATTTGTATCACATGTTCTACTATTCATATTTAAAATGCCAATTATCGCAACATTGTTATTACTTTCATTTTTATAAGTAATCTCTACGATATATAACTATTTTCTACTACTTTCTATTATAACTCTTTAATCACTATTGTATTATTAACCGTATTTATTGTTTTGTATCTATAATTATTTTTGTAATAGCTAAAATAATAACCTTTATGTTTCACTTACAATTACATTTAAAAATAAGACAAGCTTTCTGCTTGTCTTATTTTTTATCACATCATGAAGCAATTCCCAAAGCCCTTCTTCTAGAGATAATGGTTACAAGAACTCATTTTCTAGTAACAGGGCTATTTTTGTTATACATTTACCCTGAAAAATTAAAATCTGGTACTTATTAAGAAATAAGTACCAGATTAACTCATTGACTTAGCATCTCACGTACTATGGTATTAACTAGTTTACCATCAGCACGTCCTTTGACCTTCGGCATTAGGACAGCCATTACTTTGCCCATTTCTTTAGGACTAACCGCTTTGGATTCTGCCACAGCCTGCTCCACTAAAGTACGAACTTCGGTTTCACTAAGTTGCTCCGGTAAATACTTCATCAAAACTTCAATTTCCTGTTCAAGATTTTCAACTAAATCTAAACGATTGCCTTTCGTGAACTCTTCAATTGAATCGCGACGCATCTTTACTTCTTTGGAAACAACACCTAAAACCTCATCGTCAGAAAGCTCTTGTTTACTGTCTATCTCGACATTCTTTATGTTAGCACGTACCATGCGAATAACAGAAAGGCGCAATTTACCTGACTCTTTATCCTTCATAGCCTGCTTCATATCTTCTGTCAATCTTTCTTTTAAAGACATATAAAAACCTCCGAAACTTAGAAACTCTAATTAAAACTTGCGTTTACGCGCTGCTTCGGATTTTTTCTTGCGCTTTACGCTAGGTTTTTCATAATGTTCGCGCTTTCTTATTTCAGCAAGAGTGCCGGCTTTTTGACAAGTACGTTTAAATCTGCGGAGTGCACTATCAATTGTTTCATTTTTTCCTACTTTAACTTCTGACATCTGATATCCCTCCCTCCACTGAACCGATATGGGGAAGTGTATTTGTTCTACATACACCTAGAAATTATACACGATATAGGTAAGCATTGTCAATATCAACCTGGTGGCCAAGTCATAAATCTACCACCAAGTACATGCCAATGCAAATGATGAACCGTTTGTCCACCATTATCTTTCGTATTTACAACCAGTCGAAATCCATCTTCCTCAATTCCTAACTGAGAAGCAAGCTGGGAAATGGTAAATACGATATGACCTACTAGTGATGCATCTTCAGGCGCTAGTTCTAGGAGATTAGCAATATGCTTTTTGGGAATTACTAACACATGGACAGGGGCAACTGGATTTATATCAGGAAAAACGATCATATGCTCGTCCTCATATAAAACAGTTACAGGAATCTCCTTGGCTGCAATCTTACAAAAAATACATTCCTGCGGCATACTACAACACCTCCCTTCTCTTTTTACTACCCAAATAGCACAACTATAAAGACCAAATATTGGTTAATCTTTATTACTAGTATAATTCATACACATATTCTATCTGAGTCTTTAAAATTATTCTGCTTTTTTCTCGGATATCCTGCCGCCAATGACTTCTTTTTGCAAATTTAATCTACTATTTTTCCCCATACTCCATCACGATATGGTTTTTCCAATAACACCTGATACGATTTTCCTTGCATATTTTGATTGCCATTCGTATAAACACGAATATAGTTTCCAGTTAAACCATCGATAATATTCGCATTTTTTTGATTTTCCATCTCAAATAAAACAGTGAACTGCCGATTAAGAAAACGCTGCAGAAATTCATCCGCTTTTTTTTCTGCTAATTCCTGCATAATTTGTACTCGTCGTTTTTTTTCTTCTTCTGGTATTTGCCCAGAATATTCAGCAGCAGGCGTACCACTACGCCGTGAGTAAGGAAAAATATGCATGCGAGAAAAATTCATCTTTTCTACAAAGGTTAATGCATTATTAAACATCTCTAGCGTTTCACCGGGGAAACCGACAATAATATCCGTAGAAATAGCAATATCTTCAACTTTATTTCTAATATTAGTAATAAGCTGTTGGTATTCATCTAGGGTATAATGCCTGTTCATAGCTTTCAAAATAGCAGCATCACCGGCTTGCAAAGGTAAGTGCAGATGACTGCATAGCCTATCATCCTGCTTCATAAGGGCAATTAATTCATCTGATATTTCAATAGACTCCAAAGAACCTAAACGAAGACGAACAAGACCTTTTATACTTAGGATTGATCTTACAGCATCTGCCAGCGTAATCTTATCTTCAACATCATGACCATATGCTCCTAGATGAATTCCTGTTAATACAATTTCTTTAAAGCCTGCGGCAATCAGTTTTTCGATTTCTTGAATGATACTCGCCAAAGAACGGGATCTTAAAGGCCCACGGGCATATGGAATAATACAATAAGTGCAAAAATTAGTACAACCTTCCTGGATTTTCAGAAAAGCTCGTGTACGCCCAGGGGCTTCAAATAAAGGAATATCTTCAAAATGCTCTGCATTCATAATATTGGTCACAACATTTACTGGACTCATGCAATGAGCAGCTTGCTCTACTAAATCCACTATACGTTTACGATCTTGTGTACCAACAATTACTTTTACGCCTTCTATCGCTTCAATTTCTTTCGGTGAGATTTGGGCATAACATCCAGCTACAGCTACAACTGCCTCAGGATTAAGGCGTATCGCCCGCCTAATAATTTGCCGAGATTTTTTTTCACCCAAATGGGTAACAGAGCAAGTATTAATAACATAAACATCAGCAACTTGATCAAAAGGAACCTTTTCATAGCCCCGCTGCTTAAATAACCCTTCCATAACTTCTGTTTCAAACTGATTCACTTTACATCCTAATGTAGTAAACGCAACTTGCGGCACACTTAGCCCCCCATATCACCATATTCATACATAATCATAGCCACAGCAGCTAAGGATGCAGTTTCTGTACGTAAAATGCGCGGTCCCATAGTAACAACCAAAGCTCCATGTTTTTGAGAAATAATAACTTCCTGATCACTAAATCCGCCCTCTGGTCCAATTAACAAAAGATAGGCTTTTGCCGGATTTTCTGCTAAAACTTGTTTTAAACCCTTTTCAGTTTGTCCCTCATATAACATAATAATAACTACCTCATCCGAAATATGGGAAAACAATTCTGCCAAGCCTTGAATAGGTTCCACAGAAGGCACAAAGCTACGTCCACACTGTTTTGCTGCCTCTACAGAAATTTTCTGCCAGCGCTCGCCTCGGGATTTTTTTTTAGCATTATCATACTGTACCACTGAATGATCCATTTGTATGGGAAATACGGCTGATACCCCTAACTCTACTGCTTTTTGAATAATATAGTCCATTTTATCACTTTTCGGCAATCCTTGAGCTAAATAAACTTGTATAGGTGCTTCTTTCTCTTCCTCTAGAGTCCCCTGTAGGAGCAGCCTAACTTTATCGACAGCAATCTCTATTATTTGGGCTGTGCCCGCTTGTCCATCAGGAGGTATCACTATAATCTTATCGCCAACTTGCAGTCTAAGTACTTTACTAATATGATGCGCATCTTGTCCAGCAATAAACATTTCTTCAGATAAAGATGTCTTAATAAAAAACCGACGCAAGTTATCGGCCCCCTTTGCGTGCTATAATCGCAACCCAGCCGCCTTCTTCAATGACTTTTTCTACTATCAGATTATACTCTATCATAGCAGCAGCAACATCACTAAGCCGTTCCGCGATAATGCCGCTGGCAATAAAGATTCCTTCGTCTTTCAAACGTACTGGTATATCCACCAATAACTTAATAACTACATCTGCGATAATATTTGCAATCACAATATCAGCTTGACCAGTGACACCTGTCAATAAGTCGCCTTGACCTACCTGTACTATATTCTCTACCTGATTGATAGCAACATTTTCTTTGGCAACTCGAACTGCACCATGATCTAAGTCTACTGCTTGTACACTAGCAGCACCGAGTTTAGCCGCAGCTATGGATAATATGCCCGACCCTGTACCAACATCAAAAATAAGATCACCGGCTTTTACCGTTTCTTCCAATGCTCGGCAGCACATAGCTGTTGTCTGGTGAGTACCCGTACCAAAGGCCATGCCAGGATCGAGTTCAATAACTAAATCGTTAGCAGTAGCTACATACTCTTCCCAAGAAGGTTTTATTACAATATATTGACCTACTTTTATCGGGTGAAAAAACGCTTTCCACGAGGATGCCCAATCTTCTTCCTGCACCTCTCGGCACTGCATTTCTCCTCTACCTTTATCCATGCCACGGGAAGAAATCTGCTGAAACTCTTCTTCAAAACTCCGCAACTTATCATCTAACTGATGATCAACAGGTAAGTATGCTTTAACCGTTACCACTTCCGTATTACTTTCCTGAAGAATATCCGAATAGTCCCATACACCTGAAGCAAGGTATGAATTCACAAGCTCGGGGTCTTCAATAACCACACCACTCGATCCTAATTCATGAAAAATATTAGCCACCGTTTCAGCAGCCTCATGTGTCGTCAGAATGCTTATTTCAGCCCATTTCATACCAATCGCCCCTTTTCTTCTCTAATAAGAAAAACGTTAACATATTTCTTAAAACAGATAACATGAATCGAACCCCAAAGACGCAAAGGACACAAAGGATTTTATTTATATTTTTTTGTGCACGCCTTTGTGTGCCGCATCAGCGGCATTGTGCCTTTGTGGTTCATAAAATCTCATCTTTTTACCACCTATAAAACTTATACTTACCAAAAAGCCCGGTTAGTTACAAAGGGTATTTTAAACCACCAATGCACAATCACTGTTGTGCATTGGTGGTTTATTAAACCTACTTATACCCCAAACACATCCTTTACTTTCTTGAAAAAATTCTTTTGTTCAGGATTAATATTTTCACCGCTCGCTTTTGCAAATTCTTGTAAAAGCTCACGCTGTTTTTCATTTAATTTTTGCGGTGTCAACACTTTCACTCTTACATGCTGGTCACCACGTCCATTACCTCTTAAGTGAGGAATACCTTTTTCCCGTAACCGGAAAATCGTCCCAGACTGTGTGCCCTCTGTAACCTTTAATTTTACTTTACCATCTAAAGTAGGAACCTCAATTTCATCTCCTAATGTAGCTTGAACGAAACTGATTGGTACTTCACATATAACCTCACTGCCTTCACGAGTAAATAGCTTATGAGATTTTACAAAGATATAAACATATAAATCCCCTGGAGGACCGCCACGCATACCCGCTTCTCCTTCATGGCTGACACGAAGTCTTGACCCATTATCAACACCTGCAGGTATCTTCACTTTAATCTTGCGTTTTACGCGGGTTTTACCTTGTCCGTGGCATTCTTTACAAGGTGTTTGTACAATTTTTCCTTCTCCATGGCAACGATCACAAGTCCTCGTATTAACCATTCGGCCAAAAGGTGTATTCTGCGCCACTTGAATCTGCCCTGTCCCTTTACACTGGCTGCAAGTCTCAGCATGAGTTCCTGGCGCGGCTCCTGATCCACTACATTTTTGACAATCTTCTGTTCTTGGGATTTGGATTTCCATCTCTACGCCAAACGCAGCCTGTTCAAAAGTAATTTCCATGTCATAACGCAAATCTGATCCTTTTTCAGGTCCTGGCTGTCTTCCGCCAAAACCAGATTGCCCACCAAAGAACATATCAAATATATCATTAAATCCACCGCTGCTACCGCCGCCAAATCCACCAAAACCACCGCCGCCGCCATTGCCATCAAAAGCAGCATGACCAAATTGATCGTATTGCGCCCGACGCTCACTATTTGACAAAACCTCATATGCTTCATTGACTTCTTTAAATTGCTCTTCGGCTTCTTTTGTCTTATCGCGATTTACGTCAGGATGGTACTTACGGGCCATTTTACGAAATGCTTTTTTTATTTCATCATCAGACGCACCTTTGTTGACGCCCAATACTTCATAGTAGTCGCGTTTACTCACATTACACCATCCTAAAACTTATATTTAATAGAAAAACAGTTGAACCACCAAAACACAATGCCATAAAAGCCCCATGTGTTTTAGCGGTTATTTCCTGTTACCAATTATATAGTATTTGGCAGGGAAAGCAAATATCCCTGCCAAACATAAGTCAACTTACTTGATTCAATGACTAAACCTTCTTATAACAACTATCCTATTTTTTGTCTTCATCTACTACTTTATACTCAGCATCAACCACTTTTTCTTCAGTGCCTGCACCAGGCGCTTGTTCAGCAGTAGCCTCTTGCTCTTTATTATAAACTGCAGATGTCATTTCATACAATGGCTTTGTTAATTCTTCTGTATCTGCTTTAATTTTTTCGGTATCAGTACCTTTAAGGCTTTCTTTTAATGCGTCAGCAGCTTTTTGTACTTTTTCAAGCAATTCCTTATCTTCGACTTTATCACCCATGTCTTTGATTGTCTTTTCAGCTTGGTATACCAAGGAATCGGCATTGTTACGAACTTCTACTTCGTCCTTACGAGCCTTATCTTCCGCTGCATGTGCTTCTGCTTCTTTTACCATACGATCAATATCATCTTTACTCATGCCGCCGGAAGAAGTGATGGTAATTTTTTGTTCTTTACCAGTACCCAAATCTTTAGCTGATACATGAACAATGCCGTTAGCGTCAATGTCAAAGGAAACTTCAATACGAGGTACGCCACGTTGTGCAGGTGGAATATCTTTTAGTTCAAAACGTCCTAATGTTTTATTATAAGCAGCCATTTCTCTTTCACCTTGCAGAACATGAATATCTACAGATGGTTGATTATCAGCCGCAGTAGAGAACACTTGGCTTTTTGATGTAGGGATAGTGGTATTACGTTCAATAATTTTAGTGTATACTCCACCTAATGTTTCAATTCCCAATGATAATGGAGTTACATCAAGTAAAAGAACATCTTTAACTTCTCCTACTAATACACCAGCTTGAATCGCAGCACCTACCGCTACACACTCATCAGGATTTACACCACGATGCGGTTCTTTGCCCAGGAAGCCTTTGATAGCTTCTTGCACTGCAGGAATACGAGTAGAACCACCCACCAAAATTACTTTTTCAATATCCTTAGGTGACAAGCCCGCATCGCTCATTGCCTGACGAGTTGGACCCATAGTAGATTCAACCAAATCAGCAGTTAGTTCATCAAATTTAGCTCTTGTTAAGTTCACTTCTAAATGTTTAGGACCAGTTTGATCCGCAGTAATAAATGGTAAATTAATATTAGTTGTCAATACACCAGAAAGTTCAATTTTTGCTTTTTCAGCAGCTTCACGCAGGCGTTGTTCTGCCATACGATCTTTTGATAAATCAATACCATTTTCTTTTTTGAACTCTGCAACTAACCATTTCATAACACGTTCATCGAAGTCATCTCCGCCTAAACGATTATTACCATTGGTAGCCTTTACCTCAAACACACCTTCGCCAAGTTCTAAGATAGATACGTCAAAAGTACCACCACCTAAGTCAAAAACCAATACCGTATGATCGTTGCCTTTATCAATACCATAAGCTAAAGCTGCAGCTGTTGGTTCATTGATAATACGAAGTACTTCTAAACCTGCAATGGTTCCAGCATCTTTTGTTGCTTGACGTTGACTATCATTATAATAAGCAGGTACAGTAATAACAGCTTGCGTAACAGTTTGACCCAAATAAGCTTCTGCATCTGTTTTTAATTTTTGCAAAATCATTGCAGAAATTTCTTGAGGAGTATAAGACTTATCATCAATTTTCACTTTATGATCAGTACCCATATGTCTTTTAATGGAACTAATCGTACGTTCAGGATTGGACACAGCTTGGCGCTTTGCCAATTGACCAACCAAACGCTCATCATTTTTAGAAAAACCTACTACGGAAGGAGTAATTCTGTTTCCTTCAGCATTTGCAATAACAACTGGCTCTCCACCTTCCATTACTGCCACACATGAATTTGTAGTACCAAGATCTATACCAATTACTTTTGCCATTGTTTTATTCCTCCTTGAAATATGTAAAATTTTATTTTTAAAATGAAGTTTTTTTAAGTAACTTCTAATTACTTACAACCTTGACCATACTGGGTCTAATAACCTTACCTTTTACGGAATATCCTTTTTGCAGCTCTTCTACAATTATACCGTCTGGCTGATCAGCATCCTCCACTCTCATTACAGCTTCATGCTCTTGAGGGTTAAAGGTTTTGCCAACTGCCTCTACATTCATCAGTCCATTTTTTTCCAACCCCTGCATTAATTGGCGGTAAATCATTTCTACTCCTGACAGCATTTTATTCGCATCCTGAGTAGCAACACTGCATAAGGCTCTCTCGAAATTATCAATAATAGGCAGTAATTCTAAAATAAGATTTTGTGCTACGATATTTGATAGCTCTTCTTTTTCCTGACGAGTACGTCTTCGAAAATTATCAAAATCAGCCTGTAATCGTTTATAGCGGTCATTACTCTCTTCTAACAGACGCTCTTTATCTGCAAGTTCCGTCTGCATTTTAGTATTTTCTATCTCATCTAAAACTTCTATCGTTTCATCAGGTGCAACACATCGATCCTCAATTATTTCTTCTACTTCTTCTTTTGTTTCGTTCAAATAAATCACCCCATCTTAAAATATACGAACTTCTGCTGCCAATTTTAGTGGCCTTATGCTATTCTTCTTTTTTCTTAATAATCGTATCAATGCGTAAAATAGCAATAGCAACTTCTCCCGCCGCCTTCACGGCATGTAATTTCACCGTTGTAGGATCCACTACGCCAAGAGTCATCATATCAACCACTTCACCAGTATCGCAATCAATGCCTAAAGAATCTTTATTTTGATTGGCATGGGCTGCAATGACATCCTCCACCTTTTCCAAAGGATTATAGCCAGCATTTTCTACAATTTGTGCTAACGGTCTGCGTAATGCATGTATTACACAATCTACCCCATAAGCCGCCATACCTTTAACTGCATCCCTAGTCTTAGCAATGTCACGGCTAATAGCAATTTCAATAGACCCGCCACCAGGCACATAACCACCCTTAACAGCAGCTTGCACACTAGAGGCTGCATCTTTGGCAATACGTTGCCGTTCACCAACCACTTCTTTGGTAGCTGCCCCCACTAAAATGGTAGCCATAGGCTTGCCAGCACCACCCAACATACGAATATGCTTCAATTTTTCATCTTCATACACTTTTGTCGCCAAACCCAAAGAGCTAGTAATGTTCGCAATATCTTTCTTAAGACCTGTGCGTTTAATCATACGCGCTCCTACATGATCCGCGGCACGGCGCAGTTCCTCTGGCACCACTCGCTGAATTACCATAATACCAGCATCTGTCAGTATTTCTTCTGCACTATCATGGACACCCCGATCTACCAATACTACCTTAACACCAAGTTCTACAATTTTATGTACATTGGTCTTAAACTCATTTTGCAATTCCAGATACCGCTTAAAACCAGCTTCTGTACTTAACGCCTCATCACCAATTTCTTCAGGCTCTAAGGCATCATCAATGACCAATACTTTTACTTGACTACTCTCTACAGGCATATCTTGATTTAATCGCTGTTTATCAACGATAACGCCCATAAAGACCTCGTTCTCAGCGCCTTCCTGAGAGAAAATAATCTCTGACAGTTTAAAACTGGACTCACGTAATTTTTCAATACCGATAAGCCCTGCAGCCTTAATAACCAATTGAGCAATATCACTATATTCGCGGCCAGCAATCATAGCAATACGGTGTAGGATGGGATCTTGTATATCAAAAATATGTTTTGCTCGATCCTTAATCTGCTCTAATGCCAGCGTCACACCATGTCTGATTCCCTCGATGACACGGGCAATGGGCACACCTCTTATGACTTGATTTACGCCTTCTCCTACCAAACCACCAGCCATAATAGTTGCAGTTGTTGTGCCATCTCCAATTTCAGCTTGCTGGGCTCTGGCAACATTGATCAGCATTCTGGCTGCCGGGTGATCTACATCCATTTTATCTAAAATAGTAACGCCATCATTTGTAATTATGACTTCACCGGAAGAACCCAATAACATGGTATCTAGCCCCTTAGGACCAATAGTGCCCTCAACAGCTGACGTAACCACTCTGATGGCATTCCCATTTGTCATTAGTGCCGCTAACTTTTCATCTACTTCAGAACCACTATTAGCTTGCTTTAGCTTCATCCCTGGTTCCTCCCAAATTACAGTTCTATTATATGTATAATAGAGCCAGTAATACCCTTTACTATAGAAGGAAGAGTATTACCACTCTATATTTTATACTTCTTAAGTACTTCTCCTAAATGATTATGCATAAACTCTAAAACTGACATGACCTTGCCATAATCCATCCTGGTCGGACCTAATACAGCTACCGTTCCCACTACTTGACCATCAATACGATAAGTAGCCTGCACCATACTGCAGTCTTGAATTCCGCTATATTTATTTTCATCGCCAATAGTAACAATAACACCATCATTTTTTTGTTTTTGCAAAATATTCGCCAGCAAATGTTCTTCTTCCAGCATATCTAAAAAAGATTTTACTTTTTCGATATTTTTAAATTCTGGCTGACTTAATAATTGCGTGGTGCCACCAAGATACAATCGCTCATTCTTTTCCACAACCAATGCCTGTTTTAGTATCCCTAATGCAGTTTCAAACAAGTCCACATCAATTAGCATTTCATTTTGAATTTCTCGCAGAATGGATAATTCGATATTCTCAAAGGATAATCCTGATAAACGTCTATTAATGTGTTCTGCAATACGCTGCAAATCATTAAATGAAAGCCCTGTCGGTATATCAATCACCTTGTTTTCTACAAATCCTGTATCTGTCACGACAACTAAAATTGTGCGGCAGTCATCAAAAGGTAGAAATTTTAGATACTTAAAGGCACATTGGGTTACTTGCGGCACTAAAACTAATGAAATATTACTTGTTATTTTGGATAATATCTTTGCAGTTTCCTGAAAAACCTCTTCAACATGACGAGTTTTCTCCTGATACCAATTTTTAATTAACGCAATTTCCCTTTCAGACATTTGCGTTGGTGATAATAAAGAATCTACATAAAAGCGATACCCTTTTGCAGAAGGAATTCTCCCTGATGAAGTATGAAGCTGCTCAATATAACCCAATAGTTCAAGATCAGCCATTTCATTACGAATGGTTGCAGGGCTAACCCCTAAATCATGTTTGCGGGCAATAGTTCGTGAGCCAATAGGCTCTGCGGTGGAAATATAATCATCAACAATCGCTTGAAGAATACTACGTTTTCTCTTATCTAGCATACGAGTTCCACCTCCTATTGTTAGCACTCGACCTTGTAGAGTGCTAACACCTACTAAAAAAATACCACTCCTGCGCCCGAATGTCAAGATATAATAATTGATTTATCCAGGTAAAAATGCACGAAATACAACATTTCCATACTTCATGCCTAAAACAGTAAGATTTATCTGATTCTCTTTTACAGCAATCAACTTTTTTTGAAGTAGTTCTGACACAATTTCTCCATACTCCAAATAAAATCCACGGTTGAAATATTCCTGAAATTCTAAAATAGATAAACCCTGTACCGTCCGCAAGGCTAAAAAAATATATTCTGCCATAGCGATCGCACTGCTAGGATTTTCTCGAAATTCAATTGGCAGCTTACCTTTTTTCACACAATCTATATATTGGGATACATCAGTTATGTTACTAAGCCGCTCTTTCTGGAAAAAGGAATGAGCCGCGGCTCCCACCCCTGCATAAGGATGATATTTCCAATATTTAAAATTATGACGACATTCATACCCGACTTTAGAAAAATTAGATATTTCATAGCGCCTAAAGCCATGCTGAGGTAAATATTCAGTTGTAAAGGTATACATCTCTTCATCATCATCTTCTTCTGGCAATATAAGTGTTCCTAACTGATCCATAGCAGCAAAAGGTGTCCCTTCTTCTACTTTCAATCCATAAGCCGAGATATGAGTAACATCAAGTTTGATTGCCTCTTGGATACTAACCTTTAAATCCTTACAGGATTGACCTGGCAATCCATACATCAAGTCAAGATTAATATTACTAAAACCTGCATCTTGCGCTTCCTTTACTGATCTTACAGCCTGCTCAGCACTATGTATCCTGCCAATTGACTTTAATAATGCATCGGAAAAAGTTTGCACACCAAAGCTAATCCGGTTGACACCACCTGATTTTAAGGCTAATAATTTCTCTTGATTCGTTGTGCCGGGATTGGCTTCTACGCTAATTTCTGCAGCTTCGTCAATGGAAAAACTTTCATGCACTTTAGTTAAGATGGTTTTTAAAGCATCTGCGGGTAAAAGAGTCGGTGTTCCGCCGCCAATATAGATTGTATCAATCAAGGTGCCAGATAAAACACCGCCCCAGCCAGAAATTTCCTGGCATAAGGCGGCAACATAAGGCTGATATAGATGGGTAAGATTATCATAGGAAGGAAAATCGCAATATAAACATTTTTGCTGACAAAAAGGAATATGAATGTATAAACCCGTCTTCATTTCATCACCTTAATCAATCTTTAATATAGCCATAAAGGCTTCTTGCGGTACTTCTACATTACCTACCTGCTTCATGCGTTTTTTACCTTCTTTTTGTTTTTCTAAAAGTTTACGTTTACGGCTAATATCGCCGCCGTAGCATTTCGCTAAAACATCTTTACGCATGGCTCTTACTGTTTCACGAGCAATTACTTTATTGCCAATCGCAGCTTGAATGGGAATTTCAAACATTTGTCTGGGAATGATTCCTCTTAACTTTTCGACCAAAATTCGTCCTCGATAGGTTGCTTTATCACGATGTACAATAATTGACAAAGCATCCACAGGTTCTGTATTTAGTAAAATATCTAATTTTACAAGCTTAGATTCTCGGTAACCCAACAATTCATAATCTAAGGATGCATAGCCTCTTGTAGCCGATTTTAGACGGTCAAAATAATCATAAATGATTTCACTCAAAGGCAATTCATATGTCAGCATCACTCTAGTCACATCTAAATACTTCATATCTTTAAATTCGCCACGTTTTTCTTGTGATAGTTCCATGACCACACCTACATAGTCATTAGGCACTATAACCATTGCCTTAACATATGGTTCCTCAATATGCTCAATTTCCTGAGGTGTTGGTAATTTAGAAGGGTTTTCAATTTCAAAGATTTCTCCATCTGTCTTGAAGACTTTATAAATAACACTTGGTGCTGTTGTAATTAAGGTAATATTATACTCTCGTTCTAATCGCTCTTGAATCACTTCCATATGTAATAGCCCTAAGAATCCACAACGAAAACCAAAACCTAAAGCGCTAGAAGTCTCTGGTTCAAAGACCAAGGATGCATCATTCAGCTTTAATTTTTCCAAAGCATCTCGCAAAAGATCATATTCAGAACTGTCTACTGGATACAAGCCACAATATACCATGGGCGTAACTTTACGATAGCCTGACAGTGCCTCGGCAACGGGACGGTCGGCATCTGTAATCGTATCGCCAACACGAACATCTTTTACATTTTTAATACTCCCAGCTACAAACCCCACATGGCCAGGTGCAAGTTCACTGACATTAGTCATAGCAGGTCTAAAGACGCCTACTTCAGTTACTTCTACAATTTTATTTGTAGCCATCATCTTCATTTTCATACCCGGCTTAATAATACCATTGATTACTCTTACATAGGCAATAACACCTTTATAGGCATCAAAGTGAGAGTCAAAAATAAGTGCACATAATGGTTCTTCAACGGTACCTTTAGGAGGTGGAATTTTCTTCACAATTGCTTCTAGTACCTCTTCAATGCCAATACCCGATTTAGCACTAGTTAGCACAGCCTCTGAAGTATCCAGACCAATTACATCTTCTACTTCTTGTTTTACTCTTTCTGGATCAGCACTTGGCAGGTCTATTTTATTAATAACTGTAATGATTTCTAAATCATTGTCTAAAGCTAAATACACATTTGCCAAGGTTTGGGCTTCAATCCCCTGGGCAGCATCTACAATCAAGAGTGCTCCTTCGCAAGCTGCCAAACTACGTGATACCTCATAGGTAAAGTCAACGTGTCCTGGTGTATCGATAAGATTTAACATGTAAGTCTCGCCATCTTTAGCCGTATATTCCAGCCTTACAGATTGGGCTTTTATTGTAATACCACGTTCTCGTTCCAGATCCATATTATCCAAAACCTGAGCTTCCATCTGCCGGGAAGATAGGGTGCCTGTATACTCAATCAGGCGATCAGCAAGGGTGGATTTTCCATGATCTATATGAGCAATTATCGAGAAATTGCGGATATTATTCGTCTTCATATAGGCCTCCTCTCGAAATCAATAGCATAATTACTGCTATTGATTATAACACCTGGAACCTAACACCTGCAAGTATTACCTAAATTGCCGTAAATAAACATTTGTGATTTCCCATCCTTGTCTTAGATACTTTTCCAAATGCTTCATTTTTGAAGTCAGCCAAGCCAGCTCTTTGCGGCAATCAATATATAAATACTTAGGAACCGTCCAGCTAATCAAAGGAGTCTTAATACTTACACTAGCATCCTGATTCTTAATTTCAGCGATTGCATACACTGCACTGATACTGCAGCCAGAGCCTAATACTTCCATAGTATAAACACCCTCGTGATTGCGGCTTATATCAAAAATACGTACAAATTCCTGCCGCTGTGTTAACGTATTTAATTGTTGTTCTGCTACAGATAACCCTAGGGCTATAACTACAACTAAAATCATTAAACCACGAACAATCATTAAAACATCCCTATAAGCTAAGGAGCAAAACACATCCTCACCTCTTAATATAAAATATACATCTACATTCTTTATTGTATATTATTTTCATTAATAATCTCAGCTAATACATCACCGAACATTTCCATGGCGCGCTGCGCTTCTTCTTTTGTATTCTCCTGGCACCCTACCTCAAGCAATAAAGCCCGTGGATGAAGATGTTGATTATATCGCCAATTTTCCATTTGAATTCCAAAAGAAAGACCTGGAAAACGCTGATTTAATTTAGCATCAATTAACTTAGCAAAAGCATGATTCTGCTGCCAATGAGGCTGAACTAAATCCTGCTGCCCTATGCAAACTAGTATTTTAATTTTCGCAACTTCTACACCATTTACCATCGCGGTGTGACTTTCTTTGTTACCAGCATCACGATGAATGTCAAAAAACATCTGAATTGATGGGTTCTCAGCTATCATTTTTCTTACTGTAACCTCTGAAGCATCATAAGCTTTCATAAAGCTTGGATAATCATTAACAGTAGTATTTTGCAGCGTAGAAATACCATAAGTACCTAATTGCTTGGCTAGTGCTCCCCCTACATCTACAATATCGCCTAGCTGCCCTCCAGGTTTATGAGTAGCACCCGTATTAGGAACATAGGATTCTGCTGTATGTGTATAATAAAGACCAACCAAAGGCTTGCCGCTTGGTACCGTTTCTTTTTTTTCAAACTTAGGAAAGTTGGGCAAGGTCATAGCACTCACCGTTTGAGGTAAAGATTTAACCTTTGTCAACAAGGGAATTTCAACCTGCAATATAGAACGTATATCAGCAATATCCACGCCAATTAAAAACCGCATCGTCTCTCTTAGCAGCTGCTGTACATTCTGCTCATTTTTTACAATTACTACTGGTCTAGGCTCTGTAGTACGAATCAAACCGGGAATGCCTGAAAATAATATATCACGCCATTGAGGCAATCCATATTGTTCTTGTCGCAAGGAACCATTTGTACTTGCTGGGATAACATCTTGAGATTTATCTAAACCTTGCCACATTACTACGCTTAAGAAAAGCAGAGCAAGTATTGCAAATCCTATTTTTTTATGCCGATACCTTGCCTGGTGACGTGCACGCCTTGTTAACATCCTTTCCTCCCTTGACATCTGCGCTAAGAAATAAGGCACAGGTTGTCACACTTTTTTGTTTACATACAATGTATATGCTTGGGAGGAAAGGGATAGTACTGAAATACGCTTAGAGATCCATAGGAGGAATAAAGCTTTTTTCTACCAGTGTTACATTTTATTAATGCAAATAAGCATGTATATTTTCGTAATCAATATGAGGGTGCATGGCTTGATTAATTCCCCCAGCGACAGCTACCGCAATATCGTCAATAAAACGATCTACCTCTTTGGGAGTTACCATCAAATCACCCAATACCTCTGGTAATACTTGACGCAATATCGTATGACGGTCCGCATCGGATAAATTCTCCATGCTTTTAAAGTAGCGAGCGAATGGCGCATGCTCTTGCAAGATATTAATCGTATCCATGGCAATGGTAGAAGCATGAACAACGGTCGGTACGCCAATAGCAATTACAGGCACTCCTAAGGATTCCTGGGTCAAACCAAATCGTTTATTGCCTACACCAGAACCAGGACTGATACCTGTATTGGCTAATTGTACGGTGGTAATCACTCTACGGCTAGAAGCTGCAGCTAGGGCATCAATAGCAATAACAAGATCTGGTTTTATTTTACTAACCAATCCCTGTACAATCTCTACAGTCTCCATACCAGTAATCCCTAAAACACCTGGTGCAATGGCACAAATTGACCGTACTCCTCCCTTGAGCTCAGGGGATAAGATTTCCTGCAAATGTCGTGTTACTACAATTTTGTCAATAGCCCGCGGACCTAAAGCATCAGGAGTAATATTACGATTGCCTAAACCAATTACTAAGACTGTTGCTTTTTTGGATAGTTCCGCCATACCTACCAACTCATCTGCTAATAGTTTCATTATTTTTTCTTGCAGAGGAGTATTCTTATAACGGAGTCCCTGAGCTTCTATCGTGACATAAGTTCCCTGTTTCTTTCCCATGATCTTTTCCGCTTCCGGTGTAGTAATATCAACTTTAGTAAGAACAACCTCTTCATCTTCTGATGTTTCCACCAAAACTCCTGGAATATCTTCATTCACTTGTTTGGTTAATAATTCTCTTGCTTCTAATGCTAAATCAGTACGAGAAGTACCTGTAAAATGCTCCACTTTTATCCACTCCTTAGGTCTAAAATCAAAATTATTTTGCCCTAAAATGTTACTAGCTATGCAATTAACACATCCCGTAATAAAAGTATCTTCCTATAAGTATGCAAACCATTGAGAAATTCCCACTTATAGCTATAAATTATTATTTGTTACTTGCATTTTCCATAATCACATGCTAAGATACTATAGGTAACATGCTCTTTAAGGAGGTGAATCACTTGCCAAACATTAAGTCATCTGAACGTAGCGTAAAAACTGATGCTGAGCGACGTGCTAGAAACTTTGCGGTGAGATCAACCATTAGAACTGTATCTCGCAAAGTAGTTGAGTCTGTAACTGCTGGTAACACTGATGAAGCGAAAGCTCTTCTTATTAATGCCAGCAAAACTATTGACAAGGCAGCCAGCAAAGGTGTTGTTCATAAAAATGCCGCAGCTCGTAAAAAATCGAGATTAGCTCGTAAAATTAACGCTTTAGCTAATTAATTAAGATTAAAGCCTCTGTTCATTTTGCTATGTTCAGAGGCTTTTTACGTTATCATCTACTAAAGGTAGAGGGAGAAGAATCAGGTGGGCGCACCCACTGATTCTTCTCCCTCTACCTTTATCTACACATAGCAATAATGATTTCCTCTAAAGCCGATTTATTAGCCCTACCGGATTTTAGATCATAGTCAGCTGCCGCTAAGGCTAACGTAACTTCCTTTAATACCTCTGGGGTAAAATTCTTACTTTGTTTCAGCATTTTTTCACCGATAAAAGGCACTAAGCCAAGTTTTTCGGCGATTTCTCTACTGCCATATCCACCCTTTGACATCTCTTTAGCCTGCCACATCAAGCGTACTTGCCGGGCTAATAAAGATACCAACTTAAGAGGATGTTCTCCCGACTTTAACTGCTCTCCCATTAACTGTAATGCTTTGCCCATTTGCTTTTGACTAACTGCATCAATCATTGAAAATATAGAAATTTCCGGTATACTCGACATAATCGTTATGAGATCAGATTGACTAATTCTAGTTTTTCCGTCTGTAAATAAAGCAGCTTTCTCTAATTCGTTATGCAAAAAGCTTAGGGATATTTGAGGCATAATGCTAACTACTCCTACAAAATACTCCATAGCATCGCTATCCATTCTTTTGTTCAGTTCAGCCAATTTAGCCGTAAGCCAGCCTCTCACATCCCTTGCCTTGATATTGGCTAGTTCAACAGTAGCTCCATGCTTTTCGATTAGTTTAAACAATTTACGCCGTTTATCTACCTTATCCATAGTCGAGAGAATCAAATGCGTATAATCCGGCATATCACTGATGACCTTAAATAAGCGTTCCTCAACCTTGTCACTGATTTCCCCTTGCTCATTTCCACCATTTTTTCGTGGACGCAGTAATGCAGTACCCCGAATATGAATTACATTCTTCCCCCCCATAAATGGAACCGTTTCAACTAAGGCAATTAATTCATTTATAGCTGGGTCCTTATCTAAAGTAAGAAGATTCATGTCTATTTCCTCAGGTGCTAATACGGCAGTGATCACTGCCTGCTCGAGCTGCTTTATAAAATAAGCCTCTTCGCCGTATAATAGGTAAACAGATTTCACCTGCCCTTTTTTTAGCCCTTGAATAACCTCTGCATACCCCATAAATACCTCCCGTTATTCTTCAATCTTTTAAAAACGTATCAACTGTTATTGTACTGCCATTCGTCTTAAATACGATAGCTCCCTGCTCATCTGTGCGATAGATTTTACTCCCATAAAACAACAAGCGCTGGATGATCTCTTCATGAGGATGCCCAAAAGAATTATTTTTCCCTACAGAAATAACTGCATATTCCGGATCAACAGTCTGCAAGAATTTTACGGTAGAAGATGTTTTTGAACCGTGATGACCTACTTTTAATACCGTACTCGAAACATCCCTACCACTATGTAGCATCTCTTCTTCTCCTTGGGCTGGAAGATCTCCGGTGAATAAAAAACTATGTTTTCCATAACGTACCTGTACGACACTGGACACCTCATTACTTGGTTGTTTTTCTTTCAATCCTGTATCAGCATGCAGTACGTTAACAACTGCACCATCAAGCTCCACTTTTTGCCCTTCATAAACCGCAATACGGGTACTGTTAGGTGCTGCCTTCAATAGATTTAACACTGCCTGAGTATAATTTTCACGAGACAACATAATATGCTTTATCGGTATCTCTCCAGCGATTCCTGCCGCTCCCCCAGCATGATCTTGATGACCATGGGTCAAAAAAAGATAATCAATTGTCAGTACACCATAATGTCTTAAATACGGCAGCAGAACTCTATAACCAATATCAAAATCTGTACTTTCCCCTAGAGTGCCTCCTGTATCCACTAAAATTGCCCGTCCATGGGGTGTTATGATAAGAGCCGCATCTCCCTGTCCTACATCAATAAAATGAACAGAAAGAGGAGCAGGATAAACACGATATACTAGAATGCAAAAAACAAGCATCAACACTATTAGAGCACTTCTTTGAGGCCATCTTTCCACCGTATCTTTTAAGGATAACATATTTTTCGGTTTATACCCATATACCCAGCTTACCAAAAAATAATATATTATACTACCAGCCAGTCCAATCGAAGGCACATACATCTTTGCAGCAGGCATGTCTGCCAGCCATTCCGTCAATTGTAAAACCAAGCTAATCATTAAACTGCAAGTCACTAAGCATATTGCTCCAATAAAACCAACGATCATACTACTAAAGGCACCAAACAAGCCCAATATGACAATCCCTTCAATAATAGGAACAATGAATAAGTTCGCTACAAAAGAGCTAAGAGAAAAACTATTAAAATGCCAAGCAATAAAAGGCAATACACCTACTTGGGCAGCTATGGTAACACCCAAAGGCCGAGCCAGGCAAAGTGGAATCGTACTTTCCAGCATTTTTACAGTTTTAGCATTTAAAAACACTAAGCCTGCTGTTGCGGTAAAAGATAATTGAAAGCTTAAGTCATAAATTAATGCTGGTTGATAAATCAGCATCCCTAACACGGATAAACATAATGCAACTGCAGCATCTTTCTCCCGATTCAGACATACCGCACCTAACCCAATCAACCCCATTATAAGAGAACGTAACACTGGTGGTGTCAATCCACAAAACACGGCATATAAAGTAATAAAAAGAGCTGCAAATAAGGGGATTAGTTGATCCGCAAAGGTAAAGCGCCTGAATATTCCTGTGCCTATTACGGTTATGACCCCTACTACCAAAGCAATATGTGAGCCGGATACGGACAAGATATGTACAATTCCTGTTGTAGCAAAATCAGCCACCACATCCCGAGGAATTCCGCCATAACCACCAAACAGCATTCCTACAAGAATCGCCTTATGGCTCGGTGGCATTACACGTTCAATATTACTGATTATCGCTATCCGCCATTTTTCCATAATTTCTTTCCAGAATGAGTGATTCTCACTAACTAAGTGTATCGCATTACCCGAAACAGACATACGACCTCTAATACCCTGCAGATGTGCAGCAGCGACACTGTCATACTGTCCTGGATTATTATATCCATGTAAAGCAATAACTTCAGCAGTTACTTTAATCTTGTCTCCCGCTTTAAAAACCCGCTCCTGATTTGCTTGTCTAGCATACAGATACAATTTTCCTGAAGCAGTTTCTTTTTTAGTATTTTTAGCTTGCGCTTCATTAATTGCTAGGATATAGCTAATTCTACTTTTCTCTTGTGCTAAATACGTCACATGAGGTATTTCTTCAATCGTAGCATATACAGTTATCGTTTCCCCCTCATATCGGCTGATATCGTTTATAGCAAAAGCATCTGCATTAATAAAGCGCAACATACCGATTATAAAAAATAATACAGCCAGCAGCCAAGTCACTGACTGCTGTTTGTGAATTTTCCAAATCAAAATAACAGTAATAATAAAACTGCCAACATATAAAAAAGGTAACAACCACATAAAATAACTAGCGCACCAAATACCAGCTGTAAATGCTGCTGTAATCAAAATAATGATATTGGGCATATGACAATTACCCCTTCAATGATTACTTTTACCTCTCAATGATCAAGACACCTTTATTCTTTATAAGCATATAGGTTTTCCACTAAAATACAAAAATCCTGCATGAATGTGCAGGATTTTTGTATTGTTTCTTTTGTCTAGTCTTATATTTTTTTGTAGTTCAACAATGCTTTTTCAATTCTTGTTAACGCTTCTAGCAAGACACTTCTTTGCGTGGCAATATTAATACGAGCAAACCCTTCACCTTGCGTTCCGAAATTTCTGCCTGCGTTTAATCCAACCTTCGCCGTGTGTACAAGAAACTTCTGCAATTCTTTATCATTTGTAAAATATGCACGGAAATCTAACCATACTAAATAAGTGCCTTCTGGTTTACTTACTTTCACTTCCGGCAACCTGGTTTGAATAAACTCAACCAATATATCTGCATTTTTTTCAAGGTATATCAGCAATGCATCCAACCAGGCTTCGCCGTCTCTGTAAGCAGCTTCAGTACCAATTCCGCCAAAAACATTATTGCGGCTGATATGCAACTTGGTAATCCAATTCTGAATCAACCCACGTCTGCGTTTACACGGAACAATTATAAAAGAGAAATTGAGCCCAGCCACATTGAAAGTCTTGCTAGCAGCCATAAAGGTAACACTTTGTTTACATACGGGTGTGCCTAATGAGGCAAAAATAGTATGCTTGTGACCTTGAAATACTAAATCATTGTGTATCTCATCTGCCAATACATCAACCTCATATTTTTGGCAAAGTTCATATACCTTTTCCAGCTCTTCTCTGCTCCACACACGACCAACAGGATTATGGGGACTGCATAATAAAAGCAATTTATTATTTGGATCAGCTAGTTTTTGCTCTAAGTCCTCAAAGTCGATTTCATAGCGTCCATTTTTTAAAAGAAGGGGATTTTCAACTACCTTACGTTCATTATCTTTAATAGAAGCAAAAAATGGCGGGTACACAGGAGGTTGAATAATAATACCATCGCCTGGTTCTGAAAGTGCAAAAATTGACAGACTTATAGATGGAACAACACCAGGAGCAAGCAGGATCCACTCTTCTTCAATTTCCCAGCCATGACGTTTCTTCGCCCACTCGATTACGGACTGATAAAGAGATTTCTCCTGAGTATTGTACGCATAGATTGGATGCTTAGCACGTTCTATGATCGCAGTGGACACTGCTTTGGGTGAAGAAAAATCCATATCAGCGATCCAAAGAGGCAGTACATCATTACTGCCAAATACATTCTCCAAAGCATCCCATTTGCGGCTGCCAGTCCCTTGGCGAGGTATTGTTTTATCAAAATCAAATAGTATATTACGATTTGTCATGTTACCACATCCTCACTGAACATTCTGTTGTTCAATTATATATTTAAACAGTACAATTACTGTCTTTATATAGAATAATCCGAAGCAGGTAAAATTCGTTTTAAAAATTGCTTCGTTCGTTCTTCTTTTGGATGAAAAAGCACCTCTTCAGGAGTACCTTGTTCCACAACAACTCCTCCATCCATAAACAATACCTTATTAGCAATATCCCTGGCAAAAGAAATTTCATGGGTTACAACAATCATAGTTAACCCTTCCTTTGCCACTTTTTTCATAACAGCCAGTACTTCCCCAACCAATTCTGGATCTAAAGCAGAGGTCGGCTCATCAAAGAGAATGACTTCCGAATTTAAGGCAAGGGCTCTTGCTATGCCAACTCGCTGTTGCTGCCCTCCTGATAATTCACTGGGGTACGCATCATATTTAGCAGCCAATCCTACTTTGTCTAAAATCTTTCGGCTGATCTCTTCTGCTTCTATTTTAGGAATATTTCGGGCAGCGACCAGCCCTTCCATTACATTTTCCAGTGCAGTTTTATTTTTGAACAGATTATATAATTGAAAAACCATTGCAGTATTTCTTCTAAGCTGCAATATTTCTTTCTTAGTAACGGTTTTACAATCAACACGAGTCTCTCCAATTGTAATTTCTCCATCATCTGGATGCTCCAAAAAATTTAGGCACCGTAAAAAAGTTGTCTTGCCAGAGCCACTGGGACCTAATAGCACAACTACCTCACCTTTCTCTACGGTAAGGTCAATTCCATTTAATACTTGCTGCTTTCCAAATGATTTGTGTACCCCTTTTACTTGTATCATACTACTCCACCTCAAAAGTCATTCACATTTTCTTGAACATACAAAAGCTGAATTATTCTTTTGCTTGCAGTAATCGTCTATAGTACGAGTGAGTCGTATATAAAGCCGCAACTGGGTTATGACCTGTGATCCGATCTTTGGTTACAAGAGTAGTAACCAGTGCATCAGAGTATTTTATAAATAAAGAATCATGTCCTACACACAAACCAACCACGACATTTAAATCTGTCTTATGGTAATTTAAAATACGAGCTTGCAAGATAGGATTGCACATTGCTTCATGGCCGCCGGGTCTTATTTTATGCTCTTCTAATATGCCAATTTCTGTTTTGTCGACAGAGCCTACTTTGCAAATGGCACTATAATAGTCAAAGCCTCTGGCTGTAAGAATATCTGCAAAGATTTTTGATTCCTCTATCAAACCAGCACAAGTTGCAATACCAATTTTTTTAGCACCAATGCGGTTAGCAAATTCAATAATTTCCTCTACCCTTGTTAACTTGCCATAAAAAAGCCCCTCCACTTGGGCTGATGCTCTAGCAACCACTGCATCTTGTTCATCTCCTTGCAGATAATTTTTAATTTCTTCAATATCATCTGCAATAGAATGCCCATCATTATCTTTAGTGGTCAAACAGAACCCCGGGAATTTCTTGTCCTGGCTTCTACAATTGTAAATACTGCAATCTGTGCAACTTAAACTCTCTATATCTTTTTTTCTACTCATCTTTCTTCCTCCACTTTTACTTTTATCACAATAAAAAAACTGAAGATGCCTCAAAGAGCATCTCCAGTCTTCAGTGTGTCTGATCAACCAAGATAATAATACATCTATAAAATTATCAACAACAACAATAACTTTCTCATTTCATTATACGCTTATAAATGTTGTTGTCAACCATAGTATTAAAAAAATCATTACAAGAGTATACCTTCATTTTATAGTTACCGAAGCTAAAAAGACTTCTCAGATTTCATATGCCATCACCATACAGTCCTTCTAGCTCTTCAATACGCCTTTTTTCAGTCTTTTCAATTTGCCCCACTTGCCCATTATTCACATGAATGACCAATTGTCCGTATCGTATGCTTTGTAAATCAGATAAAATTTTCATTTGCATAGGATGTTTTTTCTTTGCCTTTATTGAATAACTACCCTCTCTACTTTTAGCCGAGATCATAAACTTTTCTATTTTATCTATTTTAACAACAAATCCATCTTGTATCATTAAAATTAAGTGACCATGTTGAACGTTTAATAAAAAATGCTCAATAATATCAAACACTTGAGAAGGCAATGGTTTAATCGCCCCTCTTAAATTTGCCACATTATTCTTCGCATCGGAACAGGACTGCACTACAAAGACCTCCTTCTTAATAAAAAACATAGCTATCATAGTTCTTTTAAATTGAAATCGACTAATTATCTTGTAATGAACTCCAAGAACGATTTGCGAACACGAGGGGAACCCCTTGAGATTTGGCCAGCTGCTTAATATTTTTCGCTGTAGTATGATTAATATAATCAATAAAAATAACAATCAAAGTTGTAGATAAGGGAAACTTAAAGCGTTTTCGATCAGAAACATTTCTACCTGTAACATGATCAATTGCATGAATTCCTAATGTCTGCAATTTTTTTTCGATACTTCCTAAATGATCTGCGCCAACTAGCATAATTGACATTTTCTCACTTCCCTAAAATCAAAAAGACTGGTTCCTTCGCTTTTACGAAAGAAGCCAGCCTCTGGTTATCCAGTCAGCTTAGTATATAAAAAAGGCTAAAAGAATCTCCGTTATAGAGACACCTTTAGCCTTCAGTTATCCTGATCAGCAATTATTATGTTTAAAAAATCATAACACAAAAATTGAACTACGTCAACATCTTTTCAACCTATCCAGTATTTTTATAAATTGCAAGTTTAAATGTCGTCCATATTATGGAAATCCATATAATGTTAGATATTAGACCTTCCCTCGACAACAAAAATGTTTGTTTATGCACTTACCTTACTAGCTACCTCGCTCGCAGACTGATATCCAAAGATTCTTCGTGGATAGTTATTTATCCATAGTTCGATTCTTTTAATTTGTGCTTGAGTAATTTTACCAATATCGGTACCTTTAGGAATAAATCGACGGATCATTTTATTAATATTTTCATTAGTTCCGCGCTCCCATGAACTATAAGGATGTGCATAATATACTTTCACTCTGGACTCCTCAGGAACACGTATTGATTGCTCAATTTGCTTAAAGTTTAAAAACTCACTGCCGTTATCTACAGTTATTGTTTTAAATTTTGCTCTAAAGCGTTTCCCGTATTTTATTTCCAACTTATCCATTGCTGCTTTTACTGATTCTTGCGTTTTTCCTGGCATTTTACAAATGATTTCTTCTCGACTACATCTCTCACTCAAAACCAATAAAACTGCACCCTTACCTTTGCGTGAGCCAACTACACAATCCATTTCCCAATGACCGTATTCTGCTCTGTGCTCTATCTCAATTGGTCTTTCTTCTATATTTGTGCCTTTTAAATTTTTATGTGCGATTTTTACCCGTCTATATATGCCTTTTTTCTTATCTTTTTTTACAGGTAAATCCCGATTGCTTATGTTCGCAAAAATGTGTTTATTTTTCTTGTTTTCTACGGTATAATCTTTTTGACTCATGGGTTTTTCCTCCGGTAATGTTTTTGCTTGGTCGCTTAACATTATATACCGGATTCCCATGAGCCTTTTATTTTTCTGCCTTACGGCATTTAATTTTACAACTTACCATAAAAATATAGTTGTGCTCTACTCAGCACCAGTTAGAATACTTTGGAAATATCGGCATTTTCCACAATATCGCCTATGGCGCCTTTAGTTTTAGAAAATCACAAACTGATCTAATTATCAATTTGTGATTTTTTCTTTCATTTTTACAAATTTACTTGATCCGATCCCAGGAACATTCTTTAGCTCATCAATACTGGTAAAACTGCCATTTGTTTGGCGATATTCAATGATTCGCTCTGCTAACGCAGGTCCCACACCTGGCAGTGTGTCTAGTTCGCTTTTATCAGCATGATTAATATTGACTTTATTACCTACTTTTGTCTTGGTGGTGCCAGTCGTTGCTGAATGTTCATTGGAAACCGGAAGCTTATCCACTACATGAATATGCATGCCGTCTTTGATACTCTGAGCTAAATTGGTTTTAGCTCTATCAGCCTCAGCTGTAAGACCGCCAGCCATCGCTACAATATCAAATACTCTAGCATTAGGAGACGCTTTAAATACACCTGGTTTATGAACAGCACCGCTTATATATACAAAGATCTCATCAGATTGTTCTGGCTGACGAAAGTCATTTTTAGCTGCAACGTCATCGGAAGATACCACTTCCGCCACCGTGTTCTTCTGCCAAAAACTATAGAAACTGCCTGCTACAATCAATATCGCCAGCATCACAATAAATAATAACTTATTCCGCTGCTCAACCATCGATATCCCCCCCTATTGTAACTTGCTTATTCCTTCGACAAAAACATAGTTTTTCCTTTACAATAGGGATTATTTTCTTATATGATTATTGAATTTTTTCCAAATTAGGGTTTTCGCAGACAGAGCGGCCAATTTTAGAAAGATTGCACCATTGACTATTAATCTTTACCCGAACGATATCCGCAGTAAAATCATTATTGGTTTCATCAGAGTTTTCCAGTAAAGAAGAACCAACTCCATAAATGTCCACAGGTACATCCATCTCTTCAAACTCTCTTATTTTTTTTGCATTAAATCCCCCTGTGACACAAATCTTGACTTGTTCACACCACTCTTTGGCAATTGCAGTTTCCTCTTCATTTAGATCCCATTCATGATAAACGCTGTCAATTGCTTCTCGCAAATTCCACACAAGTCTCGGTGACACTCCCATATCCTGCTGCTTATTTCCCGTAGGAACAATGGATTTATCCCGCATATTTTTAGAGGTATCAGGACGTACCCCATATAGCTTATATTTTTCCGCTTCATCAAATTGACCTTTCTTATAATAAGCAAGGTAGGCAGCAAACATCTTCGTCATTACAGCTTTCGTTTCACCGACACAATCATTATGAAAATCAACTAATACCAATCTGGAAACGATTTTGTCAAAAATGCGGGAATACTGCATCATGGTCTCAACGGTATCTCCCAAGAAACAACAAATTGTCGCATGGGCAATGGTTCCTCCACCTTCTCCGCCCCACCAAGTTCCCTGTTCATCTGTACTTACAAATCGAGAATTTTTCTTACTATATTTTTGGTTGTAGGCTTGAATCGCCAATGAATAGGCATATCCATGCAAAGCCTGCATTTTATAGTGAGCAAATCGTGCAGGAAAAAATAAAATATCTTTAGAGCGACTAGCGACTAACGTATTATATACATTCGTGGCAATTCGAGTTGGCTCAGCAATAACCCCTAAGATCACCGTCTCTAGATTAGCAAAATCCCGGTAACGGCCACGAATTCTAATAACGGGTTGTACACTAAATGGATCTCCATCATACTCAACGAAGGTGCCATCCTGCACTGCTTCAACCTCTAATGTATGGTAGGTATTTACGAATTTTCCTTCTTCATCAAAATAGCCAGTACACATTTTTATAATTGCTAAAGCCTCATCTACCCCAGCGACTAAACTCCATGGTCTTCTGCGAGTAAAAAATTGCATTTCAACTTCAACATCGCCAACCTGCACCATAGAACAATCCACATCTTTAATGTCACTATTGCCGGAAAACGTATACCCTTCCTTTGCCAATGCTTCTAATAAGATTACATTATTACTAAAATATTTATCAGAATACCAGCCTCGCCGAATTTTATCTGCTTCAATTTTAAAAATTTCTGCTGCTAATCTTTCACCATTAAATATAGCCATTTTTTTGCCCCTCTCTCACATTGAATAAAGATACAGACTATTTAAACTTACAAACTATGATTCTTTGTTTCTTTGTAGCGCCTCACTCTATTATTCCTCTTCATCCTTCCATCGAGGATTAAAAAGATATAACTTGGAAGGTCTAAACTGCTTGCCTTCTGATAATAATGTTGTTTTTGTCAGCATTCGTTTAACTTTTTTTCGAAAATAAGCATCTGCTAATTCCCGGCGATATAAAACCTCATACACTTTTTGCAGTTCAGTAAGCGTAAATAATTCTGGCATCAAGCTAAAAGCAATGTCTGTATACATTACTTTATTTTTCAACCTATCAAGAGCATACTGTATAACTTTAGCATGTTCAAAAGCTAAGCCATCTTTATTCTCGACATACGTGTTTTCTGTTTTTGAGATATGTCCCTCCACTGTATTTTTTACTATCACATGATCTTTTATGGTTATTTCTTTATTTTCTATTATAATTTCAAAGGTTTGCTCAAGAATATATCCATTTATCGTTGGATGTTTATATTTGCCAATCACATTACTGCGGACATTAAACCATCGTACATCTTCTGCATCTTCACCTGATTTTACAGTAAACTTTTTTCGATCTACCAAGGCCATGTAGGATGTGCTTATCACCCTTCTATGAAGGTTAGTATAGACTCGCCCCCATGTATAAAGCTGCTCCATATATACATTCTCCAAGTTTGTTTCTTCCTTCAATTCCCTTACAGCAGCTTCATCAATGCTTTCTTCGTAATTAACAAACCCTCCTGGCAAAGACCATTTTCCCTCTTGGGATGCATTGCCATTTGTTTTTAATACGTCCTTTTTCTTTTTTACCAAAAGAATTTGCAGTACCTTATCAGGCAGTCGTCTTGGATCTTTATCTTCACTATCAATTGCACTGAAAATAACCATATCTACCGTATTCGAGGAATGTATTTGATGGTTGCTGCCATCATCTTTAAAAAAACCATGTTTGGATTCATTCATATCCTTAACCTCCCGCTAATTATCATATCCGATGGAAGTTAAAACCCCACCAGAATCAAGTCTTCTTTAGAAAAAAATAGAGTAATTGGCGGTTTCCATTTAAGATAATTCTTATATCATCATTTTGATATTATCATTTTGATATTATCTTATTAGTATTATTATACATGTCCTTGATTCTCTTGGCAATTTATTTTCAGAAAAGTTTCTTGATTCAATTAAAGGATATCTTCTTTTTAAGTAGCAGTTCCACGTAATGATATAGAAATAGTCCGATCGATATATTCGACCGGACTATTTCTATATCATTACATTCTAAAATAAATTCATTAACGTACTACAATATTAACTAATTTTCCTGCTATGGCAATTACTTTTATCACTTGTTTCTCATGAATCAGTACCTGCACTTTTTCTTGCTCTAATACTTTTTCTTCTAATTCCTTTGGCGTAAGTGCGGCAGAAACAACAATTTTTTCCCGCACTTTCCCATTAATCTGTACAACAATTTCTACTTCTTCTAACTTTATAGCATCCTCATCAAACACAGGCCATATATGTTTATGGACACTACCTTGACCAATGGTTTCACTCCACAATTCTTCTGTGATATGAGGCGCGAAAGGGGCTAACAAGCATAATAAACTTGAAACAAGTTCTCGCACTAACCCAGGATTGACAGCTAGATTCTGATCCTTAGCGGTATACATTGCATTTACTAATTCCATAATAGAACTAATGGCGGTATTAAAGTTAAAGCGATCACCAATATCTTCTGTTACTTTCTTAATCGTTGCATGCAATACACGTCTAAGATTTCGTTCCTCTTTACTAAGAGTGCTATTGTCATATCCCGATTCTTCTCCTGCCATGAAAGAAGCATAGTGATCCACAATTCTCCACAGACGTCCAAGGAATCGATAAGAACCTTCTACGCCTTGATCATTCCATTCTAAGTCACGTTCCGGCGGAGCAGCAAATAAAATAAACAATCGAGCTGTATCAGCCCCATATTTTGCAATAATTTCTTCAGGAGACACAACATTACCCTTAGACTTAGACATTTTGGAACCATCTTTTATAACCATTCCTTGTGTTAATAGGTTCTTAAATGGCTCATTTACATTTACTAATCCTGCATCTTTAAGCACTTTTGTAAAAAACCTTGAATATAAAAGATGTAATATCGCATGCTCAATACCACCAATATATTGATCGACAGGTGCCCAATAATCAGCCTTTGAGGAATCAAAAGGAAGATTTGTATTCTTAGGGTCTGCATAACGCATATAATACCATGAGGAACAAATAAAAGTATCCATCGTATCAGTCTCACGCTTCGCAGGGCCACCACATTTAGGGCATGTACAATTTACAAACTCTTCCACCTTGGCTAACGGCGAAACCGAGCCTGCAGCAAAATTTACATTCTCGGGCAATAAAACAGGTAACTGTTCCTTTGGAACAGGCACACTACCGCAGTCAGCACAATTGATAAGAGGAATTGGTGCCCCCCAATAGCGTTGACGAGATACCAGCCAATCGCGCAAACGATAATTTACATGGCGTTTGCCATAGCCTTGTTCTTCTAACCATTTTGCGATTGCTACTTTACCTGCTTCACTCTTCATACCACTAAACTGCCCAGAATTGACCATGATACCATCGCCGCTGTATGCGCCTTCCATCGTGTCTAGTGCCAATTCTTGCCCTTCAGGCTGCACAACGATCTTTTTAGTTAAATTATATTTATTGGCAAATTGCCAGTCTCGTTCATCATGGGCTGGAACGCCCATAACTGCCCCAGTACCATATTCCACCAAAACATAATTTGCTACCCAAATTGGCACCTCTTGACCAGTGAACGGATTTATAGCATAAGCCCCTGTAAATATACCTTCTTTTTCAAACTCACTGGAGGTTCGGCTAATCTCGCTCATATTGCGTACTTTATCAACAAATTGACGAATTTCCCCTGCATTGTCTTTACCAGCAATCAGCTTTTCTACCAATTTATGCTCCGGTGCCAATACTACATAACTTACACCAAAAGCCGTATCATGTCGTGTTGTATATACAGCAATTTTTTCTTTAGAACCGGCCACAGCAAAGCTGAATTCCGCACCTTCACTACGACCAATCCAATTTTCCTGCATCGTTTTAACTCTCTCAGGCCAGCCCTTAAGCTCACTAAGATCATTTAAAAGCCGATCCGCATAGTCTGTAATTTTGAAAAACCACTGTTCTAATTCTTTTTTAACTACGACAGAATCACAGCGCCAGCAAGCACCATCAATTACTTGCTCATTTGCGAGCACGGTATTACATTCATTACACCAATTCACTGCAGCTTTCTTCTTATAGGCAAGTCCACGCTCTACGAACAATAAGAATAACCATTGGGTCCAACGATAATAATCAGGATGACAGGTTGCCACTTCTCGATCCCAATCATAAGATAAGCCTAATTCCTGCTGTTGACGCCGCATATTAGCGATATTTTCCCAGGTCCACTCTGCAGGATGAACACCATGCTTGATCGCCGCATTTTCAGCAGGCATCCCAAAAGAATCCCATCCCATAGGATGAAGTACATTATAACCTTGCATGCTTTTGAATCTCGCAATTACATCACCAATGGAATAGTTGCGAACATGACCCATATGTAAATTGCCGGAAGGATAAGGAAACATTTCTAAAACATAATATTCTGGACGCTGACGATTGAGTTCCGTTTTAAAAGCATTATTTTCAGTCCAGTATTTCTGCCATTTAGATTCAATTTCTTTAGGATTATATCTTTCGTTCATTTAAAATCCTCCTATTTATAAAAAATAAAAAACCGCCCCTTGGCTTATTAGCCAGGGACGAGTTATATACACCCGCGATACCACCCTGATTGACAGCTGTTGCCATCCTCTCAATGATTGTTAACACTAATCAAGCGTCAGCTATTACTAATTCATAGCTGATCCTCCACAGTGAGTTCAGCAAATTTAAGGGCTGGCTCGCATCATCCGCCAACTTTCTGCACCATAAACAAAGCCTACTACTCTGTATCTTAGGACTTGAATAATATTATATCCCACCCTATCTTGAAAGTCAAATTAACACTATTGGTGTCTATTATCTAGTTCTATATTTTTTAAAAATGCATATATTTTTTCTTGGGAGGTGTATTCTATGTATAAACTAATCATAGGAAATATTAGAATTACAGTGTCTGACGATACGATTAGCCATGAACAAGCAACTAGTGCTGCCAGACAGTCCATTTCAGCAGCCCAAGCACAAGGAAAAGTGTTATCTCATATTGAAATCAGCAAAGGGGAGACGGGTCTTGAAGTAACCCCTACAGAAAAATCAGGTCATAGAACATCACGTAAAACCATTAAGCAAAGCCTACTTGATGGCATGCATACAGCCATACAAGAAAAATTATACCCTACAGGTACATTCAGCAATAAAGACCTCTGGTATGATGGGGATACCGGACAAGAGTGGAGCGGCGAGGCCGTGCAAGTTGCCCGAGAGGAAGTCGTTGAGGAATTTGAAAAGTGGATGAAAACAGTATAAAAACAAACCGGTCTCAAACTGTAGAGACCGGTTTGTTTTATATTACTGACTTACAGTAAGCGCTTTATCGAGATAATACAGTAAATCATCTATATCTTCCAGTCCAATGGATAGGCGTATAAGATCCTCTGTAATACCACTCGTTAATTGCTCTTCAGGCAGCAGCTACACTGCTGAGAAAGAAAAGTTACACTCGGGACAATCATATTGACAATCACTAAATGTCATGATCCAAAAAATATACAAATGTGTAATGCATTGCATATTGATCACAATCCAAAATACTCTGTATAGAGGGCCTTTGCTTTATTTTCATTTTCAACATTTTTGATAATCGCCCGTCCGTCAGCAAAAAGAGTTATTTCTATCTCATGAATTTTCAAACGCAAAAGAAAAGGATTGGATTGAATTTCTCCAACATGGGCCAAACGCTTTAGAATATCGGAAAAATCCATCTTGCGAACCTGACCTGGCACAATCTGCACTGCTTTTTGCCCGCATAGCAAAGTCGTATAGGTACCTTTTCCTTTAGCAAGATAATGATATTCATGTTTAACACAGGCAGGACAATCTGATTGCCTCGATAGCTCTTTGCTATGAAAAGAGTTATTCCAAACATCAATGAAAAGGGCTGACTTTCTGATATCAGAACTGCCAACCAGTATTTTTAAAGCTTCTGCCGATGCATAAGATGAAATGATACCCGTAATCATATTCAGCACTCCAACTGAGCTGCAAGTGCCGCCAGCCCCTGTTTCTGGCATTCCAGGCATGAAGCATCGATAACATGGAGTTTGTCCTGGAATCATGTTCGCAGTAAGACCATAACTCCCTAATACAGCCCCGTGCACCCAAGGAATATTCTTTTTTAAACAGACATCATTTAAAAGGAAGCGAGTCTCAAAATTATCCGTGCCATCCATGACAAGGTCAATATCCGTTAACAGCGTTTCAATATTTGAGGCATTCACATCGCTGACAATTGCCTCTAGTGTTATTTCTGAATTGACCTTTTCCAAATGCTGAGCAGCAGCAACGGCTTTAGGAAGTTGCTCACGAACATCCGCTTCATCAAAAATCGTTTGCCGCTGTAAATTGCTTATCTCTACAAAATCACGGTCAATTAAGCGTATATATCCAATCCCAGCTCTCACCAAGTTATTGGCAACTACAGTTCCCAGTGCTCCTAAACCAATGATCGCCACCCGACTGTGCCCAATCTTCTCCTGACCCGCTGAACCGATACCTTGAAAAATAGCTTGCCTGGAGTATCGTTCTGGTACATGTATCATTTCATTTCCTCCACCAATTCTTTCCCAATGGCAGTAATTGCCTGTAAGCACGTTTCTATTTCTTCTTCTGTAGTAAAATAGCCTGGACTAATACGGATTGTGCCCCCCTGCAAGGTTCCCAGTACTCGATGAGCATCCGGGGCACAATGCAGACCTGGACGGACAGCAATCTGAAAGGATTTATCCAAAATCATACACAGCTCATTCGCACTGATCTGCTCAAGATTAAAAGACACAACAGCAGCTCGCTGCTGTCCCAATGGCGGACCATAAAGCACCACTCCCGGTATTTTCGCCAAACCTGCTACTAACAGATTTGTCAATTCTTCTTCCCGCTGCTTTATCTTTTCCATACCAGTTTCCATGATATATCGAATGCCGGCTCCAAGTCCGGCAATTCCTGAAGTATTAAGTGTGCCGCTCTCATACCGTTCTGGTAATTCATCAGGTTGTTCTAAAGACTCGGAATGGCTGCCAGTACCGCCTTCACGCAAGGTTTTTAGAATAATCCCCTTATGGACATATAGCCCGCCAACCCCCTGACAGCCTAATAAAGATTTATGACCAGGAAAAGCCAAAAGGTCAATTCCCATTTCCTGCACATTGATTGGAAAAACTCCTGCAGTTTGGGCACAATCTACTAAAAAGGTAACACCAAACTCTTTTGCAATTTGTCCAATTTCCCCAATGGGATTTAATGTACCAGTCACATTAGAAGCATGAGTTATGGCAATTAACTTGGTATTTGCCTGAATAGCATTCTGAATCTCCCGGAGAGAAATTCCATTAACAGGCGATGTCGCCACCTTGGTAACAGTTACTCCATTTTTACGCAGCGCTTCTAAGGGGCGAGCCATAGCATTATGTTCCATAGAACTGGTAATAACATGATCACCTGGCTGCAACAATCCTTTTAAAGCCAGATTAAGAGAATCAGTAACATTTAAGGTAAATACCACCTGAGACGGATGAGGAATCGCAAACAATGCTGCCGCTAATTCTCTTGTTTCTTGAACTAGTCTGCCAGCTTCAATTGCCATGGTATGCCCCGAACGGCCAGGATTTGCTCCGATTTGTCGCATAACCTTGTCAACCATTTGATATACGCTTTCCGGCTTAGGCCAAGAGGTGGCAGCATTATCCAGATAGATCATAGAAACTACACCTTCCTACTATTAAACTACAAATCTAAAAAAGACTAAGACATCTCCTTTATCAGGATACAACGATCTTAGCCTTAAATATCTTCTCAGTCCTAATTTTGTTTTTCTAAATTACTAGTCGTTTAAATATTACTGCATTTGGATTTAGAATTCAAGTCATTTTTAACTCCAGTACTTAACTTCTTTAAAAAGAACCCTTGATAAATATCTTAAACTTAGTGTATTGGCAGCAAGCACTGTTGCTTTATCGTTTCTATCACTATCTTTTTTGACAATATATATCGAAATACGATATTTCTTCTTGGAAAAAGTTTGACTATAGTGATAAAATAATACTAGCAACCCCAAAAAGTATCAGTGCGTCATGCATTTGACACCCTATCTTACGCTTTCGCTGCTTACTTAGGGTTTTTACAAAAATCTATAGAATAAAGAGGGTATTTATGAGTATTAAATCTTTAACTCCGCTTGACGGACGCTATGAATCTGTTACCAAACCATTAGGCGACTTTTTTTCAGAATGGGCATTAATGAAATATCGCACCCATATAGAAATTGAATGGCTGATTACTATGGCATCTAACCCCGCATTCAATCAAGTACGAACTTTTACATCTGACGAAGTACAGTTGCTGAGAAAGATTGTTACTACTTTTGATGAGGAAGTTGCTTTAAAAATTAAGGCGATCGAAAAAATTACGAATCATGATGTGAAAGCTGTTGAATATTTCTTAAGAGATACACTGAGTACGACTTCATTATCTGATGTTCTTGAGTTTATTCATTTTTCTTGTACTTCTGAGGATATCAACAACTTATCCTATGCATTAATGCTAAAGGACGGCATCCATAAAGTTTGGCTGCCAGCAGCTAAAGAGCTTGCTGCCGAAGTGGCAAACAAAGCCGAAACTTTAAAAAACGTTGCAATGCTGGCACATACTCATGGACAATCTGCGTCTCCTACCACTATGGGAAAAGAGCTTGCTGTATTTGTGTACAGATGGAATCGACAGTTGAAACAAATCCGTAGTCTTGAGTTTCTAGGAAAATTCAATGGAGCCGTTGGTAACTTTAACGCTCATCAAATTGCCTATCCTGAAATCGACTGGGAAAATGTTGCCAAGAATTTCGTTGAGGGACTGGGTCTGGAATACAATCCGCTGACAACCCAAATAGAATCTCATGATTATGTGGCAGAATGTTTCCATGCCATCAACCGTTTTAATAATATTGTCCTAGATTTTGACCGAGATATGTGGCTGTATATCTCTTTGGGTTATTTTAAACAAAAAACCATAAGTGGTGAAGTTGGCTCATCAACCATGCCTCATAAGGTCAACCCTATCGATTTTGAGAACTCAGAGGCAAATCTGGGGCTTAGCAATGCGCTACTGGATCATCTGGCAAATAAACTGCCTATATCCCGCTTACAAAGAGATCTTAGCGACTCCTCGGCGCAACGCAATATAGGAGCTGCCATTGGATATTCTCATATAGCCTTGTCTTATGCTTTAAAAGGTTTTGGCAAAACCCTGACTAATAATCAGGTTATTGAAAGTCACTTGACCGATGCTTGGGAGGTCCTATCAGAAGCTATACAAACCGTGATGCGTAAGCATGGACATACGAATGCCTATGATAAGTTAAAAGAAATTACTCGAGGAAAAGCAATTGGCGAAGCAGAAATTCGTTCTTTTATCGAAAGCGTAGAGTTGCCAAAAGAAGATAAAATTCGCTTACTCGCTTTAACGCCACAAAAGTATATCGGCTTGGCTGTAGAACTGGTTAAGCACATAAAGTAAGAAAACGACAATACTTAAAATAAACTGCCGCCTACAAATCTAGGCGGCAGTTCATTTTTTTCTTGCTACTTGATTGATCCTCTCTTCTCTCGAAGACTGCGCTTCCAACCTAAGAGACTCACTTCTAGTAATTAAAGCAGATAATCAAGCAACTTGTAAGATTAATTGACATAAAATTCACCCCTTGTCATTTTTAATAAACTAATCATGAATACAGGAAATATTTCTTTGGATTTAACACAGCCTATTCACTTTGTACAAAAAAGACTGAAGGCAAAGAAAATAATCCATTTTCTTTGCCTTCAGTCTCCTGATCAGCCACACGATACTAATTTTGGGTTCTACTCTAACATAAAACTTTCCAATAGTCAATTTTTTTATCTAAAGAACTAAACCGCTTTAATACTTCCATTCATTTCTAGAATTAGAAGTCGCTACTGCGATGAAGAATTTCATTGGCTAAACTGCTGATGCCAGGATTTCCATGTTCTGTAGTCTTCACCAGGCACTCCCTAAATTTAGGAAGAATCCATTCCTTTTGCATAGTCAGTTTATGAAGAGACTCGATGGAGTTCTTAACACTATCTTCATCTTCTTGTGTCTCAATCCATTGGCTAAGCAAAACAACCACTTGCTTCATTTCCCATTCATCCCACATAATGCGCCCATAGAGCACTGCAACTTGCCTGCGTACTCCAGGCTGATTGATCTTCGAGAATTCATTGAGTAATACTCTTCTATAAGGCGTCAAGAATAAAGGACGAACACGTGTCACCTTTTCTACCATAGATGCAGCTTGCATCTTAATACAGGGATCTTCGTGCAATACCCCCCGCATGATTTCACTCAAAATAAGAGGATCGCTAGCCGCAACCTCCAATAATTTTTCTACAAGGTTACGTGCCTCTTCGCTATCCTCGGCTACAATTTCCCATGGTATTAACAAAACTAATTTCCTCCTTAAAAGTGGCTTTCTGCTTCTTTATAATCATACCTGCAAAATCTTAGTTAGCATGTTTACTATCTTCAAATAACAATGTAGAATAATGAAAGAAGAAGTTTAAATGAATACAATGAGGATTACGATCATCATTTCTTGTACTATTCGCAAATAAGACAGAAGTATCCTGCTTACCTCATCTCCTACCTTATATTTTTTCAGAATCGCTATTATGTTAGACTATACTCATAATAGTCAGAATCACGTTGATTTCTTACAAAAACTCGTGTATACAAGATGAAGATAAACAGGTATACTAGTACAGCATCATCCCTAGCCTTGTGAATATTGGCGAGGACATTGTACCTGCGCCATTAGGGTTTATACTATAAAATACATAGGAGATTTGAACTCATGACCTTTCGCAAGAAAAAAACATATGAAGATATTTATAAATGGCACCGTCATAATAATGGTACCTGTTTTTATTGCTATGAGGATAAACCTGTAGCAGTCGCTTTTGTCGGAGCTAAAGGTATTTGCCAAGAATGTCTGGATCATTTTAAAATAGGACATGTCGGTACAGATCGCCATGCTATTGCCCATCTGACCAAAAGCCTTCCAAATCACGAGGCAACGGTCGAATGGCTAAAAAAACATGGCGTGAAGCTAGCACCTACAGGCTATCGAAATAACGCTCACTGTTATATGGCAATTAACAACTTAGGAACTTTCAATCATTATCATGAGATTATCTATGGCAACATTGAACTTAGCACCGTAAGCAGCGATGCAGCAAAAAGAATATTCGATAGCTATAATGATATAGAAATATATAAAGATGGCAGTATTCGTATCATTTATTAATAAAAGACCCTTACTAGAAAGGAGAATTCATATTATGGAATTAAACCAGGGCAAAAAAGCAGAGTCTCTTGTATTGTGTGAAGCATCTCTGATTGAGGATATGAAATTAGCAGTTGATGCTGAAATGTTACCTACCCAATTTACCATATCAGATATAAAAAAATGGATGGTAGAAGATCAAATCCAAAGACCAGACGGTACACTCTATTCCGAAATAACAACTGAGCTGTTGTATAACTACTCTAAACACACACCAATAACAAAAAAACGAAAGCAAAAAGTTCTTTATGCTAATTCTAATTCCAGCATTTTTTCCTTTAATCCCTTCTGATATAAACTGAAATAAATATGATACAATCAATAAAAAACAAAGTGGCTGCCAATCGGTAGTCACTTTGCTTTTTCATGGCAAACGTTTATAATTTGCTTCGTGTTCTTCCTATTCTTCATGTCTTCGCGTTCAAAAGGTCTTATTTTTAAAGGACGCGCAGCGTTTTTTTCTTAGGTTCTGGAAATATATTTTCGAATATCCACTGCAACTGCTGAAACAATAATGAGACCTTTTATAATAAGCTGCCAATAAGGGTTCATTCCAACAAAGGTTAAGCCATAGTTAATAACCGTAAAAATTACTACCCCTACTAGTATGCCTGGCACTGTGCCAATACCGCCGGTCGTAGAAACACCGCCTACGACACAAGCAGCAATTGCATCTAACTCATACATGTTACCATAATTGTTAGTCGCACCACCTGTTCTTGCAGCTTCCAGTACACCAGCAAAGCCATAAAGTGCTCCCGCAATTGCATAAATCATAATCAAATTAAGACCAACATTAATTCCCGACACTTTTGCAGCATTAATATTACCGCCAATGGCATACATATTTTTACCTAGCTTTGTTTTGTTGAAAATCACCCAAACAACAAAAGCTACGATCAGGGCTATCAGCACGATATAGGGAATCGAATAGGGACCAGTGCCAATTGATCCCGAGCCGATGATTGTAAAATCAGGTCTTAAGCCACCAATTGGCTGTGATTCATTTGGCTTCATATCAAAATAAATCGAATTTACGCCATAAACCATAACGTAGGTACCTAATGTTGCAATAAACGGTGGTACACTAAATTTAGCCACAATCCATCCATTGACTATACCTACAATAAGACCGCCAATAACAGCCACAAGAATTGGGATCCAGATTGGCAAATCAGGCAGGTTTGGAAAAAACCTTCGCGAGTAATCTGCTATTTGCAACATGGAACCGGATAATACAGCAGCCAAACCTACTACACGTCCGGCGGAAAGATCAACACCTGCTGTTATCAATACAAAGCCAGCACCGAGAGCAATGATTACCCGAGTGGAAGACTGCATTAAAATATCACGCAGGGTATTTATTGATAAAAAATTTGAATTATAGATGGCAATTGCTATGATAAGAACGATTAGGACACCATAGATTGCATATTGCAAAAAGAATTCATTTAATTTTTTCGTATCAAAGTTCATTTTTTAACCTCCTTTTTCACGCCAAATATAAGGTTGCATGGCGCATAATTTCTCGTTCAGTAGCATTCTTTCGATCCAGTATACCCGTAAGTCGTCCTTCACACATTACCATGATTCGATCCGACATTCCTAAGATTTCAGGCATTTCAGAAGATATCATGATGATGCTCTTCCCTTGCTTGACAAGCTCTGTAATAATCGTATAAATTTCAAACTTTGCACCAACATCAATACCACGGGTTGGCTCATCAAGAAGTAATATATCTGGATCAGTAAGCAACCATCGCCCAATTAAAACTTTTTGCTGATTCCCCCCGGACAGGTTCTTAATTAGCTCCTTGATAGAGGGCGTTTTTATTCTAAGTTTTTCAACACTCTTCGCTGTATCTTCTTTCATCTTTTTCTCGTTAAGAAAGAAATAAGATGTTTGATAAGCATTCAGATCAGCAATTGCTGTATTTTCCACGATCGGTAAAACCGGAAAGATTCCTGTAACACGTCGTTCTTCCGTAAGTAAAGCAATTTTATATTTTTTGGCATCTGCTGGCGACTTAATTTTGACCTCTTTCCCATTCAAAATAAATTTACCATCTGCTATGGTACGCAATCCAAAAATTGCTTCCACCAGCTCCGTACGTTGGGCACCTACAAGCCCACTGATTCCAAGTACTTCGCCTTTTCGAAGATCAAAAGTAATATTTTTAAAAGACCGGGGATTGGGCGACGTAAGATTTTCTATTCTCAGCACCACTTTACCAGGTACATTGCTGCGCTCCGGAAAGCGTTGGGTGAGATCACGTCCAACCATCTTAGAAATAATTAAGTCAGTGGTCAGCTCCGAAGCATTCCAGGTACCAATATATTTGCCATCCCGCATAATCGTAACATCATCTGATATTTGGAGAATTTCTTCCATTTTATGAGATATATAAATGATCGAAACTCCTCTTTTTCGTAAGTCACGTATAATCTTAAATAACTGTTCCACCTCATTACCAGTCAAAGAAGATGTTGGTTCGTCCATCACGATAATTTTCGAATTAAAGGATACAGCTTTAGCAATTTCAATAGACTGCACTTTCGATACAGATAGGGTTTTAACCAATGCATTGGGATCAATATCAATTTCCAATTGTTGAAATAAAGCAGCAGTATCAGTATACATTTTTTTATGATCCACAAATTGAAAGGGACCAAAACCAGTCATAGGAAAACGTCCTAGCCATACATTTTCCATTACATCTCGATGAGGAACAGGATGCAATTCCTGATGAATCATGGATATGCCATAATTCAATGCATCTTTAGAATTATGTATTTCTAGTTTTTGCTGATTTAAGATAATTTCACCAGCATCTTGTTGGTAAATCCCGAAAAGACATTTCATTAACGTTGATTTTCCTGCACCGTTTTCTCCCATGAGAGCATGTACAGTACCAGGCCTAACCTTAAGCGTTACGTCATCAAGTGCTTTAACGCCCGGAAATTCTTTAGAGATGTTATTCATTTCAAGTAAAAATTCAATTTCTGTCATTATTAAGCGCCTCTCTTTCTCTCAAAGGCATTTTACTATCCCTTAGTAATCAAAATGGCAAGGGTACAATCTAACATACATTAACCCTTGCCATTTTTAAATTTTTCGATCCCAAAAGAAGAAATTTATTTAGCTTCGTTCATGTTTTCTTTCGTAATCTTTTTATAATCAATCCAGACATACTTACCATCTGTGATCGTATAACCAGTGTTTTCTTTACTAGGAGTCTGACCTTGAGCCAATACATCAGTAAGATTAAAAGTAGCTTTGCCCTGATTATTAGCATCATTTAAAACGGTACCATAAAGTGTACCTTCTTCCAGTGCCTTTAATGCAGGAGCAGTAGCATCAACACCAACTACAGGCATGAATTTACCATCTTTAAAATAACCTTTAGCTTTTAACGCTTCGATAGCGCCTAAAGCCATATCATCATTATTGGCAAGCACAACATCAATTTTGTCCCCATGAGCTGCTAGAAAAGCCGCCATTTTTTCTTGACCTTTTACACGATCCCACATTGCAGTATCTTCAGCTACTTTCTCAACTTTTAAACCTGCATCTTCAATTGCTTTAATAGCAAATTTAGTACGCATTTCAGCGTCTTGATGACCTGGCTCACCTTTTAACATAACATAGCGGATGACTCCATCTTTGGTAGGATGAGCTTTAAAGTAGTCTACTACTAATTGACCTTCCATGATTCCAGATTGCTCAGCCTTGGCTCCCACATAGTATACCTTATCCCACTTTTTCATATCTTCTGGCAAAGGTTCACGGTTTAAGAATACTACAGGAATATTCGCAGCTTTTGCTTTATCAATAATTACACCTGCCGCATTGCGATCAACTGGATTAATGGCAAGAGCTTTTGCTTTTTTGTTAATAAATAAATCAACTTTATCGTTCTGAGTTGGTTGGGAGTTCTGACTGTCAACGATCTCCAATTGGGCCTTGCCTTCAGCAGCCTTGGAGATGGCACTTCGTACACCACTCATGAATGTGTCATCAAATTTATAGATTGCGACACCAATTAAATTTTTACCACCTTTGTTTGCATCTGCAGCAGGTGGTGTTGAGCTCGAACATCCAGCTACCAATGCCCCAGCTAAGAGCGTTGCCACCATAAGTCCCTTCCAGTTTTTTTTCATAGTTTAACCCTCCTCCAATAATTTAGTGTGGATATTACAGATTATAAAACCTAGAATACGTACTCTTGGTCTTATAATAGTGCCACCATTAGCAATTACCGCTGACCCAGCCATATTGATTCTGTAATTTCAGCAAATACAATATCGGCTGCACCTTTTAGAGTATTTTCTGTTGTCGTAGTTAAAAAACTAATTTCTAAAACATTGCTAGAACTTTCAAAAGATCGATCTTCAACAATTTGTCTAACTATATCTTCAATATATTGACGTCCTCTCACTATACCTCCGCCAATTATAAGAATTTCAGGATTAAAAGTATTAACAAGATTCGCAATGCCAATGCCCAAGTATCTTGCTACCTGTCCTAACATACGAATCGCTAACTCATCACCAGCATCTGCGGCTTCATAAATGACCTCGGGAGTCAGCTCTTTCAAGTCGCCCTTTACCATGTCGTAAATAATAGAGCTTTGTCCTTCCTTAATCGCTTTTGCTACTGCATCCACTAAAGCATTCTCTGAAGCTAATGCTTCTAAACAACCGTAATTCCCACAACTACATATAGGACCCGCAATGTCAATTGTCGTATGACCCACTTCACCGGCACTATCATTGACACCTCGATAGAGACTGCCATTAAAGATAATACCACCGCCAATACCATGACTAACTTTTAATAAAATCATACTTTTGGCATCTTTTACAGAACCATAATAATATTCACCATTACTTAATGCTTTCACATCATTTTCAATAAAGGCAGGTAACCCAATATGTTCCTCAATAATCCCTTTTAAGGGTGTGTTCCGCCAGCCAATATTAGGCACAAATACAGCAATTCCATCTTTTCTTCTCACTGGACCGCGAACCACAACTCCTACAGCAAGCACAGGAACACCAGCTCCTTTGCGACAATCACTAATAATATCCAGCAACATCTTTAAAATTTCATCTTCTTTTTTGCCTTTAATACTTCTGCTGTCTTCTAATTGGATTTGAAATTCGGGATCTATCACATATCCGATCATTCTTTCAGAGCGAATATATACAATAATAACAGTTGCCAAAAGACTATTAATTTTTAATAATAATGGCCGACGCCCACCACTGGACTCCCCAATTCGATCTTCCGCTATCAAACCCAATTCTAGTAACTTCGTTGTAATATTGGTAACCGTTGGCGGAGTTAAACCTGTCATCTTGGAAATTTCCACCCTGGATACGGGTCCCTGGCGTCGAATCACATTCAGCGTTAATGCATCATTACTGCTTCCTAATTTAAAACTATTTGCCATAACATTTTCCACTCTATCCCCTACCCTTTAGTGGCGCACACCATTAAAATTCTTCTGGACCCAAGAATGCAGCACAATATCTAAAAATCATTTCAGATTATATGCCAACACTCCCATGGATTTAACATTTATGCAACTTCCTGCTATTATTATTCGCAATATTTTTTCGCAATTAGGAATATTGAGAATCCTTTGCATAATCACTATAAATATCCAATCTTTTACCTGGAGCAGTCAATGGCTTTTACACCATCTGAAATTCTTGCCACATAAAAGTCCGGTTTCAAACCTGTCTTTTGTTTATATTCCTGGCTTACTGTTACTGTGAATGATTCTAATTGATCAGTTGCAACCAACGCAATAGCACAACCGCCAAATCCAGCTCCTGTCATACGTGCACCAATACATCCAGTCCTCTTAAGAGCACATTCAACCATCGTATCTAATTCTAAACCTGTTACTTCATAATCATTCTTTAAAGATATATGAGACTGAGTCATAAGATTAGCAAAACCCGTAATATCCCCTTGACCCAGAAGCTCAACGGCTAATAAGACTCGACGGCTTTCCGAAATAACATGACGCGCCCTACGCTGCAATACATCATCTTTCACATATTCTTCTACATCCTCAAAGGATACTTGGCAAAGACTCGCCACTTGACGCTGCTCTCGTATAATCCCTAATACTGCTTCGCATTCGCCTCGGCGTTGATTATATTTCGAATCTGCTAATTCTCGTTTCTTATTGGTATTCATAATGACTAAACTATATTCTCCTAATACAAAAGGAGTATATTTATATTGTAAGGTATCACAATCCAATAATATGGCATGGTCTTGCCTTCCCATCGCCACTGAAAATTGATCCATAATTCCACAATTAACTCCCATGAATCGATTTTCTACCTGCTGGCAGAACTTCGCCAATTCAACCCTATCCATATTGGTTTCTCCGCCAACATAACGTAACATGAAGGTTACCAAAACTAAGAGAGCTGCCGAAGAAGAAAGACCTGCTCCATCAGGAAGATTACCTGAAAACAAAATGTCACAGCCTTTTAGCGAACATCCATCATCCAGCAAATGCTTAATTACGCCTTTGGGATAATTAGCCCAACGATCTTCTTCGTTAAATGCAATGGGCTGCTTTAGATCTACAGAAACAGTCGGCTCTGTATTGGTAGATTTCAACTGAATTAGGTTGTCTGAGCGAAAGCGTATTGTACCATAAATCCCTAAAGATAAGGCTGCTGGAAATACATGACCGCCATTATAATCAATGTGTTCACCGATTAAGTTAACTCTACCAGGTGAGAAAAAGCAATGTATTGGCTGATTGTTACTGCTTCCATATTCTTTGTGAAATCTGTCCTTAAATTGAAGAACATTCATGACTAACCCCTCCTAATTAAAAGACCCTCTGCTAATCAATCTGCTATGGCGTGAATCAGTATGCCCATTTCTCTATCGATGATCAAATAACAATACTTTTTTAAATGTTTTACTAAGTAAAATAATGTATTCGCTATTATTTGGTAAATTCCTTTTTTATTGCTGCATTTTTCAGTTTTTTCCGATAACTTTTTTATAAATAAAAATAACTTAACAAAATGCTAAGTTATTTTACGATATGTGCCTATTTTAGGTATATGACTAAATTTATACAAACCTCAAAACAGAAGTGGTTCAGTCTCTGGATTAACATCTATGTATAATAAAATGATACTTACCTCACTAGTGATTCTCTAAAATACGATCAATCGCATCTAACTCTTCTACAGTGAAATCAAGACGTTGTAATGCTCCTACACAATCATCAATTTGGCTAACCTTACTGGCACCAATTAAAACAGAAGTCATCTGCTTATTGCGCAGAACCCAAGCTAAAGCCAACTGTGCCATACTTTGCTTTCTTTGTTCAGCAATCTTATTTAGCATGGCAACTTTCAAAATCAGATTTTCTGTAATGTCTTCTGATTTTAGAAAGGTACTTTGACTAGCAGCTCTAGAATCTTCAGGTACTCCATATAAATACCGATTGGTCAGCACTCCCTTGCCTAAAGGGGAAAAAGCGATACAACCAACCCCTGCATCCTCCAGTAGAGTAAGTAAACCATCCTCAATCCATCGATCTAGCATCGAGTACCTAGGCTGATGGATCAGGCAAGGCGTTCCCAAAGCTGTAAGAATGGCAAAGGCTTTTTTCGCCTGATCAGGTTTATAATTAGATAGTCCAATATACAGTGCCTTACCTTGACGAACGATACTATCAAGCGCCCCCATTGTCTCCTCTAATGGAGTCATCTCATCCGGACGATGATGATAAAAGATATCCACATAGTCTAATCCCATACGTTTTAAACTTTGATCAATGCTAGCCACCAGATATTTCTTAGAAGCAAAATCACCATAGGGACCTGGCCACATTCTATAGCCAGCTTTAGTAGATATCACTATCTCATCTCTATAACCTTTAAAATCATCACGAAGAATTCTTCCAAAATTTACTTCGGCAGAGCCTGGAGGCGGACCATAGTTATTGGCAAGATCAAAATGAGTAATGCCCAAATCAAAAGCTCGACGGACATAGCACGGCTGTTCTCATAACTATTTACATCTCCAAAGTTATGCCAAAGTCCAAGAGAAATCGCTGAAATCTTTAAGCCACTATTCCCACAATAATTGTATTTCATTGTATCATACCGTTCCTTGCGCGCCACATATGTCATTTTGATTCCCCTCACATCTTATCAGCGCTTCGACCATAGACTCATCTACAGCTAGTGAATTTTAATCAACATCAAGGAAACATCATCAATTACTTTTTCATCCGCAATTCCTGCAAATAATCGTAACACGACATTAAAAAACTCTTCCGGATTCTCTTGAACGATATGCTTATAGTTCATAAAACAACCACTTAAGTCCTGATAATTCATTTCCATATCATATTGTTCCCGGGTATTAAATAATCCATCTGTATAAAGAAAAATAATATCTTCTGTACTAACTATAATCTTATGGGAACTATATTCTGCCTTCTCCACAAGGCCGACAGGCTTATCCTTTGAATAGAGAACATGTACGTGATCTGTTTCATGTGTATAAACCATAGGATGGCTATGACCCGCATTAGCGAATGCAAGAACATTGCCTTGCCTTTTGCCCACAACAGCAGTGAAAGTATAATCCCCTTGCATCATAGAATAGAAAGTATCATTCATATGACGCAAAACTTCTGCAGGACAAGACAAGTACTTAATCGAATTCGTAAAATCCACTTTAATCATCGAAGCAATCATAGCTGCCGCTACTCCATGACTTGAAACATCTGCCATAATAAACCAGACATTGTCTTCAAACTGTACACATTCATAAAAATTCCCACCAATTTCATCACAAGAAAGATATTTACCATACATATCAGCCAGTGGTCTTTTTTTGAGGTTGCTATTAATGTTTGCTGCAAAACATTTGCCAGCATTAATTCTAACTTCATCTTTTCATGCATACGCAGTAACGCTTTGCGCTGAACATAACTGTCCAATGCATTTTTAACTTTTACAGGAACGACAAATTGTATTTGCTCCATTGTCAGGGGTTTGGAAAAATAATCATAAGCACCTAATTCTAATGCTTGATTTATACTATCAATATTATCCATTCCTGAATAGACAATAATCGGAATATCTTTGTATTTAGCATCAGCTTTTAGTTCTCTAAGGACATCAAATCCATCTTTGCCTGGCATCATTAAATCTAATATAATTAAATCAATATCATTATCTTCAACTTCTTTAATCGCCTGAAATCCATCTTCCGCATCATAAAATTCAATCTGCTGCATATCTTTTAATACTGCTTTAATTTGCTTTCGATTAAAAGTCAGATCATCAACGATTAAAATACTATTTTTCATCAAACCACCTCCTAGAATAATAACTCCGTTTCCTTTGTTCAATCCCACGCTATCTATGTGTATCTTTTCTACCTTCTTGTAAATATTCCTTCCACTAGGGCAAATGCTCTATGGCTTTTTCCTTTTATCCGATGACTAACTGCGCTAAGATTCAGGATTCAATCACTCTACATCTACAATTGAAATCCGTCAAATCCTAAAAAGATGCCCAGTACCCTTTGAATTAGATTGAAATATAGCATTATACCGATGATAATGATCATTACTCCTGATAGGCCCTGTAGATATGGCAGCCATTTCATAACGATTTTGATCCGGAAAAAATAGTTTTTAAAGAACAAAGCCATTAATAAAAAAGGTACTGAAAATCCTAATGAATAGATGAACAGCAAGAAAGCCCCCTGACCAAGAGTGATGGTGGTACTTGCATATACTAAGATAGAAGCTAGAATTGGACCCGTGCAGGGAGTCCAGCCTGCCGTAAAAGCCACCCCCAAAATAAATGCGCCAATCGGTCCTTGGAAGGTATTTTGTAATAACGGGCGATATTCCCGTTCTAACCATTCTAACTTTACAATTCCTAATAAATGAATTCCCATAATCACCATGAAGATTGCACCAATTTGGCGAATCGCGTCTTGGTAATCCAGAAAAAGCTGTCCAAAATAAGAAGCCGTAGCTCCCATCATTATAAATACTAGGCTAAGTCCACTTAGAAAACAACTTATGCGCAGCAAAAACGGCCATGTGCTAACAGGCTTATTATCATGTATTTTTTCAGATTCTGCTCCTGTCAGAAATGCCATATACGTAGGCAGCAAGGGTAGTATGCAAGGAGATAAGAACGAAATGATGCCGGCAATAAAAGCTGTTAATAAAGTAACTTCATTATAATCCATGTCATCTCCCCTACAAACTGTTTATGATGCCATCTAGCTGATTCATCGTCATCGCCCCAGATTGCCGATGCTTTATAAAACCGTTTTTATCCACTATAATCGTAGTGGGGATTGCAGTAATTTGAAATTGTTTAGCAACTATGCCATCTTTATCTAATAGGACGGGCATGGTATAATTATGCTTATTCATAAAACCCCTTACATTTTCTTGAGATTCCTGCAAGTTAACAGCATAAAATTGTACCTTTTGCTGATTTTTCTTAGCAAACTTCTCTAATTCAGGCATTTCTTCTAAACAAGGTGGACACCAGGTAGCCCAGAAATTAATGACAGTAATCCTGCCGGTTTTCCCAACAGTAACTTGATTGCCTGCCAAGCTATCAAGAGTAAAAGATGGTGAATTCTTTCCCACTTTTACATCAATTTTTCCATCTGGTGGCTGTGTTTGTGGTGTTGGCTCTTTCTCGAAGAACCCAACATACCAAACTCCTGCAAAGGCTAAAAGTACCAGCAACGTAATAAACAGTTTTTTTCTCATCGCATCTGCCTCATCTCATTAATATTATCTTATGATTTGTTTAATAACCAAATTTTGTTATACTATAGACACAAGCTGAACGTACAAAAATAAAACCATACTAGGAGGGCTTTATGCACCAATATCTTTTTTTTATCGGCGACTTCCCAATTCGGGCCTATGGCTTAATACTTAGCTTAAGTATTATTCTTGCAACAGGCACAGCATATTTTTTAGCAAAACAAGATGGCCGCTGGCATGAACATGTTGTGGATATAGGAATTTATGGCGGCTTATCTGGAATTGTTGGCGCCCGCTTATGGGATGTCTTTTTCTTTGATTGGGATTATTACCAGCATCATCTATTAGAAATCCCTTTCGTTTGGCAAGGTGGAATGGCGATACAAGGCGGCATCCTTTTCGGTTTCCTTGCTGGATATATTTATACGAAACGTCATCACATTGATACCTGGGCCTTTGCTGATATTATAGCTCCAGCAATCATCATGGGGCAATCCATTGGGCGCATGGCAAATTTATTAAATGGCGATGCTTTTGGACATCCTACAGGTGGTCCTTTTGGTATTATCTATCCTGCAACAACCTTGGCTTATCAAGTGTATGGGGATAAACCTCTTTGGCCTGCTGAAATTTGGGAAGGACAAATTGACATCATCATTTTCGTTCTGTTACTACTCTTTCGCACTACCAACCATGCTAAAGGTCAGGTGTTTATTCTCTATGCCATTTTATACTCTATCGCTCGATTTTTCTTGGAATTTTTGCGAGGTGACTATGGCACACTGCTTTTAGGCTTAAAATCTGCTCAGTTAACCAGCCTTGCCCTAATCATTATCGGCAGTATCTTTTTTGTGTGGTGCGGTTTAAAACAAAAGTCACAACCTTCGGAACCTAAAAAACAAAAAGGGAAAAAATAATTATCATTTATAGTATAACATTTAGATCATTTGTCAATCTATTAAATATACAATTTTTAAAAAATACAGCCTCAAAACCGAAAGGTTTGAGACTGTATTTTTTACTTTTCGTAGACGGCAATTACTTCAATTTCCACACTTACATCACGAGGCAGTCTGCCAACTTGTACGCATGCTCGAGCTGGTGGCTCCGTTTTAAAATACTCTGCGTAAACTTTATTCATGGCAGCAAAATCTTCCATGTCTTTTAAAAATACACTCGTTTTTACAACATGTTCAAAGAGCAGTCCCTCTTTTTCTAAAATTGCCTTAAGATTATTTAGTACCTGATAGGTTTGTGATTCAATTCCACCATAAACAATCTGTCCTGTCATCGGATCTAAAGGTATTTGTCCTGAAACAAATAAAAATCCATTGGCCTTAATTGCCTGTGAATAAGGTCCAATCGCTTGAGGAGCAAAATCAGTATTAACTACAGTCTTCATATTCATTCTCCTTTAATTTTGACTTTAATATCTTATTATTTTCGTTGTGAAGAAAAAAACTCCTGTAATTTTAGGTTAAAAATTACTTTTAGTTGTAAATTTCAAATTACAATATCCACAGCATATAGATCGTATGTACTATGATTCCACTTTGGCAAATAGCTTATTGGCTAGAAGAATTCCTGTAGGTGATGCAGCCAGCCCGCCTTGAGCGGTTTCTTTCAAGGTACAAGACATTGCATTCCCAACTGCAGCCATAGCATCAATTACTTCATCAACAGGTATGACACTGCAAATTCCAGCTAATGCCATTTCAGCAGCTACCATCGCTTGAGCGGCGGCTCCTGCATTACGTTTTACACAAGGTACCTCCACTAATCCAGCTACCGGATCACAAACTAATCCCAACATATTTTTTAAGGTAATCGCAACTGCATGCCCCACTTGCTCTGGACTGCCCCCATATAGTTCTACAGCTGCACCAGCTGCCATAGCGGCAGCCGAGCCGCACTCAGCTTGACAACCGCCAGCCGCTCCTGACAACGAAGCTCTGGAGGCAATCACCATGCCAATAGCACCTGCCACTATCAAAGATTTCCCAAGTTCTTCCATGGAAGAACCACGAGTTTCGGCCAAGGAAAATAAAACAGCCGGCAAGGTACCGCTGGCACCTGCCGTAGGAGCAGCCACAATACGCCCCATGGAAGCATTCGCTTCTCCTACAGCCAGAGCAATCATTATAGCTTTAGACATCACACTGCCTACAACACTCTTATCAGCAGATTCGGCCCTGTAAGTCTCTACTTTTTTTCCATTACCACCAACCAGACCTCCCATAGAAGTAATACCTGTAAGACCAATCACAACAGACTGCTCCATTACATGTAGCATTTCCTCCATGCGCTCTAGTAAGACTCTTTTGTCCATCTCTAACTCTTTTGCTTGGAATTCTATACAAAAATCACCAAAACTTTTATTTTCTGTTTCTGCTAGATCAATCCATTCTTGCAGAGATAACTTTTCTTCCATACTTTTTTCACCTCATCACTTTACCATCTTATACTAACTGAATACGGCGCACCGATTGTATATGAGGCAACTTTCCAATGACCTCAAATGCTGCATCGTCAATTGGCTGATCAGTCTCAACAATCATAGCCGCTAAACCACCTTTTTGTTTACGAAATACCTTCATCTGCGCAACATTCACACCTTGTGTAGACAAAATACTTGTAACTAAGGCAATGGCACCAGGACGATCACGGTGCATTGTCAAAATGGCTGGGAATTCACCACTAAATTCTACAGGAAAATCATCTATATTCGTAACCACAACACGACCTCCACCAATAGAGGCCCCCGTTACTGTGCACTTATTTCCATTCACGCCCGTCAGCCAGAACCGAACCGAATTAGGATGAGACAAATCACCTAGGTTAATAGTGGTAAAAGAGATTTCAATTTCCGCCTCTTTTGCTGAATCGAAAGATTTTGGAATACGGATATCATCTGTTGCCCATCCCTGCAGACCTGCTGACAGAGCCAAATCGGTACCATGTCCTCGATACGTTTGAGCAAAAGAACCATGCAAGCCAATCACAGCCTCTTTCACGCCTTCCCCTAAAATAGCTAATGCTAAATTTCCTAAGCGCACTGCGCCAGCTGTATGGGAGCTGGAAGGACCGATCATGACTGGACCAATTACATCAAAAATATTCATTTAAATTTTCATCTCCTTCAAGATGCATGTAACTCAAAAACTCCTGAATGTACTCACCTGTTCATCTATTATCATATTAACATGTTTACTCTCCGCGGACAATAACACTTATAACTGGATCGTATACAATATGCTATTCATTTTCCTCCAAGCAATATACTTTTGCCTTGCAATCTCCTTAACCGATTACCAATTGATCACTCAATCATGTAATTAGGTTTACGTGTTTTTTTTTATATGTTACAGTATAAGTAAGAACTTCTATACTTTAAAGAGGGGGGTGTCATTATAAATAAGATCCGTATTATTTTAGCTGATGATCACGCTGTTTTACGTTCAGGATTAAAATCGCTGCTCAATAGTGATCCTCAATTTGAAGTAGTAGGAGAAGCAGAAAATGGCATTGAAGCGATCTCCTTGGTCAAATCTCTTGCTCCTGATGTTCTAATTCTTGACTTGTCAATGCCAGATATGAATGGTATTGATTGTATTAAAGAAATTCGCTCCCGAGGACTAACATGTCCTATTCTGGTTTTAAGTATGTACGATGATGAAGAATATATTAAGGAAGTCATGCGTTCCGGAGCCAATAGCTATGTCTTAAAAAAGTCAGCCGATACAGAATTGATGGAAAGTATTATTAATATCCATAAAGGTAAGCGTTATTTAAGTGAAAAGCTCTCCCAATCCTTATTGAATAATTTGCTTTATAACGACTCTGATACGTATGATCTGCAGCATCCATATAAAGTGCTCAGTGTACGTGAGCGTGAAGTGCTTCGCTTTCTGGCTCTTGGGCACACGAACAGCGAAATTGCCAATACTCTTTCTCTTAGTCCTAAAACCATTGACACCTATCGTTCACGGATTATGAATAAATTAAATATTCATAAAAAATCTGATTTAGTGAATTATGCAATTCAATATAAATTAATAACGATTTAATCTGTCATCATGATGTAGGGTTGCATCCTACATTCTTGTAGGATGCAACCCTACAGGTTTTTACTGTATATGCCTTATTTACTTTTTTTCATATTTAAGTGAAAATACAAATAGTTTGTATTTTTCAAACATGTTACAATGAAGGTATTATATTTTATCATCAAGGTTCCAATTAAAAGATAAAGGGGTTATTTAAAATGGAAAAACACCACATCAATGCGTTGAAAGAGATTGTTGGAGAAGAAAATGTATTGACAAGCGCCGAGGACTTATACTGTTACTCCTATGATGCAACACCTGGTCATGCTCACATGCCAGATGCAGTTGTATCACCAGCTAATACTGCAGAGACTTCTAAAATTTTAAAACTGGCTAACGAAAATCATATCCCAGTATATACCAGAGGATCAGGCACTAACCTTAGCGCAGGCTGTGTCCCTACAAAAGGTGGTATTGTATTATTAATGACTCGCCTAAATAAAATTTTAGAAGTTGATTTAGAAAACCTAGTAGCTGTAGCAGAACCCGGTGTTATTGTGGCTGACTTAAATAAAGAAATAGCTTCATTAGGTCTTATTTATCCTCCTGATCCTGGTACTGTGGCAACTGCAACTTTAGGCGGCACGGTAGCAGAAAATGCAGGTGGCTTGCGTGGTCTAAAATACGGCGTTTCTAAACATTATGTTATGGGTTTAGAAGTTGTCTTAGCAAACGGGGATATTATGAATACAGGCGGAAAAAATGTTAAAGATGTTTCTGGTTATGATATGACCAAACTCTTTACTGGATCAGAAGGCACCTTATGTGTCATCACTAAAATTATTTCCAAACTAGTCCCTGCACCAGAAGCCAAAAAAGCTATGATGGCAATCTTTAAAGATCTTGATAATGCTGGCAAAGCAGTTTCCGCTATTATTGCAGCAAAAATCATCCCTGCCACTCTAGAAATTATGGATAACGCTACAATTCGTACCGTAGAAGATTATGCGAAAGTAGGCCTGCCACTAGATGCAGAAGCCGTACTTTTAATTGAAGTCGATGGCAACCCCATCGTTGTAGAAAAAGAAGCTGAAAAAGTTATGGAAGCTCTTAAAGCAAATCATGCTGATTTTGTACAAATCGCTAAAGATGATGCTGAACGCGATAAGTTGTGGGCCGCTCGTCGTGCTGCTTTGCCAGCTTTGGCCAAACTTCGTCCTACCACCTATGTAGAAGATGCCACTGTACCTCGTAATAAAGTACCTGATTTCCTTCGTGAAGTAAGCAGCATTGCAAAAAAACATAATGTGACAATCGGTACCTTCGGTCATGCTGGCGATGGCAATATGCACCCTACAATTGTGTGTGACATTCGTATTCCAGAAGAAATGGAACGAGTTTACCAAGCTATGGATGAAATGTTTAAAGCGGCAATTGCTCTAGGCGGTACATTAAGTGGCGAACACGGCATTGGTCTTGGCAAACTACCATGGATGGAACAGCAACATGGCCTAGTAACCATGAATGCGATGAGATCAATCAAGCGCGCACTTGATCCTAACTTGATTTTAAACCCAGGAAAATTAGTGGGAGAGTGTTAATATGACTGAAAGAATAACAGCTAAGGATATAAATGAACAAGATAAAGCTTTATTATCAGACCTTCAAGATGCTCTTGCCAATTGTATGAAATGCGGCAATTGCATGGAAGTCTGCCCTGTATATAAAGAAGTTGGTAAGGAAGCTGCGGTAGCACGTGGTAAATTATCGTTAATGGAAGGAGTTCTTAAAGGCTCAATTCCCCTTTCTGCTGCCTTTGATACGGCCATGTCCAAATGCGTTTCGTGCAAAGCTTGTACAGCAAAATGTCCTTGTGGCGTACCAGCTGATGAATTAATCCTCCGTGGACGCCAAGCTGCTGTAAAAGCACGTGGTCTGCACCCTATTAAGAAAAAAGTATTTGCCCTCTTAAAAAATAGACATCTATTTGACTTTTCTCTACGAATGGCAGGTATCTTTGGCCCATTATCTTTTAAAAAAATCCCTGGCAAAATGGCAGCCTTAGCCCGTTTTCCAATGCCAGGAATGGACTATAAAAGGGTAACAGCTCCTTTTGCCTCCACTCCTCTTAGAAGCCAATATCCTGAAGTAATAAAAGTTGACAGACCTACAATGCGAGTTGGATTCTTTACTGGCTGTACAATCAACTATATCTATACTGATGTTGGACAATCCGTCATCAATGTTTTAAAAGAAAATAATATAGAAGTAACACTGCCTAGTATGCAGCACTGCTGTGGTACACCGGTGTATATGTCTGGCGACGTAGATTCTGCTAAAATACTAGCCAAACACAATATCGAAACTTTTGACAGCTACAACTTTGACTACATTGTCTCCGCTTGCGGTTCCTGTACAGAAGCTTTCCGCATTGAATTTCCTCATCTTTTTCATGATGATCCAAAGATGAGTGCTATGACTGAAAAACTTGCTAAGAAAACCTATGAAATTAGTGAGTTTCTCATTGACATTGTAAAAATTGATAAAACAAAACTAGGTCCGGTAAATGCTACTGTGACAATGCATGATCCATGCCATATGGCACGAGGCATTAAAGTCACTAAACAGCCTCGGGAGGTTCTAAAATCGATCCCTGGCTTACGCTTTGTCGAAATGAAAGCACCTGATCGCTGCTGCGGTTCAGGAGGTTCCTTTAGCTTGGGTAACTACGAACTTTCTCGTAAGATTAATGATAAGAAAATTGCTGACATTGCATCTACTAATGCTGATACAGTAGTAACTAGTTGTGGAACTTGCCGAATGCATTTGACAGATGGTCTATTCCAAAATAACATGAATCAAGACGCTCTTCATGTCATTCAAGTCCTAGACAGATCCTACAAAGCGGGTCATCGAAAGTAATACGAAAAACTTTAAAATGAATTGAACCACAAAGACGCAAAGGACACAAAGGGGACTATTTATATTTCTCGTGCACTCCTTTGTGTGCCGCACAGCGGCATTGTGCCTTGTGGTTCATTACTTTTTTATACATCCTATTGACTAAAAAAACTTAAACAAAAGGAGTATAGCTTTTGCTATACTCCTTTTGTTTATCTTATTATATTTGGAACTTATTAACTTCTCCCTGCAAATCCATTGCTAATTTAGCCAGCGCCTGACTAGAGGATGCGATTTCTTCCATAGATGCTGATTGTTCCTCTGTTGCAGCCGATACTGCCTGGGCTTCGCCAGATGCTTTCTTACTCAAATCATCCATTAAATTATTTTTCCGATGTCATGAAGTAAAGCCGCTGCTGGCATTAGTTGGATGATCTGAAATGAAAGACCAAGCCTTACTGCAAATCCAACTGCAAGTTTCGCAACCCTACAAGAATGTTTGGCTGTAGAGAGATTATAATTGACTATCAATTGAAATAGATAGGCTATTACCTCAGACTTTGGAAAAATAGTAGCGTTATTGGGCATGCAGACCTCCTAAAAATACAAGTTTAATGTAACACAATTTACTTATGTTACATTAAACTTGTATTTTTAGGAGATAGATTTAGTATAATTCTCACTTATTTAGCAAACGATTTTAACTATTTCCTAAGAATAACAAAAAAATATTCATATTTTCAAAAAAATAAAGTCGTAAAAGAAGGAAAAAACATGAATGACGTAATATATCAAAATTAGGCATATCGAGGTAACATAAGTAAATTATGTTACCTCGATATGCCTAATTTTTTCATCTATAATATGATTTTCATCTATAAATGAATATAAAATTCGTCTTTATGAAGCACTTTTTATTTATAAAGAAGGAAGCCTGCAAGCAGGCTTCCTTCTTTATTGATAATTACAATGCCTTAACAACATTTTGTTATACTTCCATAATAATGGGTAAAATCATAGGACTGCGGCGAGTCTTCTCATACACAAATTTACTTAAAGCATCCCGTACGCTGCCTTTTATCGATGCCCATTCTATCACTTTATTCGCTTCACAATTAGCCAAAACCTGTTTGACTTTTTGTTTGGCTTCAACCATTAATTGCCCCGACTCTCGCACATAAACAAATCCCCGAGAAACGAGATCCGGTCCAGCCACAACACAACCACTTTCTTTGTCCATGGTTATTACAACAATAAGTACACCATCCTGAGATAATTTACTTCGATCTCTCATAACAATATTACCCACATCACCTACACCTAAACCATCAACAAATACTTTACCTGAGGTTACCTTACCAGCCAATTTTCCTGTTATAGTGCCGGCATCTTTGCTAAACTCAAAGACCTGTCCATTACTGCCAATAAAAATATTCTCTTTGGCAACGCCCAAATCTTGAGCAAGTTTTCCATGGCTCATTAACATTCGATACTCCCCATGCACTGGAATGAAATATTGAGGTCGCACCAAAGTCAGCATCAATTTCAATTCTTCTTGGCTAGCATGTCCAGAAACATGAATACCAGCAGAACGTTCGTGAATAACTTCCGCTCCTAAGCGCAGCAGAGCATCAATGGTCTTTGATACTGATTTTTCATTTCCTGGAATCGGTGAAGCAGAAATAATAACGGTGTCACTAGGATATATTTCAACTTTTCGATGATCATTCATTGCCATACGTGTCAAGGCTGACATAGGCTCTCCTTGACTTCCTGTTGACAAAATTAAAATTTGATTGCCTGGGTAATTTTTAATTTCATCAATATCAATTAACACACCTTCAGGCACTGTTAAGTATCCAAGCTCTGTAGCAATATTTACAACATTGATCATACTTCGTCCAATAATTGCCACTTTTCGGCCATATTTACAAGCAGAAGTAATCGCTTGCTGCACCCTTAGAACATTAGATGCAAAGGTTGCCAGAAGAATTCGCCCTTTTGCTGCATTAAAAGCTTCATCAAGGGCAAGACCCACCTGACGCTCTGACTTCGTAAAACCAGGCCTTTCCGCATTCGTGCTGTCGGACATTAAAACCATTACGCCTTCATCGCCCAGTTCAGCAAACTTATGAAGATCCATTACCTTACCATCAACTGGTGTGTAATCAATTTTAAAATCTCCAGTATGGACAATAGTACCAACTGGGGTTTTAAAATACATCCCTACAGAATCAGGAATAGAATGGCTCACCCGCATAAATCCCACTTGAATTTTACCAAATGTTATCTGATCTCCTGGCTTTATGGAAATCAATTTATAATTTGCCACATTATTTTCCTTCAAGCGGCACTCAGCCAGTCCCATTGCAAGGCGCGTACCATAGACAGGTACATCAATCTGCTTGAGTAAATAAGATAAAGATCCAATGTGATCTTCATGACCATGAGTAATGACAACTGCCCTTATCTTATCCTGGTTTTCAAGAAGATAGGATATATCGGGTATCACTAAATCAATCCCTAACATATCATCCTCTGGGAATGCCAGCCCAGAATCAAGTATGACAATATCATCCTCATATTGAATAACCGTCATGTTTTTCCCTATTTCGCCCAATCCACCCAGTGGAATAATAGCGAGCTTATTTTGTTTTTCCAAAAAAAAATACCTCCATTATTTGAGTTTGTATATTTAACTTTGTTTTCACCAATAGACGTTCCGTAAGTCACCCCACCAAGATAAAAAAATGGCTGACTTCATCCAAATGTTCATAAATGAAAATATCCGCTCACAACCCATTACCTACATTGTACTTGATCTTTCTACAATATACAAGCATTCCCTCATTTAGCAGATAATATTTACTTATAATTGAGCCAAATTAGAGTTTCTCCAATTTTCTCCCAAAGGAATTTCTACAGAAAGTTTAGTTCCTTGACCAATAACAGACGTAATCGTAAAGGTTCCTTCTACTAAGGCTACCCGTTCACCTATGCCGTAGATTCCTAAACAAGTACGACTATGAGTATTTTTAACCATTTTCGTATCAAATCCTACACCATTATCCTGGATCATTAACATAAGTTTGTCCTGTCTTTTGTTTAATGATACCCAAACCTCCGTTGCCTGCGCATGCTTCACAATATTCGTTAACGCCTCTTGCAAAATTCGGTATAACGTAATCTCAACTTCTGGTGAAAATCGCTCTCTAGACAAATTACTAAAATCGATATGTAAAGAAATTTCATATTGCTTAGCATAATTTTCTATATACTTTTTAGCTGCAGCAACTAGTCCTAAATCATCTAATAGTACAGGGCGCAGTTCAACTGCAATATGATGAACCGCTTCTAGAGTTGTAACAGCAAGGTCACGTATTTTTAATATTTTTTCTTTATCTTCACTGCTTTCTACCTGCTCAGCCAGCATACGCAAACCTACAATAATCGAGGTAAGAGATTGGCTTGTTTCATCATGCAGCTCGCGGGAAATTCTTTTACGCTCTTCTTCTTGTACCGTGATAATTTTATTTAAGAATACAGAACGTAATTCTTCTTTTTCTTGTAATGCTCCTACTAACTTTTCCTGCTGGGCATTCGACTGCACATTGGCCTCTACAAAGCGTGCTGCTAATCGGGCATAAGGTCCTGCCGTTTTTTGATCCCCTGTAATACCAATTACCCCGATACATCGGTTCTCAAACATGATGGGTACATTATATCCTTGCCGTATACCCTTTAGATAGCATTCTTCTTCTTTTGTGACATAAAATTCTTTTACAACTCCAGCGCCAAGCATTCTAGCCCCTGATTCATGTACTTGCCCAATCCGCTCTCTACTAAAAGATGCAATAATCACACCTTGATCATCAAGGATATTTACATTTTTATTTAATTCAGCAGCAACGATATCAACTAAGGATTGAGCAAATTCTGCATCCATCCGTCCATATGTATTGTTCATAATTCAATCCTCCGCAATGACTTTTAACATACATTTTTTTATTCCCTTTTGTAAAGACTCTTTACTTTCCTATAGTAAAGGTTTCTAATACGAATCTAATGATTGACAACTAATCCGATATTGATTAAAATAAGCAAGAAATTAAATATGTTGTGATTATAGAGGCGCAAATATTATCAGTATATGTAGTGAGCTGGCAGCAATGAACTATATAGAAAGGAATAATTGCCGAAACAAAAGGAAATGCCATTTCTTGTTGTTGGGCTTGTATTAAATAAGTACAAGACTGTCATCAAAAAGATTCTTTTAGATGAAGTGCTATCTCACGCAAGCGTTAGTTTATTCTTTGGAGTAAATTTTTTGGTTGTGAGATAGATCACAACCATTTTTGTTTTAAATCGAATAGGAGGTCAAATATGTCAAATTCTACAGTGAATCTTAAAGATTTATGTCCTGAAAAAGAAGGACTCAAACGCGGCATGAACTCACGGCATCTCATGATGATATCCATTGGTGGTACAATTGGTACCGGACTCTTTCTAGGATCGGGTCAAACTCTTAATCAAGCAGGTCCCTTAGGTGCCGTTCTTGCATATCTAACCGGCGGTTTTATCATGTATCTAGTATTGCTTTGCTTAGGAGAACTCACCTCAGCCATGCCTGTTTCTGGTTCTTTCCAAAGTTATGCTTCACGTTTTATTTCTCCTGGTGCTGGCTTCACTACCGGCTGGCTGTATTGGCTGAATTGGGCCATTTGTATTGCTGCCGACTTTACTGCTGCGGGTATTATCATGCACAATTGGTTTCCGCAAATTGCTATTTGGATATGGTGCGGTTTTTTTGCTATTATGCTTGCTTTACTAAACATCATTTCTGTAAGGGCTTATGGCGAAGCTGAATTTTGGTTTGCTAGTATTAAAGTAACCGCTATTTTAGCATTTATTGTCGCAGGTGCAGGTTTGCTCTTTGGCTTTTCCAGTCATTCCGTCCCTATTGTTGGCTTATCCAACTTTAATACGGAAGCAGGTTTATTTCCTAATGGATTTCAAGCTGTATTTTTAACTATGATTGCTGTAGTATATTCTTTCCAAGGTGCTGAACTTGTCGGTATCGCAGCCGGCGAATGCCAAGATGCCAGTAAAAATGTCCCTCGTGTTATTAAAGGTATTACCTTTCGGATTATTTTTTTCTATGTGTTGGCAATGATCGTACTGGCAGGTATTATCCCTTGGCAAGAAGCCAGTGTTTTAGAAAGTCCTTTTGCTCATGTATTCGGCATCTTAGGTTTTCCTTTAGCTAAGGATATTATGAGTTTCGTTGTTATGACTTCAGCTTTATCTGCAGGCAATTCAGCCTTATATGCCTGCTCTCGCCTTCTTTGGTCTATGTCTAAAGAAGGCTTAGCACCAAAATGTTTAGGTACATTAAATTCTCGCGGTGTTCCTGTCAATGGGGTTTATATTACTGTTATCTTGGCGTGTATGTCTTTACTCACTAGTGAATATGCTGCCGATACAGTGTACCTGTGGCTTATGTCTAGTACAGGACTGACTGGCTGCCTGATCTGGGTTATTATTGCCTGGTGTCAGCTCAACTTCCGTAGAGAATTTTTCCGTCTAGGCGGCAAAATAGAGCAGCTAAAATTTCGGACTCCCTTTTATCCTCTGGTTCCAATATTAGCTTTAGTATTGAACCTTGGGGTCATATGTAGCTTGTATTTTGATGAATCCCAACGAATTGTTTTATATACAGGTCTTCCTGCATTATTAGGTGTCTATTTATACTATATTTTATTCTTGGACAAGAAAGTTAGCGCAGCTAAAATTAAAGAAAAAATGGGCTAAAAAACCTTGACGCGTTTTTTTAAAATTTAGTATAGTAAAAAGTGGTGGTCTCGGCTATGAGGTCACCACTTTTTTATTTCATATCTTGAGATAAGTGTGTATCGAAAGGCAAAACTTACTATGGAAGTGCACCCGTAGTTCTGTGTTATAATGTTATGTAAACAAAATAGAAAGTTGGAGGCACATTCATTATGGATTCTTTCTCTCATGCACTTGTTGGCATCGCGATTGCAGGATTATCTGGTCATCCTTTGTCCATTTATGATCCGATTTATCTAGCTGCTATTCTTGGCTCGCAAGCGCCGGATTTTGATATCATTGCACAAATTAAAGGAAAATTCTCTTATCTTAGGCAACATCGTGCTTTTTCTCATTCCATCCCGGGCTTAGTTCTATGGTCGTTCCTGATCAGTGCAGTTTTATCTATTATTATGCCACAAGCTAATTTCCTTACCTTATTGGGATGGACTTTCTCTGGTAGTTTATCTCATATCATTATGGATTATTTTAATACCCATGGCGCTGCTATCTTATGGCCAATTCAAAAAGAACGCAAAAGCTTACAACTTTTAAATGTATTTGATCCTATACTATTCGTGCTATTACTCAGTGTATACGCTTTCGATTTTACAATGTTCACATTATCGTGCCTTACGTTTATCATTCTTACAGCATATATATTTTTTAGAATGGTCTTGCGCAAAAAAGCAACAAAACAGCTTCATCGGTTATTTTCCCAACGAGATATTTTGCAAATCACTGTCATGCCATCATTGAAACGCATATTATTCTGGGATTTTGTTTTAGAAACCAAAAATGCTTACTTGGTCGGACAATTAGGAACCATTTCCCCGGCATTAAAACTTCATGCTGATTTAGTAAAGCAAAAGGACCTTTCGATTCTTACTTTGCAAGCAAAAAAAACGCTAATAGGAGACTTTTTTGCTACCTTTACGCCCTTTATTTATTTCGAAGAACAGAAAAATCCTCATTCCATCTCGGTTACAATTTATGACCTTCGCTATGTTTTAGATAAACAATTTCTTCATCGGGCTACTATTATTTTCGATCATAATAGTAACCATCCCACTACTTCTTATCTTCATACTTACGGCAGCACTACCCAGATCCCTTGTGACTTACACTAAAATTTACTATTCATAGTGTGGAAAAGCCCCAACTATTTATCAAAATTGCTATAAAAGTTAGAGAATGGACGATTTTTATTTGATTCCTTTATTATTAAAAAATTGTCCATACTCCTTATCACGTACTAAAATATGCTTAGTAATCCACTCTTTAAGAAACATAAAGGTCGGAAAAGACAATGCCGCCGCCCCTTTTTTATGCTGGTCTAAGAATTTATTCACTTCGGCTATATAAGATCCATGTTCTTTTTTATGCTCTAAATATTGAGGATAACCCAACTGTATCATTAATTCTTCTTCTGCGGAAAAATGATACTTCACATAGTCTAATAATTCAACTAAGGTATGTTGCGTTAATTCTCTTTCTTCTTCCAAATTTTCACATTCAAACACACGATGATATACATTATTGAATAAAGTCAGTAATTTTTTATGATCATCATCAAATCTTTGAACTTTTGTTGAAAAGCTTTCATCCCATTCAAAAAACTCCATATTTAGTTCCTCCATTTTACTTGCATTCTCTTTGTCATTTACCTAAAAGAGACAAGTTCCTACCTGCTCATTATATAATTTATCCACTAAAATATAAACATTTTTTCTGGAAAAGAGAGCTAAACAATACCGTTTTTCTCTTTTATTTATGAGCAAATTTATCAATTAATTGTTAAATAGAGACTATTTTTATAATTTTTATAATTTTTTTTTAAATTTAGTAAAAATCCTCTTTACTTTTATATCAATTCAGCGTATGATTTAGAAGCACTTAAATAGATCGATTGGATTTCTCATCTTTCTTGTTAACGTAACTTTAACAAGAGACAATGAATATTCTCATTACCTATTTTAGTAACAGATTTTAGGAGGCTATACAACACATGAACCAAGACAAAACTTTAACTTGCCGCGATTGCGCAGACCAATTCGTATTCTCAGCTTCAGAACAAGATTTCTTTGCTGAAAAAGGCTTTACTAACGAGCCAGGACGTTGCCCTTCATGCAGAGCAGCTCACAAACAAAGAAACGGTAACGGTGGCGGTCGCAACAGCAGCTTCCAACAACGTGAAATGCATGATGCAACTTGTGCAGCATGTGGCGTTCAAACACAAGTTCCTTTCCGTCCAAGTGGTGATCGTCCTGTTTATTGCAGAGATTGCTTTAGCCAGAACCGCTAGGATGTCAGAGTCCCTGTCTATGACAGGGACTTTTTTATTTCCTTAGAATTTGACTCCTTTACTTAAATTCAATTAGATCTTGTCGCTAGAGATTCTCCTAAGACGAAAACCGATTGGACAATTGTGAAAATAGGTACCAAATTAACAAATACTGCAGCACGAGATGCACCAATTTTTTCAATCGCAAACAATTGAATTAAATATCCTAATACAGACGCAAATATACTCATATATGCAATTGACAACCAGCCAGCTACACTAGTTTTAGATAAATAAGATGTAGGATTTTCTGCTATTACAAAGGGTATGGATATGACTACACAAACTAAAAATGTGTAGGCTGTCACCATTAATGGTGACAAACAATACTTCTGCATAAAAGAACGACTTAAAAGAGCATATAATGCCCAATTAAAAACAGCACTAAACATGAGTATATCCCCAAGATTAAAATTAAACGTAGAGATCAGCAGCCAATCTGCATTCGTTACAATCAGAAAGACACCTGAAAAAGAAAAAATAATGCCAACTAAACGTTTTGGTGTCATATGTTCCTTGAAGAATAAAACCGCCATAAGAGTTGTCAATACTGGATTGGTTGCACCAATCAAGGAAGAATTAATTGCTGTAGTATATCGTAATGCACTAAAAAATAAGACATGATAAAAAAAGGTACCTATAATCCCTAATATAGTAAGAGGCAGCCACTGATTTCTTTTCGGTAACCACTTCTCCCTCTCCCTACTGTATAACAAAAAGAATATAAACGGTAATGCAAGCAAAAAACGAAAAAAGGTCAGAGCAAAGGGCGGAAATTGCAGTACTGCGATTTTCCCTGTTATAAATGCACCCGACCAGAAAAGAGCTGTAAAGACCATTAGTAGACAAACTTTATTTTCAGACATTCGTAGTCTCCTTATCGTATCTCTTCGTAAAATTATTTCGTTACTCTTAATAAATGTTTTACTCTCGCCTGCCTTTATAATAAAATATAGTAATAAAAGAATGGTAGGGAGGTTTTTTTATGGCTGGCTGTAATGAACAAAATTGTACCTGTCCAAAGGCAGATTGCGAACGCCACGGTAAATGCTGTGAGTGTATCAAATTCCATCGTAAAAAAGAAAATCTTGTATATTGTTTACGGAAGTTAGGAACGAAGAATTAATTATATTTTTATGTAAAGGAATAAGAAGGCTTTTACTAAAGACTAGTAAAAGCCTTCTTATTATTTATATGTATGAATTACAGTACAATGATTGCAAAACCTCTTCTTACGGATAGTCTCCCATACCTGGATATCATTTGCAAATTGCTATAACACTTATCGTAAATGACCAGAAGAATTGACAGAAAACGTTCCGACCCCTTCCATTCCTTTAACGGAGAATCCTTTACTGATAATATTACGCAAGGCTACTCTACTGCGATGAAGGCGGGACTTGACCGCATTGATAGTAATATTTAGGATTTGTGCAATTTCTGAACTTGAAATTCCTTCAATATCATGTAAAACAAGAAGAATCCTCTGGTTTTCGGGCAATTTTAAAATAGCCTGCTGAACCAAGTACTGCTTATACTTAACCTCACACATTCTATCCGGATCTTCATTTGGCTGCTCGATGGGCAACATCATCGAGTGGTATAAACTCTCATCCCATTCTACCTGATTTGCAGTTTGATTCCTTTTCTTACGAAAGTTAAAGCAAACATTTGAACCCAAGCGATACACCCAAGTGTATAAACTGGACTTTTCCTTAAAATTTGGCATAGACCGATTTACCTGGTATAGAATCTCTTGCAAAGCATCCATCGCATCATCATGATTCCCAGCATTTTATATGCTAAAGCATATAATCTAGCTTGGTATTGATTTATAAACAGCTTTAGTGCTTGATCATGATCACCTCGCCGATAGAATGAAAGGATCTCTTGGTCAATGGACTGTATAATCTCACTCATAATTACAATTCCTTTCCAGGGGATTTTTTCTAATTATATCATTATATGAGAAAGAAGTCAGCTTTGAGTCGCCGAGTATATCTTATAACGAATTTCCCGTAGTAATAAGACACTTGAAAGTAATAAGGCCAGTACTAGGGCAAGAGCAATAACAATAACGACTCCCTCCCACTCATACCAAAGCAAGAATTTTCCTCCGATTGTCCCAATTGTACTAGAGCCCAAGTAGAAAAAAAGCAGATATAAAGAAGCAGCCTGCGCTTTGTCAGAATGAGCACATTTCCCTACCCAACTGCTTGCTACAGAATGACTGCCAAAAAAGCCAAAGGTAAATAAGGCTACGCCCATAATCTTAATGGATAGACTTCCATGTACGGTAGTCAAACAACCTAGTAACATAATACCTATGGACAGACACAGCACTTTTGAACTGCCATTACTATCCGCCAGCTTTCCCATAAACGTAGAGCTAAAGGCTCCAATCAGATAAACAATAAAGATACAGCCAACCAGGGTTTGACTTAAATTGTAGGGCGGAGCCATTAAAGAGTAACCAATATAATTATATAAGGTTACAAATCCCCCCATAATTAAAAAACTAATACTATATAGCATGAGTAATTCTATATTCTGCAACTTTTTAGTCAAAGCAGCAAGCACTTCTCTCAAATCCCTTTTCTTTGGGGAGAAATTCTGGGATTTGGGTAAAGCAATCCAAAACCAAATACTCAATAATAGCCCAATTGCACTAATGCCAGCCACTGCAATATGCCATGTAGAAAAATCTGTCAATGTACTAACCATAATACGCCCAGCTAAACCGCCAACAGAATTTCCACTAATATAAATCCCCATTACCATACCTACTATTTTAGGGTCAAATTCCTCATTTACGTATGCCATGGCAATAGCGGGAAATCCTGCCAGCATGATTCCTTGCAAGATCCGTATTATGAGCAAGATGGAGAAGTTATTGCAAAAAGCAATTATAAGCCCTAATATGGCAGAGACTGATAACGATATTGCCATCACGATTTTCCTTCCCCTTGCATCAGAAAACCAAGAAACTAACAACATAAAAACTGCCATAATTCCTGTAGTAAGAGATATTGACAAACTCGCATAAGCTGGTGCTATATGAAACTCTTCTGAAAAAACCGGAATTAAGGGCTGCATGCAATAAAGCAAAGCAAACGTAACAAAGCTTCCTAAAAACATAGCTGATATCCCTCGCCAATATGCTGTACTATTCTTTTGTATATAGGTCTTCATAACCCACAGTCCTTTCTAATCAACGATCATTCTCTTTTTATCATATTAACCTCCAGAGTATCATCTGTCCAATGCATCATTTTTATATAATTAATGTGTTATAATTATATAAAGATATTTCCCAACGCATCATCTAACTTATATATTGAAATAAACATGACAAAAGGTGGTCAAGATATGGAGTGGCATCAACTGGAATACTTTAGATTAGTTGCCCAATTGCAGCACGTTACTCATGCTGCAGAACAATTATCGATTTCTCAGCCCGCTCTTAGCCGTTCTATCGCTAAACTTGAAGAGGAACTAGGATTTCCACTATTTGAACGTCGCGGTAAACACATTGTCCTCAATCGGTATGGAGTCATCTTTCTGCAGTATGTAGAACGATCGATACAAGAAATTGATGCAGGAAAACAAGTTATTCACGATTTAATACATCCTGACTATGGCAGCGTGTCCTTATCCTTTCTTCACTCTCTTGGTTCGAATCTTGTACCAAGTCTCTTAAGTAAATTCCGCTCCAAATTCCCAAATATACAATTTAAGCTTTATCAAAATGCTACCACTCTCCTCTTAGATCAACTAAAAGCAGGAGAAGTTGATTTATGTCTTTGTTCTCCTGTAACAACAAAAGACTATATGGAGTGGGAACCACTCTTTACCGAAGAGTTATTTGTTGTAGTTCCTTTTGGACACCGACTTGCCCAGCGAAAATCCATCGAGCTTAAAGAAATTGCCCTTGATCCAATTGTTACGTTTAAAAAAGATTATGGCTTACGTATTTTAACTGACCATTTCTTTAAAGAAGTAAATCTAAAGCCATTTATCACTTTTGAAGGTGAGGAAATTCTGACCGTTGCCGGTCTCGTCGAAGCTAAATTAGGAGTGGCACTCATTCCCCATGTTTTTGGTCTAGATAAAACCAATGTATCCTTTCTACCTGTTTCCAAGCCTCAATGCCAGCGGGTCATCGGAATCGCCTGGACAAAAGAACGTTATTTATCTCCCGCCGCTCAACGATTCAAAAACTTTGTAATACAATCTCTTTCTTAACCTCTACCTTAATCAAATAAACAAACGGCTTCTTCATCCATTGGTGAAGAAGCCGTTTGTTTATTTATATCCTACTATTTTTTCAGCTTTAAAAATATAGTTTTTGAATCTCTTTGATAACCTCTTCCCCACGACTTGACACCTGAGGAATTGAATAGCCAATAAATATAGGAGAAGTAACAAGCCTAGGCATAATTTTAGCAGAAATTTTACCTTCTAGCTGATAAAAAAATATATTATAACTATTACAGCGTTTATGAAAATGATTCAATAAATAATGCGCTATGACTTGTATATAATCCGCCATCTTGTCTACAGCCGATACATCTTTTAGCTTCACATTGAACTCACAAAATCCAATTTTCGGTTCTTTGGCAAGATTTAACTCCACCCCTCTGCTTTGATGAATCACAGTTCCATCCATCGTTTCCACTGGGATCCGCGGAGCATAATCAATCGTTCTTAAACCTACAATCTGCATATGAGGATGACGGATCGTACCTCCGGAAAAAGGACCATGATTCTTAAAAAAGAGTACCGATGCAAATTCTCTGCTTGCTATCATGTCTTGCCATTTTTCCATACTGAAGCGAAATAATTTATGCAAATGTTCTTTCGGATAAAGAGACAATTCCGAGTGGCATTGATCAGTTTCAATAATGACCGTTTGTAAGGTATCCCGCAAAACCGGGTATTTATTTTTTAAAAGTATAATTGTACCATCTTCTGCTAATACATGCTCTAACTTCTCCCTACAGCAAAATGGACATTTCACTTCTGTATTCACAATATTCTCTGGTTTAAAACTCCCAATCGCAGAGTCAAAAATTAAATGCTTCGCCATGTCTACCATATCTATCTCCTATCGATAATCTTAAATGGTTATTATATATATGATTATTATTTCAAGATTATCGATAAATTCCCTCTAAAATTAAATAGATTATCTTATATGATGTGCTATTAAATCCTTTTTCATTCTAACATGCCAGATACCAGCATCTAAAAACGGTTCCACCGATAAGGTCACATAACCCAAGTTAGCATAAAATGCTTCTGCACTGCATTGGGCGTCCAAAAGCACATTGGAAAAATGACCAGCAACCGCCTGCTGTTCTAACAATTTCACAATTTCTCGCCCTACTCCACTGCCACGCAACTCTTTACGTACAGCAATACGCTGCAGTTTGCCGCTATTTTCTCCGTAGGGTATTAACCGCCCTGTAGCCGCCGCTTCGCCATCCTCAGCGATAATCAGTCCATGTACACATTCATGAGGAGCGGCATCATATTGATCAATTTCAAGATCAACTGGGATGCCTTGCTCGATCACAAATACTTTCCGACGTAAGGCTAAACATAATTGTAATTCATAATCTGTATTTACAATACTATATTGCATATGTATCCCCTCTAATCCCTTCCTACAACGTGCATATAGGATATGAGCCAAAACTCTTAAACCATAGGCTTTTTTCTTTTACAGCCTCTACTGCACTGCGAACACTATTATTTTCCATACTACCATCCATATCAAAGAAAAAAATGTAATTTCCCATGCCGGTTCGTGCCGGTCTGGATTCGATTCTTGTAAGATTAACATTCCGTCTGGAAAATTCCTGTAGAATCTCACATAAACTACCTGGACGTTCTCCATTCATTTTGCAAACAACAGAAGTTTTACATGGATCTGACAAAGAATGAGTATCTATCGGGCTATCGCCTAAGACAATAAAACGTGTACAATTGGTAGAACTATCCTGAATATCACCAGCCATGGTTTGTAAATTATAAAGAGCGCCGGCACTTTGACTCCCTACAGCTGCATAGTTTTCTACGCCACTAGCAACAAGAGTCGCAGCATCAGCCGTACTATTCATAGCTCTTAGCTCAGCATCGGGATAAAGCCGCCTCAGATTATGACGACACTGGGCCAGCGCCTGGGGATGAGAAACGATGATCTTAACATCATCCCAATGCTCTTTGACTAAAAGATTATGTCGTACTGGCCAGATCACTTCTTTCCTAATATATAAATTGACTTCGTGAGCTAAGATATCCAACGTAACATTTACTGAACCTTCAAGGGAGTTTTCCACAGGAACAATCCCTTGGGATACTTCGCCAGACTCTACCGCTTTGATGGCCATATCAATGCTGGAATAGGTTTTAAAACTCACTTGATCCTTATTGTATAGACGAAATGCCACTTCTTCACTATAAGTACCATGGGGACCAAGATAACCTATGATCGCCTCTTTCCCACACCAACTGCTAAGCTCCATGTTGCTCCTCCTGTGCCTTTCATCTACTTATCTAAAAAATGTTCAAACAATCTCATTCCTTCTGGCGTTAACACCGATTCGGGATGAAATTGCACGCCTTCAATCGGGTATTCTTTGTGCCTAAGTCCCATTATCAAACCGTCTGCTGTTCTGGCTGTTATTTCTAAGCAATCGGGTATACTCTCCTCTTCCAGCAGCAAAGAATGATAGCGCCCTGCAACAAAAGGCTGAGACAAGCCTTGATAAATTCCATCCTCTTTATGATAGACATCTGATACCTTACCATGTATGGGCTTAGGAGCACGCACTACCTTCCCGCCAAAAACTTCACCAATTGCCTGATGACCAAGACAGATACCTAAAATCGGCAATTGGCCAGCAAAGGCTGCAATGACCTCTTTACTAATTCCAGCGTCACTAGGTGTACCTGGGCCTGGTGAAATAATAATGGCGTCGTATTTTCTTGCCCTAATTTCATCTACGGTAATAGCATCATTACGGACAACTTCTACTTCATACCCTAAGCTAGCAACGTATTGATAAACATTATACGTAAAGGAATCATAATTATCAATAATTAAAATCATAATTTTCATCCTCCATAATAACTTTAAACAAAACTTTGGCTTTATTTAAGATCTCCTGATATTCCGTTTCTGGCACTGAGTCTGCTACGATGCCAGCTCCTGTTTGGATTCCTACCTGATCACCATCAATGACCATTGTACGTATTGTAATGCAAGTATCCATATTATTTCTAAAGTCAAAGTAACCGACTGCCCCCCCATAAGGTCCGCGGGGTAATTGTTCCAACTCATGAATAATTTCCATAGCCCGAACTTTTGGTGCACCACTTAAGGTACCCGCTGGAAAACAAGCTGCCAATACATCCATCGGAGTATATTTAGGATTAAGAACACCAGATACCTCAGAAACCAAATGCATCACATGAGAAAATTTTTCTACTTCTAGCATGCGCTTCACCTTTACAGTCCCTGGCATACTTACACGACCAACATCATTACGCCCTAAATCAACCAGCATATAATGCTCTGCTCTTTCCTTTTCATCAGCAATTAATTCCACTGCTAATTTCTCGTCCTCTTCCTGGTTTTTTCCTCGAGGTCTAGTACCAGCAATGGGACAAGTAAATACATTCCCGCCTTCTAATTTTACCAGCATCTCTGGTGATGCGCCAACAATTTGTCTATTACCAACATTAATAAAAAACATATAGGGAGAAGGATTGACTTGACGTAAGCGGCGATACAAATTAAAAGGGGTTTTAGTCGTTTTTAAGTGAAAGGGTTTAGAGAGTACAACTTGAAAAATATCTCCTGCAGCAATGTATTCCTTTGCTTTTTCTACCATGGCTAAATAATTTTGTTTAATTTTTTCATCATCTAGCCCTACAGGAGTTACTTGTACTTCTGACTTACGATCTGTATTTTTGGCTATCGCAACTGACTGCTGTATTTTATTTATTAAGCCACGCAAATGTCCAACGGCTTTTTCGTATTCTGCACGAGTATCGATACCAGGCTCAATACTAGCCAGGTATAATAATTTTGCTGAATGGGTGAGATGATCCATAACGATAATAATACGGCAGAACATAAATTCGCCTAAAATTTCGTCTTCAGAAATATTCATTCCTCTAATTTTTTCCCATGTACCAACGGTTTCATAATTAAAATATCCGACTGCCCCGCCGCTAAAGGGAGGTAATTCAGGGATATTAGGAAAAGAGAACTGTCCTAATATCCTTTGTAGTGCAACAAGCGGTGGAGCATCAATTGTAGTAACATCCTGCCCTTTTCTAACCTCAGTCTTTTTACTCCTCCCCAATACCGTAATAAAAGGATCCGCTCCAATAAATGAATATCGTCCAAAAGCTTTACTCGTATCCGCACTTTCTAAAATAAACCCAGGGTTATCGCCTGTAATTTTAGAATAAATGGACACAGGAGTATCCAGATCAACAGATAAATCAGTAAAAATAGGAATCAGATTATGTTCTTGCGCTAATTCAGAAAAATCAGCTAGGCTAGGAATGATTTTCATCCTATTCACCCTCCTCATCTAATGTTTCACGAATGGATCTGACCAAGCTACGAACACCAGCAACTCCCTCATTCGTAAGTTTTTCAAGAATGGCACTACCAACAATAACAGCATCAGCATATTGAGCTGCGGCAGACGCTCCTTGAGAGTTGCCAATTCCAAATCCAATTGCCATAGGTATCTGACTGACCTGACGAGCTGCCTCTATCACGGTGCCAATCTGATCATAATTATTATGCTGACCGCCTGTTACGCCAGTATTAGAAACACAATATAAGAAACCCTCGGCCTTTTGCGCAATGCATTTGATCCTATCTACTGTCGATGTTGGCGCAATAAGCCCAATAAGAGGGATACCTTGCTTCGTACAAATATCTTCTAATAAACCTGCCTCTTCAAGAGGTAAGTCAGGTACAATAAGCCCATCGATTCCCGCCTTAACAAAATCAGCAATAAACTTTTCTTTTCCATATCCCAATATACTATTGACATAGGTCATAACCACTAATGGAATACTAGAGGTTTTACGTATTTGGGCAACTAATTCTATGGACTTTGCAGTAGTTGCACCCGATTTTAAGGCTAAGGTAGCGGCATGTTGAATCACGGGTCCATCGGCAATGGGATCAGAAAAAGGAATGCCAATTTCAATCACATCTGCCCCTTCTGCTTCCATCGCCAAAACAGTTTCTAATGTTGTGGCATAATCAGGGTAACCAGCTGTTAGATAGACAATGAGCCCTTTGCGTCCTGACTCTTTTAATCCTTGCAAATTTTCCGACAAATTTGACATTATAATCCCCCCATTACTTTTATTGCCATATCTACATCTTTGTCACCACGACCAGAAAGACAAACAATTACCGTTTCATCCACTTGCGTCTTCGGCATAATTTCTTCTAAATATGCGAGTGCATGAGAACTTTCCAAAGCTGGAATAATCCCTTCTATACGAGCCAGACGTTTAAAGGCTTGTAATGCCTCCTCATCCGTAACTGCTTTATATTCAACGATTCCACTATCTTTAAAAAAGGAATGTTCGGGACCAACGCCAGGATAATCAAGACCAGCAGATATGGAGTACGGTTCAATGATCTGTCCATCATCGTCTTGCAATAAATAACTAAATGCCCCATGCAACACACCCGGCCGCCCTTTCGTTAAAGATGCTGCATGCTCATTGGTAGTGATGCCCTGACCTGCCGCCTCTACACCAATTTTGATAATCTCTTTGTCATTGCGAAAGGAATAAAACATTCCCATAGCATTGCTGCCTCCACCGACGCAAGCAACAATATACTTTAATTTTTCTATATTACATTTCATAATTTGTGCTTTTACTTCTTCACCAATGATCTTTTGGAAATCCCGTACAATCATAGGATAAGGATGAGGTCCTACGACGGAGCCAATAATGTAATGAGTATCCTCTACATTCGTAACCCAGTAACGAATGGCTTCACTTGTAGCGTCCTTTAGTGTACCAGTACCACTCGTCACGGGTATTACCTCGGTTCCCAAGAGTCGCATACGAAATACATTCAACGCCTGCCGTTCTATATCTTCTTTTCCCATATACACGCGACATTCTAGACCAAAGAGAGCTGCAACAGTAGCGCAAGCTACACCATGCTGTCCGGCACCTGTCTCAGCCACAATTTTCTTTTTCCCCATACGACGAGCTAACAGTGCCTGCCCAATGGCGTTATTGATTTTATGAGCTCCTGTATGCAGTAAATCTTCCCGTTTTAAGTAGATTTTCCCCCGTCCATAATGTGCTGTCAAATTCTTTGCAAAATATAAGGTAGTGGGACGACCTGCATACTCCTGTAAATAAAAGTGTAGTTCCTCCTGAAAAGATGTATCATTCTTTAATAATTCATAACGTTCTTCCAGTTCAATCAAAGCTGGCATCACCGTCTCTGGTACAAATCGACCACCAAATCCTCCAAATTTCCCATTTTTATCAGGCATATTCTATTCCTCCTTATTATTTCAGCTGCATCGCTGCCCTTGGCATAATGCCATTTCCTGTGTCATCATACCAATATCATGAGCACAAACCAATCCTTCTCCTACCAATATTCCTTTTACTCCTGCCTCTTGCAGTCTTTTAGCATCTTCTTGATTTTTGATGCCGCTTTCACTAATTAGTACAATCTTCGAAGAGCAATAAGGCATTAAAGCAAACGTATTACTAATGTCAGTAGTAAAGGTCTTCAAATCGCGATTATTAATCCCCACTAACACCGCTGAAGTCTTTTGCACCCGCAGGAGTTCCTCCAATGTATGAACCTCGACCAAGCAATCCAAACCAAGCATAGCTGCAACCTCTAGATACTCGTTCATCTCTTCATCGCTTAACACTGCTGCAATCAGCAATATGGCATCTGCCCCTGCCCATCTGGATTCATAAATCTGGTATGCATCAATAATAAAATCTTTGCGTAAAATGGGCAAAGGAGTAACAGCCTTGACCATTTTGATATTCTCCAGCTTCCCTTTAAAATGTTTATCTGTGTGTACCGAAAGAGCTGTTGCTCCATTTGCCGTATAGATCTGAGCTAATTCACATTCCGTATATGCAGTACACAGCTCTCCTTTAGTCGGGGAAGCCAACTTACATTCTGCGATAAGTGCCCATGGCTTTTCTTTAATCCCTTTACGGAAACGAAAATCTCCTCTTATAATATCCTTCTCAAATTGGCTAAGAGGTCTCTCCCTTTTTTGTATCGCTACCTCTCGGCGCTTTTTCGTTACAATTTCATTTAGCATTCCCTTTGCCTCCTTCTGCCCTGCGAGCGGCAATCATAAATTCTTGGATTTTTTTTATATCTTTCTTCCCATTGGTTTCGACACCTCCTGAAACATCTATCCCATTAGGAGATAATAGAGAAATGGCTGTTCCAACATTTTCAGGAGTAAGGCCGCCAGCTACCATCACTGGGGTATGACTCTGAGAAGTAAAATCCTGCAGCGACTGCCAATCAAAAGTGATTCCCGTTCCGCCATATTGCCCAGGGGTAAAGCTATCTAAAAGAATCCAATCAGCAGGATACTCCTTACTTCTTTCTAGATTAAAACCAGGAGCTACCCGAAATGCTTTAATAACGGGCCTACCAACAGACCGACAATACTCTGGAGTCTCTTCGCCATGCAACTGAACATAGTCTAACTGACAATACTCTGCAATCTTTTGTACTTCCTGAAGAGGCGCATTAACAAAAACACCAACCTTGCCGATTCCTTTCACTTCTTGCCCAATTTGATGAGCCTCTTTTACATCGATACGGCGCTTACTTTCTGCAAACACAAATCCAATCAAATCAGCTCCCAGATCTTTAGCCCCTTGCGCTATTTCTACAGATGTGATTCCACAAATTTTTATGATAATATCAATCCCTCCTTATATTCCTGGGTAAAGCGCCTTACCTCTTCTAATTTAGAATAGGCAGCTCCATCGTCAATGCTCTTTGCCGCAATATTCAATCCCTCTTTTATGCTCTCTGCCTTACCAGCGACTACCAGGGCAGCAGCAGCATTTAACAAAACGATATCACGTTTTGGACCTAGCAGCTTCCCTTGGAAAATATCCAAAATAAATTTCCCATTTTCCTCCGGTGTACCACCACGGTACCCCTCTAAACCACCACCACTAAATCCGTAGACAGCAGGATCAATCGTATAGGTTCGAGTTTCTTGACCATTGACTTCTGTTATCTGTGTCAGTGCAGTAGTGGATATTTCATCCAGACCATCCAAACCATGCACTACCATGGCCCGCTTTACGCCTAACATGGCAAGCGCCTCCGCCAATTTCCGAGTTAAAGACGGCTCATATACACCGATTAATTGATAATTAGCCTCTGCAGGATTGGTTAATGGTCCCAGCATATTAAAAACAGTTCGAAATCCTAATTCTTTGCGTGGTTTCGCAGCATATTTCATCGCTTTATGAAAAGCAGGAGCATACAAAAAACCAACTTTCGTCATTTGAATGGATTTACGTACTCCTTGAGGCGGCAGATTCATTGAAACCCCCAGAGCGTTAAGGACGTCTGCACTGCCACAAGAACTCGATAAACCATGATTGCCATGTTTAGCTACAACAAGCCCAGCACCTGCTACCACAAAAGCTACCGCTGTAGATACATTGAAGGTACCTGTTTTATCCCCGCCCGTACCACAGGTATCAATCATTTCCCTGCTGCTAAATTGTACCTTTAATGAATGATTGCGCATGGTCTGGGCAAAACCAGCAATTTCATCAATAGTTTCACCCTTTATCCGTAAAGCTGTAATAAAAGCACCAATTTGTGCCTCAGTCCCGCCCCCAGACATAATGATATCCATGGACAATTGTGCATCTTCTCGCGATAAATTTACCCCTGCTACCACCTGAGCCAAAAACTCCTTGAACATAGCCATTCCTCCTTATCAATTAACCTATATATAATAAAAAAAACCATTCCACCCCCTGAAAGGGGCGAAATGATTCGCGATACCACCCTAATTTAGAAAGCTAATGCTTTCCCTCTACTCAGGTACGAGATACTACATCTGATACCCTAGCCCAATAACGGGGGCAACCGACTCATCCTACTGACGTATTGCGTTCAGTGAGCAGCTCACAGGCCCATTCCATAGACTCTTTGGGTCGGTCATCACACCTCCAGTTGCCTGGTCACCGACTCGCTGATCCAAAGTTCGTATATGTACTTCTCCTGCTCATAGCGGATTACACATTCTATTAAGGCACATTTTATTCAAATTTTGCGATGCTGTCAAGAGTTTTTTTATTTTTGTTTTTTTCTACTATACAAATGTTTTTATTCTATAATTAATATGTAACATTTATCTATTTTATTTTTAATTTAAAACTATTACTTGACACTTTTCAATACTTTGATATAATAGAAAACAGTTACTGGAAAATCAATTATTATCGGAGGATGTTTTTTATGACACATCTAACCTATAAAGCCATCGAACAAAAACAATATTTTTACTTTTTTGGTTGGAGCTACTTTTTTAGCTTCGACTTTTTCGGATGGAAAAATGTGAATATATGGTTTTTCAATGAGCATTATAGATGGAAATGTCAACTAGCAGCAATCCGATAAGGACAATTTATTTCCACCATCTCTACAAGACTCATTTGAGTCTTATTTTTTTTACCCGATGGCTAACCGCTCTAAAACTCTCATCATTCTACAAGCAGAAGTTAGTCGCGCTTATCCATCACCAAAGATCCAATTTTAAGTTATAAAAGAAAATAATAGGGGGTATTTATTATGGTTATCGTATTACATCCGTCTGTAACAACAGAGCAAATTGAAGAGTTAAAGGCAGAACTAGAAAAAGGTGGCTGCAGTGCTTGGCCTACGTATGGGGAATTTCAGACGATTATTGGCGTAGTTGGCAGCACTCATAAACTTGATAAAGATAAGCTGGCAAGTAAAAACTATGTAGAAAAAGTATTATCTGTACAGGAACCTTATAAGAAGGCCAATCGAGTCTTTCATCCAGAAGATACAGTCATTCCAATTGGAAATCAAACCATCGGCGGTAATAAATTAACAATTATTGCTGGTCCTTGCTCGGTTGAAAGCGAGAGTCAAATTTTGTCTGTAGCGAATCAAGTCAAAGCAGCAGGTGCCGGCTTCTTGCGTGGCGGAGCTTACAAACCAAGAACATCACCTTATAGTTTCCAGGGCTTAAAAGAAGAAGGACTGGAATTATTGAAAATTGCCAGAGCAGAAACAGGGCTGCCAATTGTCTCTGAGATTATGTCCGTAAGCAAACTGGATAAATTCGTTGAAGATGTTGATATTATTCAAATTGGTGCAAGAAATATGCAAAACTTTGACCTGTTGAAAGCAGTAGGACAAACTAATAAACCAATTTTATTAAAACGAGGATTAAGTGCTACCATTGAAGAATTACTTATGTCAGCAGAGTATATTATGGCTGAAGGTAACGACAATGTTATTTTATGCGAAAGAGGCATTCGCACTTTTGAAACCTATACCCGTAATACTCTAGACTTGAGTGCTGTACTCGCTATAAAGAAATTAAGCCATCTTCCTGTTATTATTGATCCTAGTCATGCTGCGGGGAAATGGTGGATGGTAGAGGCCCTTTCAAAGGCATCCATTGCCGTCGGTGCTGATGGATTGATTATTGAAGTACACAACGATCCTGCCAATGCAAGCTGCGACGGACCACAATCCATTACACCTGAACGTTTCGCCTCATTGATGGGTTCCTTAGAACAGATTGCTAAAATTGAAAATCGCACTATCTAATTTTACACTTCAGGAGGTTAACAAATGAGTGGCTCATGGGGTAAAAAGGTTCAGTATACTATTTTTGGCGAAAGTCACGGAAAGGGGATCGGTATTACCATTGACGGATTACCGCCCGGTTTCGCAATTGACTTAGCTGAAGTAACTCGGGAGCTAGAGCGTCGCGCCCCTGGGAAAAGTCCCTTATCAACAGCACGCAATGAAAAAGACGCATTTACGATTTGGAGTGGCTTTTTAAATGGCAAAACAACAGGAAGCCCACTATGTTCCATCATCGAAAATAAAGATCAAAGATCTGCTGATTATGAATCCTTAGCATGGAAATTTCGTCCTGGACATGCGGATTATACTGGCTCTATAAAATACAATCACTTTAATGACTTACGAGGCGGTGGACACTTCTCCGGCCGCCTCACGGCCCCTCTCGTATTCGCCGGTGCGATTGTTAAGCAGCTTTTGAGGCAACAAAACATTCATATTGGTTCTCATATCCAGCGTATCGCTTCTATTTCAGAATCTCAATTTGATGCGGTTACAATTGACCAGACAATACTAGAACAATTAAAAACAAAATCATTCCCTGTACTTGACCCTGCTGTGGGCGAATCAATGCAACAATGCATTCTCTCAGCCAAGACTGCGGGAGACTCTGTCGGCGGTATCATTGAAGCAGCTGTCATACATCTGCCGGCCGGCCTAGGTGATCCTTTCTTTGATTCCCTAGAAAGCACACTGGCACATCTGTTATTTTCTATCCCTGCCGTTAAAGGTGTAGAATTCGGTGCTGGATTTGCTTTTGCCCAGATGCGCGGCAGCGAGGCCAATGATGCGATGTATAGCAAAGACAATGTGGTTGTGACCTCCACCAATCACAATGGAGGAATCTTAGGAGGAATCTCCAATGGCATGCCTCTTATTTTTCGTGTAGCCATAAAACCAACCCCCTCAATTTCTTTAGAACAGAGTACTGTGAATGCAAAGGGTGAAAATGTCTCTATTACGGTGGAAGGTCGTCATGATCCTTGTATTGTCCATCGTGCGATACCTGTTATCGAAGCTGCAGCTGCAATGGCTATTTGGGATGTATTATAGGCGACTTAAATTTTAAGATCCTTTGGATTTTTTGAAATCACAAAAAATCAGCGTCTAGGTATTTACCTTAGACGCTGATTTTTAATTTTAAATTTGCGATTTCATCATATCTAATAATTTAAAAAGATTTGTCAGAAATGCCTAATTGCTCACTATCCTGGCTTTTTATAATTACTTTTAGAATCTGGTCTGCTGCAGAATGTAATGACAGCCCGTTGGTAATTCGATAATGACAATGTCCCTCATATAAATGCTTTCTCTGTTCGTATAAGCTATAAATCCTCTTTACATTATCTGCTAGCAACGGACGAGCTGCAACGTCAATCGTTTCTATTATCATTTCGATTGGTCGGTCAATATAAAAGATAGTACCTTTTTGCTGTAATACAGCTATATTCTCAGGACGAGTCACTACACCGCCTCCAGTAGCAATAACAATTGGTTTCTTGCTGCTAACTTCACGAACTGCATTACTTTCAATCTGACGAAAATGTGACTCTCCTAATAAAAAAAGCTCAGAAATAGTCTTATTCTCTTTTTTCTGTATATACTGGTCAATATCATAGAAATCAAGCTCTAATCGTTCTGCAATAATCGCACCTAGAGACGTCTTACCACTACCTGGCATACCAATCAACACAATATTATTATGAAATTTCATTACAATACACCGCCTACTATTTTTTATGTTCTCCCTTGTGTGCCGCAGCAGCGGCATTGTGTCTTTGTGGTTCATAATTCCTTATGTTTTTTCACTTACAAAATTTGCAAATCACAATACCATAAAACAAAAAAAATAAGACTCTAATGAGTCTTATTTTTTATCACAAAACAGTCATCTGTTTACCTGCTCGTGTTTAAGTTCTCATTTAACAGCCTATTCATTTGATACATCCCAAAATAGCCAGCGCTATAAAAATAACCCCAACTAAAAAAACTAAAATATTGATTTTGAAATCTCTTAGTTAAGAATGTAATCATTATAATAGCCTCCGCTCAACATAATACTGTTTTTATTATACCAAATAAACAATAATTGTCAAGTATCTATCAAAACGCAATGATGGCATTAATAAATTGTTATCATTTCATTATTTTAAAAACACAAACGTCCTTCTACGATATATTCACTCTAAAACTAGAAATGTACAATAATTTTTGTCTGAAAGATCGCTGCTTTTTATTTTAAATTACAACAAATAAAAAACTTCTTAATAAGCACATTGTACATTGATCTATACATTGTGTTTATTAAGAAGATATTACACCTAAAGCTAATTGCGTTCTTGGGACTGAGCGGTTATCTCTTCTGCAGTGCCAGCTAACGTACTGATGCTATTCAATAAGGGTTAGCCATTTCTTTTAACGATTCTATTTTAGTCATTCTTCCTCTATCACATCCACCCATTAGTCTTGAATCGTTATGATCTTACCTACATCCCCATGGATTTTTTTACAATATAGAACACTGTATTTAAATCTTCAATCGGCACTTGCCCAGGTGCAGAGCTGCTTTGACCTACTGCAAAACTAACGGTCGAGCCAAAAACGCCTCCAAACAGGCGAGTTACGGCACCAAGCCCTCCCATTGACATGCTAATTACAGGAATCTTCAACTTATTTTTTGCTTCTAAGGTTACACTCAATAGCGTAAGAACATCTTCTAATGTTTTTGGCATAACTGCCACTTTTGCAACATCAGCACCATATTGTTCTGCTTGTTTGAACTTTTGTTCTAAGCTTTCTTTACTTGGCGTGCAATTAAAATTATGAAAGGATGCAATTACTTTCGTACTATTTTCTCGTGCTGCTTTGCATAACTGCTGAAAGTGTTCTGGCAGATTGCTCAATTCACAATCCACATATTCTACACTTGTATTCGTGCAGATGGCTGCATTTAGTTCAATCGCTTCACGATCTGACAGCGGAATAGTTTGACCGCCTTCCCGAGTAGAACGAATCGTGAAGATGATCGGTAAATCGCCCGCAATCCCTTTGATTTTATTCGCTAAGGTAACTACTTCATCAGTATTGGCAATACCTTCAAAGAAATCGGCACGCCATTCAATAATATCCGGTTTTTTTTCTAAAACATTTGCTAATTCAGCTAATACAATTTCTTGATTTCTTCCCACCAGTGGAGTACATATCAATGGCTGTGTTCCTTCCCCAATTACCTTACTCAATTTAAATTAGCCTCCCTTTATATGTTACTATCCCGACATTTCCTACCTAGCTTTATTCATATCAGTACTTTACTGCATTACTACTTTTCTAAAACCTTACTTCCCTTCTATGATTGCATCCTTGCCTTCAAAAAATAATCATAACGTTTATGCACTGCATTTGCAATATAGTAGTATCCATCATTTACATTTCAAGATATTCTTTCAATGTAAATGATCTTCCTAAATTTTATATTAAACGCAGCCTCTTTTCAATCGATAATTACAATCAAAATAATAAGAATCAACGATTAACATAACCTATTCTGGAAAATTCACAGCTGGTCTCCACTGTAATTGGAGACCAGCTGTGAATATCTAAATCATCCCTCTTGATCAGAATATTGGTCGTCTAATTACATCAATAATGGTTCCATCCCGATATTCTACAACTCCGACAATCT
>NZ_JAJHJB010000019.1:0-102892 GCF_020819555.1 Pelosinus baikalensis
TACCCCCATACAGGACTTTTATATTTCAGTGTCCTATATAGGGGTAGCATATCAATATAACTGACAGCTTCTTTTGTATTAACGGAAGCGAGGACGGGAACGTGGTTAAAAAAGGACAGGACTCGATGCGTTCTCTTATGAGATTACTGAAGCTATCATCTGGGCCAGTACATAATAATCAGGACGCCTACTAGGGAAATGAGTCCGCCAATAATATCAAATCGATCTGGTGGTATTTTATCAATACCCCACCCCCATAGGATGGAAAGTACGATGAAAATGCCTCCATAGGCAGCATACACCCGTCCAAAGCTGGCTGGTTGTAATGTAGGGATGACGCCGTATAACACTAGAATAATAGCACCCCAGACTGCATAGCTAATCCCTTTTCCCTCCCGCAGCCAAAGCCATATTAAATAACCGCCGCCAATTTCAAATAGACCAGCAAGGATAAAATAGCCTACGGATTTTAGAACCTCCATCGTTGTCCTCCTTGAGCGTGTTGATAATCGTTTTCATTATGGCGCAATATCGAATGGTCATCTGATAAAGTATACTGTATAAATGCTGTATAGGGGAAGCAATGCCGCTTTTAAGGTGATATAATACAGAAATAATAACATATAATAAAGACAAAGGGTAGAACGAATGAAGTAAATTACAATTTTACTGTGTGGAAAAAGAACGTATGTACATCATGAAAATACTTTAAGTGAGGGGAAGAAACATGTCTTATCAAGTACAAGATTTTGACCATCTTTTAAGAATGCAAGGCTTTAGTGAAACCTTACTGCACCATCATTTTGCCTTGTATCATGAACTTGTGGAAAATCGGAATCGAATTGCAGCCAACCTTGAAGGATTAGTAGCACAAGGACAGGAAGACACCCCTGAGTATGGGAGCCTTAAGCGTCGTTTGAGCTGGCAATCGAATGATATGCGTTTGCACGAACTGTATTTTGAGAACTTAGGCGGTCAGAGTGAGAGGAATCATAGATCCTGTTTAATCGAAAAATTAACCGAGAATTTTGGCAGTTATAAAGCATGGGAAGAAGATTTTAAGACAACTGCAAGTATTCCTGGCGTTGGCTGGGCTGTATTGTGTCAGGATCACAGCAGTGGTAAATTAAATAATCTTTGGCTTGATGAACATCAGGCTGAGATTCCCGCAGATTATAAGCCGTTGTTAGTACTAGATGCCTGGGAACATTCTTACATGATGGATTATGGTTTTAAAAGACCAGAGTATCTGGAAACTTTCTTTAAGAATATTGACTGGGATGTAGTTGATAGAAGATTAATTGTATAAGTGATGTCAAAAAGCTCAGGGATGTAGTATTCCTGAGCTTTTTTTATAAGGAACGTTATCTTTTCTCTGCGTATTCTACGCCTCTGTGGTTCGGTTATGTTTTTTTATTACCCTCCAATTCAAGTACATATTCTTATCAAGAAAGGTATGAATCTATCGCATTATGCAAAACATAGGAATAATTAAATTATGCCGTAAAAAGGTAATCCTTAGCGGCAGATAAGGATATGGAGGCTAAAGCTGTGAAAGCATCAATTTTTATCACATGTATTTGTGACAGTATGTTTCCTCGTGTAGGGGAGGCTATGGTTCGTGTATTAGAGCGGCAAGGAGTCAGCCTGGATTTCCCCCCGGGGCAAACCTGCTGCGGGCAGCCCGCATTATCCAGTGGGTATTGGGATGATGCCAGGGAGGTTGCCAAAGGCTTTATCGACTCTTTTCATGCTAGTGAAATCATCGTAACACCAGCAGGATCTTGTTTGGCAGCGATTAAAGAATTTTATCCTGTTTTATTTGAAAAAGATCCCAAATACCTTGATCGATCCAAAGAGTTAATTCGAAAAACCCATGAGTTTAGTGAGTTTCTAGTAGAAGTGTTGCAAGTAACCAATGTGAATGCTTCTTTTCCCTATAAAGTAACCTATCATTCCAGCTGTCATCCCAGGCGGTTTCTAGGAGTTGATAAGTATGTGTATGCGTTATTAAAGAATGTGGAAAAATTGGATTTTATTCCACTGGCTCATGAGGAACAATGTTGTGGATTTGGTGGGACTTTTTCGGTAAAGATGCCTGAGATTTCTGAGAGTATGGTAAATGCCAAAGTCGCTGACATCTTGGCAACCGGAGCGGATGTTGTGGTAGGTACCGATTTAAGCTGTTTAATGAATATTGATGGCAGACTTCGTAAGCAGGGAGCCAAGGTACGGGTAATGCATATTGCTGAACTACTAGATGAAGGGATGAGGACATGAGTCATAAACCTACTTTGCATTTACGCGATAGGGCAAGAAAAGCCATAAAAGATGAGCCAATGAGAAAAGCTGTACAAAAGGCTGTTGACCGATTAAGCGGCAATCGTGAGAAAGCCCAAACCGAATTGCCTAGCTGGGATGACTGGCGTGAGCAAGGCAAGCGTATTCGAAAGCATACCGTAGATCATCTGGATTATTACTTAGGACAGCTATCAGAAAGCGTACGAAATAAAGGTGGGCATATTCATTTTGCCCAGACAGCAGAAGAGGCAAGAAGAGTCATTATCGATATTTGCAAAAAAAACAATGGCAAGTTAGTGGCCAAGTCAAAATCGATGGTTACAGAAGAAATTCACTTAAATCCTGCCTTAGAGAAGGAAGGCATGGAGGTAATTGAAACGGATTTGGCAGAATATATTTTGCAGCTAGCCGGTGAAACGCCTTCTCATATTATTGTACCGGCCATTCACAAAAATCGGTATCAGATTGCAGAGCTTTTTTCTAAAGTCGCTGGCAAGAAGATCGAACCGGATACACCAGCTCTAACCGCTTTTGCACGGCAGACGTTGCGGCAGAAATTTATGCAAGCCGATATCGGTATTACTGGCTGTAATTTTGCCATTGCGGATACAGGAGCCATTTCCTTGGTAACGAATGAAGGGAATGCCCGCCTGACAGCCTCTTTGCCAAAAGTACTGATTTCGGTCATGGGCATGGAGAGGGTATTGCCTACCTTTGATGATTTAGAGGTGATTTTATCCCTGCTGCCTCGGCATGCTACAGGTCAAAAACTTACCAGTTATATATCGGTAGTTAATGCGCCTCGTAAGGAGAATGAAAAAGATGGGGCAGAAGAATTTCATCTGGTGATTGTCGATAATGGCCGATCGCGTTTGCTTGCAGATGAGGAGTTCAGGCAAGCCCTGCATTGTACACGCTGTGGAGCATGCTTTAATGTTTGCCCTGTGTATCGCCAAATTGGCGGGCATGCCTATGGTTCGGTATATGGTGGACCGATTGGGGCCGTGATCACTCCATTTCTAGAAGATGATTTTGATTTTTGGGGAGAGCTTTCCTATGCTACAACATTGTGTGCAGCTTGCAGCAGTGTATGCTCCGTAAAAATACCTCTTCATGATCTTCTCATTAAAATACGCCGCAAGAGAATCGAACTTGGTTTTACCCATCCTTTGGAGAGGGTCGGTTTTAACATGTGGCGGCGTTTCTTTAAACTTCCAGGCCGATATAAATTTGCTATGAAAATGGCTTCAATTGGTCAAATTCCTTTAGTAAAGGATGGATATATCAGATCTGGACCGCCGCCTTTATCCGGGTGGACAAACTCGCGTTATTTACCGGCAGCCGCCAAGAAGACTTTTAGACAAATCTGGCAGGAAAAATATGAATAATGAAGGAGGAAGGACATGCAAGGCAGGGAGCAAAGCTTTTTAAGTCATATCGCTAAGGTATTAGGCAGGGACAAACCTTTGACTTCAGCGCCAAATCGGGATGAAGTAGGTCCCCCTGTATTTTGGAAAGAACAAAAGTTTGATATAAATCAGCCTTTAGAGTTTTTCAAGACCAACTTAGAAAATTTGACAGGTAAGGTCTATATCGCAAGAGACGATCAGGATGCTGGTCAGCAAATTCGGGTTTGGTTAGAGGAATTAGAAGCGAAAAGGGTTATTATGTGGGATCATGAAGAGTTGAAACAGATTGTACATTTGGAGGATACCAATATAAAGCTGGATTATTGGTCGCCAGATCGTTCGCAAAAGGATCTCATTACTGCGGCAGAACAGGCCGATGTAGGCATTACTTGGGTAGATTATGCGATCGGCTATACGGGAACATTAGCCTTGTTTTCAAGTCCTACCCAAGGGCGATCCGTTAGTTTGCTGCCAACTGTTCATATTGCTGTGTTTAGGAAGGACAATTTAGTTCCTACCATGAGTACGGTTATGGAAAACCTTATGGAACGCCGCAGTACCCAAAAAGTTCCTGCTGCGATTGATTTTATAACTGGCCCTAGTCGTACTTCTGATATCGAGATGGATTTATCCATTGGGGTGCATGGACCCGTTAAGGTATGGACTATTGTTATTGAACAAAGTGGGAACGTCCAGCATCATAATGGGATGAAGGAAGAATTGCCTCTGGAAAAAGACGAGGTGCTGTATACTTAAGAATAAAATGAGCTTGGCTTAAGCCAAGCTTCATTTTATTCCTAGATGCACCGCAGCAATACCGCCCGTTAATTGATAAGAAGTGATTTGCTTTAGACCGACTTGTAGGAAGATATTTTGAATAACAGAATGCTCGGGAAGGGTTCTCAGGGAGGCGGGCAGGTTGTAGTAAGGCTGATTTTTATGAAACCCCAGATTGCCGATTAGAGGGAGCAGGTGTTCAAAGTACAGGAAATAAAGTTGTTTTAGAATTGGTGCGCTAGGTTTAGACAACTCTACGGATAATACGGTACCGCCGGACTTTGTTACCCGGTACATTTCGGACAGGGTTTTTGGTATATCTGCTACGTTTCGCAAGCCAAAGCCGATGGTTGTACAGTCAAAGGAATGATCTGGGAAGGGTAAATGTAAGGCATTGCCCTGCATGAGTGTTATCCGTTGGGAATAGGGAGTCTTTTTTATATTATCTTCGGCTTGCCGCAGCATATTTTCAGAGAAGTCAAGGCCGACAATTTGTCCTTGAAGCCCTGCTTTTTCTGCTAGCGCAATGGAGAGTTTTCCTGTACCGCAGCATATATCAAGGATGGACTGTCCGGTTTTTATATTTGCTTTATTAACAGCGAAGTTGCGCCAGTAGGAATCTTGGTTTAAGGTGAAGACTGCATTGAGCAAATCATAGCGTTTCGCGATGCTGCCGAATAATTCTTGAACGAAGTCTTCTCTTCTATGTTTATCCATTTGCTCCATGATGGTTCCTCCCTCTTTTTTTGCAGTAGATGTTAATTATTATCATTATACTAGTGATATAATTGTTTAGCGATAGGCGAATTCTTTGTAATTATAATTGTAGATGAAGAATCTAAGGTTTTATAAATTGAACCACAAAGGCACAATGCCGCTGATGCGGCACACAAAGGAGTACTCAAAATAAGTTATCAAAATAAGTTATAACATAGAGCCCTTCGTGTCCTTTGCGTCTTTGTGGTTCAATTCATCCTATATATTTTAAAGGACGCGTTAGCATTTTTCTTATTTTGTGATACAGATCATAGTACAAGAGTGAATGAATCGTTTATAATAAGAAGCAAAAGAGATAAAAGAGGGTGACAGCTTTGAAACTGTGGAATTGGTTTTGTAAGATCGGTGAGAATAAGGTCGGGTATCGAGTAAAGGCTGGACAGCCGGCTCTTCCAGTCAAACAGGTTTCGGAGCGCGTTAGTCGGTCGGGAGTCGATACGGTTTGCTCCCGGATCTGCGGTCATGAGAATTGTCAGTGTGGCGGAACCGTAAGAGGGCTGCATTGTGTTTGGTCCTATTATCGTTTAGACAATCAATAAAGAAAAATATCAAAGTCTAATCAAAACATATGAAAATATAATAAAAATGTAATAAAAAAACAGGTGCAAAGCAGGCAGATAGTGTTGCAATAATGATAAGAAGTGTGTATACAGTATTATTCGATAATGAAGTGTTCTTACAGTGAAGAGAGGTCATTGCATGATATCGCGGCGTAGATTTATCAAAGGATGTATCAGTACTATTATTGCTATCAGTGGTTCAGAATTGTTATTTCAGGCTCCTACCAGCAGCGGGTCGGGGAATCGGAACATTCCTGTTTTAGTATATCATCGTGTAGGATATACCACAGATGCCCTTACGGTTACTCCAGAGAGGTTTTCTAGTGATTTGGATAGTTTGCAAGAGAGAGGATATCATAGTATCTCCTTAGAACAATTCCAGAATTTTTGAGATGATCGCAATGTAGAAATGCCAGAAACTTATAAAATATATTATAAATTTTTATGTTGACTAGTGTTGACAAAGAAAAAGAATGCTGGTATACTAGTAAATGTGTCATCGGGAACGTGTCAACCGACACGGAGGGGTGTCCGAGCGGTTTAAGGAGCTGGTCTTGAAAACCAGTGATCCTGAAAGGGACCGTGGGTTCGAATCCCACCCCCTCCGCCATATTTCTAATACGGAGCGATACTCAAGCGGCTCAAGAGGACGGTTTGCTAAATCGTTAGAGGTCGTAAGGCCTGCCAGGGTTCGAATCCCTGTCGCTCCGCCATTCATTTTAAATTTTACGCCTTCATCTTTTTAAAGATGAAGGCGTTTGTTGTATAATGAAATAAGGCATGATCTGCACAAATGGAAAGTTAGGTGAAAATGCATGCAACGATGGATTATACATATTGACATGGATGCTTTTTTTGCCGCTGTGGAACAGCGTGATAATGAGGCGCTACGAGGGAAACCTCTTATTGTTGGGGGAATTGGCAATCGAGGTGTGGTGGCAACAGCCTCGTATGAAGCACGCCGTTTTGGGGTGTACTCCGCCATGTCCATGGTGGAGGCGAGACGCCGTTGTCCGGAAGGGAACTTTGTGCCCTGCGACCATGCAAAATACAGCAGGGTTTCTATAGAATTACAGCGCATTTTTTCTGAGTTTTCACCAGTTGTAGAACCGCTGTCTTTGGATGAAGCGTTCCTCGATGTTACAGGAATGGAGCAACTCTATGCTAGTCCCGAAGAGATTGCTGTTTGCATAAAGGAGCGTATTCAAAGTGAGTTGCACCTTACTGCTTCTGCGGGGGTCGCTCCGAATAAGTTTTTAGCAAAGTTGGCTTCTGAGATGAAAAAACCCAATGGTCTGTTTGTGATTTATCCAGGGGAGGAAGAGGCGATGCTGCGGAATCTGCCGATTACCTCCATGTGGGGGGTTGGTAAATCCATGGCTCAGGTTTTGAAAAACTTAGGAATCTATACCATCGGTCAGTTGGCTCAGACCAATGTGGCGTTATTAGTAAAGCATTGCGGACAGATGGCATATAAGATCCATGCGTTAGCACATGGTCAGGATGATCGACCAGTAGTAGCGGATCTTGAGCCTAAGTCTATTGGTAATGAACTTACTTTTCCTGTTGACATCATTACGGCATCTCAAATCGAAACCGAACTATTGGCCTTGGCGGAAAAAGTCGGCTGGCGGCTTAGGCAGTACGACTATAGTGGTAAAACCATTACTATTAAAGTACGTTTTGCTTCTTTTAAAACCATTACTCGCAGTAAGACATTGTCAGACTATACCCAGTTTGATGATGTTCTTTATAATGTTGCTATGGAAATTTGTCATCAGATACCCATGGGAGAGGGAGTAAGACTGTTGGGACTCACCGTGTCCAATCTCCAGTCTGGCGGCGGTCAGCTATCTTTATTTGATCAGCAGGAAGATAGGCGTGCTGCCATGTATGAAACCATTGATAAACTGAGGAATCGATTTGGTGCAGGCATTGTGACCAAAGGACGATTGATCAATGGAAAGGAACCGAAGTAAAGTGCATGCTGCTTCTAATGAGCTTATAGCTGTCGTTCTAAAGTGAGAAGTATTTGCTTAGGTGTTAAGTTGGTAATATTCAGCATAAGAGTGCTAGTATATGAAGCAAGTTCCTCTTCGGAATCTAGCATACTATCTCCTGGTTCGGCTACACTATGATAAGTAGTCAGAGCAGCAGGATGATAGGTTGTATATAAATACGCATCGACGAACTCTCTTTGCAGGTGGGCCTGATACATGTCGATGACAGTATAGCCCTGCTGTTGTAACAAATGGGCTAGTTTTTGGTTGTTTCCTTGCAATGCGATGGTTTTGTCCATTGATATCTTCCTTTAAATTATTTCATTCTTAGTCTAGTATGTGTACTGACTTTATAGATTATAGGAAAGATATCTTTTTATTTGTTCAAAGCAGGAATACAATTGCGAAGTAAGAATTAGATTAGAGTATGATGAAATGTTCTATGGATACAATATTTTTAGCTAAATTGTAGGGGGTTTGGTGATGATTAATAAAGAGCGTGTATTAGCGGAATTCTTTGAACTGGTAAAGATTAAATGTTCGACTCGGGAAGAACGTGAAGTTGCAGATGTCCTGAAGGTTCGTTTAGCAGAATTGGGATTAGAGGTGACAGAAGATCAGGTTGGGGAAATCATTGGTGGTAATTGTGGCAACGTGATTGCTTATAAAGCAGGAACAATACAGGATGCTCCTACTCTGATGCTCAGTGCTCATATGGACTGTGTTGAACCTTGCGGCGGGATAGAACCTCAGCTTAAGGATGGTGTGATCACATCCGTTGGAGATACGATTCTTGGTGCCGATGATAAAGCTGGAGTTGTAGCCATTTTAGAAGCATTGCGCATTGTAAATGAGGAACATATTTCTCACGGCCCCATTCAGGTTGTATTTACTGTAGCGGAAGAAGGGGGCTTAAATGGTGCAAAGGCGATTGATTCTGCTGCGTTAAAAGCTGACTTTGGATATGCTCTTGATTCCAGTGGTGGACCTGGCGAAATTATTACGATGGCTCCTGGTCAAAATAGCATTACAGCGTTGATTCATGGCAGAAAGGCTCATGCAGGCGTAGCACCAGAAGAGGGAATTAATGCCATTGTAGTAGCCGGTAAAGCGTTGGCCGAGATGCAGATTGGACGTATCGATTTTGAAACAACCTCTAATGCAGGGATTATTAGTGGTGGCATTGCCACAAATATCGTGCCTGATTTGGTAGAAGTAAAATGTGAAGCTCGCAGCCGAAATATGAAAAAGCTGGAAGTGCAGACGCTTCATATGAAGGAGACCTTTGAGCAAGTGGCAACTGCTAACGGAGCCCAAGCCGAGGTCAAGGTAGAGACTGCTTATGGTCCTTATGTTTTATCGGAAACAGATCCTGTAGTAACTTTGGCAGTGAAGGCTGCGGAAAGTATTAGCCTCATTCCGGAAATTAAAGCTACAGGCGGAGGCAGTGATGCGAATTTCTTTAATAATTATGGTGTACCTACAGCCGTATTAGGAGTGGGTATGAGCAAAGTACATACCAAGGATGAATATATAAAAGAAATTGACTTGTATAATAGTGCGGAATTAGTGACCGCTCTGATCAAAACAGCAGCAACTATGAAAAAGTAATATAAAATAAAGGCTGAGTGTAATCGCTGCACTTAGCCTTTATTTTATATTACTTATCAGTTCACAGTTTTTTTCGAAAGCGCAGGAAATTACATAATAAATACAGGAGGCGGGTACAACCACCAGCTGTTTCTAGCAAGGAGTTTTTTATTCCTTGATAAGTATTGGCTTTGGGGTCGGAAAGATACATGGCAAGCAGTCCTTGCACAATGGTTTTATGAAAAGCGGGATAGGGTAATGTGTCGGCTTGAAGAAAGGCTTGCTGTATGAAGTGTATCAAGTGAGCTGCTGTTTCGGGAGAATCTTGATAATAAGAGACAAAATTAAGGTCGCCGCTTTTTTGATCTTCAGCCGCATCGATGAAGTAATCTAATAGGATATGTAAGCCGCTAATCCAGGGAAAGTAAGCGGAATCAATTTTTGAAACTGTGCAAGAGGTGAGATTCTTGTCGCTGGCAGCAGCGCAGAGCATAAACATACCTAAGGTAGAGCCCGTAGCTGCGGCGAATTCCCAAGGCGTAAGCTGAGGGTAGTGCTCGAGATGCTTATGAATCCAAGTTAGCATTTTTTCTTCGCGAATGCTAGGATTAAGATGTTTATAGGTCTGTAATTCGCTGTAGAGGCGGGCCAATTTCTGGATATTTGGTTTTACCAGCTCATAAGAAGGCAATGTATTTACCTTTTGCTGGCAAGTCAGGACAAGCTCTTTCAAATAACCCCCGTCTTCTTTATAAGGATAAAAAGCATAATAATCCTTAAGGTGGGCGCTGGGGTCAAGAGCATCCGTGATTGCGTAATGCAATTGGCGGAAGGCCTGTTCATCTGTTATACCAGCGTTATCGCACAGGTTATCTAAATAATCGCTGATGGTTTGTAACGCGACGACGAGAGAAATAAAGTCTGTTTTACATACTGTAGGGTAGAGGCTGTAAATGCTTCCTCCCTGACAATGGAATTTTTTGTTCGTAATACTGGCAAGGGCCTGCTCTTTAAGCTCGGGGCAGGCATGGGATATCCCTTTCGTAGACCAGTGGTGCAGTTCGCTGTCAACTAAGGGAAAGACTTTTCTGACAAAAGGAATAATTAAAGAGAGTACTCTATAGAATTTAGCAAAGAATTTCATAATAGCCTCCTTGTTGAGAAAGGGTACAGTTTATTTTAATTTTGCTATGCCTTTTCTTCTTTATTCTATAAGGAGGCAGTTGAGACCGCTAATTCTAGACCTGTCTCACGTTTAAACCATTTGCTATGCTTCTTTACTGCCTGCAGTTCTAATAATAATTCTTGTTTGGTTGTTAAAATCAGCTGTGCCTGTTTTTTTGAGATGTTTGTTGTAATTTTTTCTACCAGACTCATTTGCGTAGTATCTAAACCTTCCGCCAAGGCTAGCAATAATGCCAGTTTGCGAGCTGTTTGCCAGTTGGCTGCATCTAGAAATTCATTATAAATTCTGTTATAAGAATATTTTACCGAAGGGCTATGATGCCAGCCGGCAATGATTGCGGCCATGATTTGCTCGCGGTGGGAAAGACCGAATAAACGAGCATTTTCTATTAAATAAGCGCTATGTCGTGCATGGTCATAATAACTCACTGTAATGCCAATGTCATGTAATAACGCGGCTACTTGCAAGAGTGTTCTGTTACGCGGCTGTAAGCCGAGTATTTCCTGCCAATCATCAAATAAGCCATTGGCTAGCTTTGCTACCTGGCCCGCGTGCCTTGTATTGCCGCTATAGAATGACAGCATATTGTCTGTACTATGGGAAAGCGGATCTAACAGCTCTGTTTGCCCAGTTTGGGAAAGATAATATTGAAGAAATAATCCTTCCCTTACACCACAGCTGCTAATAATTAATTGTGTACTATCGATTTTTTCAAATAAGTGTTTAACAATAGCTAAACCTGAGATAATAATATCAGCACGTTCACTACTGAGCCCCGCTATTTTGCGACGCTGAGCACAGGACATTTTTATGACGTCTTCCCATAAGGAGTGGAAGGATAGAGAGCTGGTACGGTAGTTGTGCAGCTTTAATAAAGGGTAATGATTTCTTTTCTGCTCCATTTTTCCAATGCTGCGGGCAGTTCCGCCAATGCCAATTAGAGGAAGATTAAGGGTTTCTAGCCAAGGTACTTTTGCAAGCTCCTGGGACAGAAATTCGTCAAGATCTGCTAATTGGACTTCCGTTGCTTTGTTTTCTAGTTTAAAGCGTTCTGTTAAGGTAACAGCTCCAAAGGGCAAACTAATGACTTCTTCGGCTTTGCGGTTCTTGATCAATGTTAATTCCGTGCTGCCGCCTCCTAAGTCGAATAATATGGCATCTGTAACATCAAGGGTATTAATGGCCCCTAAATAGCCCAATTTTGCTTCTTTTTCCCCGCTAATAATGTCAATAGAAATGCCTGTCTCTTTTTGAATTTTCTTTACGAATTCCGAGCCATTAACGGCATTGCGCAGCGCTGCTGTTCCTACGCCTAGAATTTTATCCGTATGAAAGATTTGACACATATGAGCGAAGCTTTTTAGTAAGCTCATTGTACGAGCCATGGCCTCTGGCTGCAGCTGACGATTTTTATCTGCCTCTTGTCCCAAACGAACCGCATCTTTTTGATGATAAATTAGATTGTAGGAACCGTTAGTATAGATTTCGACGATAATAAGGCGAGCAGAGTTTGATCCTAAATCGATAATCGCGATACGTTGATTCATGAAATCATTTCTCCTTTGTACAGGGTGCAAATTCTTTTATAAAATATGTATTAGCAATATTTTATAAAAATCCTCTGCCTAAATAGCAATTTACGAAAGATTATTATGATAAAATAAATGTTATAAAATTTAGATAATTGAGAAAACAATGCGCTGCTTTAAAGGAATTTTAATGGATTGAAAGCGTATTCTTTTATAATTCTCTCAATCAGTGGATTGTTAAGTTATTGTAAATTTATTCAAATACAGCTCTTATACTAGAGGAAACGGCAGGTAATATAAGGAATTATGTCGAAAGAAAACTACTACAATGAGTAAGCCCAGTTTCAAATTCTGAGATAGGCAGGTTGAAGCCATGTTTGATAAAAAAGAGAATTTCCTAAATAGGGAATTAAGCTGGCTGAAGTTTAATCATCGGGTATTAGAAGAAGCGAATGACCCTGAAAAACCTTTGCTGGAACGATTGAAATTTGTGGCGATTGCCAGTTCTAATTTGGATGAGTTTTTTATGATTCGTGTTGCTGGACTGAAACAGCAAGTGGAGAGCGGTATTGGTAAGAGAGACCCTGCAGGATTTAATGCAGCCCAGCAACTTCAATTAATTGATGAAGCGGTGCGGGAGATGGTACGGCTGCAGTATTGGTATCTAAAGAAGATTCTTGGTGCCATGCAGAATCATGATATTTATGTAAGTGATGTTGAGAGTTTAGCCGTTAGCGGACGACAGTGGGTAGAAGAGCATTTTTATAACACGATCTATCCGTTGCTTACGCCATTAGCAGTAAATGCCAGTCACCCTTTTCCTCTATTAGCCAATCGGAGTTTAAATCTGGCAGTGCTGCTAAGTAAGGGAAAAGAGGAGCTGCAGACAGCAATTCTTCCCGTTCCTAGTGCTCTGCCACGAATTATTGAAGTGCCTGACCAAAGTGTTGGCAAACAATTTGTATTATTAGAAGACATTATAAAAAAACATTGTTCTGAGTTATTTTGCGGCTACACGATTAAGGATATTGTACCCTTTAGCATTACGCGCAATTCGGATTTGTTAATTGATGGTGAAGGTGCCGAAGATCTGCTGGCCGAGGTAGAAAAATCTCTGCGTCAGCGTAAACGGGGCGAAGCAGTACGTTTGGAAATGACCAAAACAAAGAAATCTTTTTTAAAAGATTTCTTGCTAGATATATTTAAGATGGATGAACAGGATTTGTATGAAGTTACGGGTCCTATTGATATATCTTGTTTTATGAAAGTGATGGATCTTCAAGGTTTTGATGACCTGCGCTATGAGCCCATCATTCCACAGATTCCCATAGGATTAAAAGATGCAGAGGATTTGTTTGATGTAATTCGAGAGAAAGATATTTTACTACATCATCCTTACGAATCCTTTATGCCCGTAGTAAACTTTATTCGTCAGGCAGCAGTTGATCCTAAGGTGTTAGCGATTAAGCAAACTTTATATAGAGTGAGTGGTAATTCTTCCATTGTCCGTGCTTTGGCTCAAGCCGCGGAAAATGGGAAACAAGTTACGGTTGTAGTAGAAGTTCGAGCTCGTTTTGATGAGGAAAACAATATTCTATGGGCCAGAAAATTAGAAGAATCTGGATGTCATGTAATTTATGGATTGTTGGGTCTCAAGGTCCATGGTAAAATGGCATTAATCATTCGGCAGGAAGAAGCTCGTATTAAGCGATATGTGCATATGGGGACGGGGAACTATAATGACATTACAGCCCGTATATACTCTGATATGAGTCTGTTTACTGCCAATGAAAAAGTAGGAGCGGATGCTTCTGACTTTTTTAATATGTTATTGGGTTATTCGGAACCACCATCGTGGAAAAAGCTGGTGGTTGCCCCCGTTGGTTTGCGAGAGAAAATAAAAGAGCTGATTGATCGGGAAATTGCTTTTGCTCAAGAGGGAAAAAGCGGTCATATCATTGCTAAAATGAATTCTCTACTGGATAAGGATATTATTCTTAAATTGTATGAGGCTTCTAGCAAAGGGGTTAAAATTGATCTTATTATTCGTGGAATTTGTGCTCTAAAACCAGGGCTTGAACATGTTAGTCAGAATATTAAGGTACGAAGCATTGTAGGGCGCTTTTTGGAGCATCATCGTATTTTATATTTTGCAAATGGTGGTAAGGAAAAAATCTATTTATCCAGTGCGGACTGGATGAATCGTAACTTAAGTGAGAGGATCGAATTATTATTTCCCATTGATAATCCAGAAATTCTAGAACGAATAAAAAATATTTTACATATTATGCTGAAAGATAATCGTAAGGCTTATATGATGAAAAGTGATGGCACCTATCGACGGGTATATCGCCGAGGTAAGATCGTTAATAGTCAGCAAAAATTATATCAAGAAGCACAAGAGCGAGCTGGTGGTGCAGATTTTTAAAGAACAAGGCCTATACTTTCGTATAAGCCTTGTTTTATCTTGATTTCCCCTTAATTTCAATAGTTATCCCCATAGTTATGCACAAAAGGATAACAAATGTGGATAACTATGGGGACATATTCTGATTTTTACTTCAAAATGAGGGAATTTTATAGCTTCACGAGGAATGAACATGTGGATAAAAGGATGTGGATAAAGTTATCCACATCCTTTTATCCACAATTAGAAAACGAAATAATAAAAACTCTTGACTTTACCTATAGAACTATGGTAAGATATTTTTTGTCGACGGGACAAGGGTTCCATTGAAGGAATGACTCCGTAGCCCAGCTGGATAGAGCGCTTGACTACGAATCAAGAGGTCGCAGGTTCGAATCCTGCCGGGGTCACCATTTTTGTTGCTAACTATATTTTGCGCCCGTAGCTCAGGCGGATAGAGCAACGGTTTCCTAAACCGTGTGCCGGTGGTTCGAGTCCTCCCGGGCGCACCATTGTATTTTGTGTGGTGAACCGGATATTGGATGATCATTATTATATGGGATTAGCATTAGAGGAAGCGCAAAAGGCTTATGCGATTGGTGAAGTACCAATTGGAGCTGTGCTTGTTCTGGATGGTCAGGTAGTGGCTGCAGGACACAATATGCGGGAAAGTTGGCATGATGCGACGGCTCATGCTGAAATGATTGCTATTCGGGAAGCTTGTCAAAAGCTTGGACGATGGCGTTTAACTGGACTTACATTGTATGTTACGATAGAACCTTGCCCTATGTGTGCTGGTGCTTTGGTCATGAGTCGTATTGACCGCTTGGTTTACGGCAGTGCTGATGTAAAAGCAGGGGCAATTGAATCGATTTTTAATATAGCGCAAAATGATGCATTAAATCATTCCATGGTGGTTACATCGGGAATACGTAGAGATGAATGTGCGCAAATCATGAAAGATTTTTTTAAACAACGACGAAAAAAGAATAAGAAGCATCACATAGATACCTGAGACATGAGCATTGAAGTAGATCAGGTCACGGAGAGGTGGCTGAGCTGGTCGAAGGCGCTCGACTCGAAATCGAGTAGGCGGGAAACTGTCTCGTGGGTTCGAATCCCACCCTCTCCGCCATAAAGTGAATAATACCAGAAGTTGTAGCTGCTTGCAGTGAAGACTTCTGGTTTTTTTATTTGTGTAAAAAATTCAGTTGATAACATTTTGATAACAAAAGTGTAGCCCGGCCTATTTTTTGACAGGCCGGGCTATTCATTATATATCTATATTAGCTTTTTCAATAGCGTTACGTTTATTTTCACGAGAAGGATGAAGATAATGATTGGCTGTTATGCTGATATCAGAATGACCAAGAATATCTGAAACAGTTTTTAAGTCTACACCAGCTTCTAGAGCATTGGTGGCAAAAGTATGTCGCAAATCATGAATTCGGATGTGAGGTGCTCCAATGCGAGTGATTGCGCGGCTAAAAGATTGAGAAACATAGTTAGGGTGCAGATGCTCGCCATTTGGCTTACAACAGATAAAGCCCTCATCATGATAGATATTTGTTGATTTCTGTTGCTCTTGCAAGGCTTTTACTTCCGTGAGAGCGATGTATAGGTTGTCAGGAATGGGAAGCGATCTATGGCTAGTACTTGTTTTTAATTTTACTAATTTAATACAGCTGTTTGAGCGACGGAGTTGTTGGATAATATGTATTTCACGATTCTTTAAATCAACATTGCTCCAGGTCAGCCCAAGTATTTCACCACGACGTAGGCCGAGTGCAAGGCCGATTTTGATTGGCAATTCAATTTCGGTTCCTCTCACATCATCTAATAACAAAAGTTGCATAGGTGAGTTATAGCCTAGCTGCTGTAAAAATTTTCTAGTAAATATGATCATTTATAGTTATAAAATAAAATAGGCTGTTGAGAAATAGCTTTATGAAGTTGAATTTATAAATAAGATCATGAGTATCGTAGCTTGATATTTTGATGAAAGGTAGGGACTTTCTGACTTTGTAAAATTTTAGCACCAGAACCCGCTAAAAAAATAGCGCAGGAGTCTTTAATGATATTGAAGATTGGAATCCGACACTTACCAGTAATCTCCATGTAAACAACATTGAAGTTTTTTGAAGATACCACTCTTTAAAGAGTAAAAGATCACTTGTAAAAGTACTGAATTTCTTTGCCTTGTATGTAGTTACATTGTTTTCCCAAAAGCAATCGTAGCAACAATAAACTTCTTGTGAACACCAACACCACAGCATACAGAATTCAGGGCATATTATGAAAAGATGGAAAAATAAAGAGGAAAAATGGGGATAATAGGGAAATAAAGTATTAGGTGGGAAAAAGTGGAGAGCCTCATTACTATTTTAGAAAAAATGACAGACCCAAGGAAGGGAAAATAAAACATAAACTATATGATATTTTACTCATTTGTCTGTTTGCAGTAACCTGCAATGCAAACAGTATTCTAGAAATACGTGAATTTTCCATTTATAGAAAAAATGGATGGAAAACTATCATTAAAAAATGGAATACCTAGCTGCCTGACGTTTGCTAGAGTCTTATAGCTACTTTCGCCCGAAACTTTTTCTATACTCTTTACTCAAATTATGGCAGGCGTTGAAGTAATAGCCAAGGGCGTGTGGTTACCCTAGATGGAAAAGCTATTGCCGGAACGTACCATAACGAAGAAAGAAAAGGATTAGTCTACATGATAAGTGCTTGGTGCAGCGAAAACAAGCTTTCTTTGGCGAAGTAAAAACCAAGGATAAAAGTAATGAAATCATATCTATTCCCGAATTATTAGATCTTCTGGATCTAAAAGGCGCTGTTGTAACAATGCGTGCTATGGGATGCCAGAAAGATATTGTGAAAAAGATTGTAAATGAAAAAAGCGGATTATCTTATTGGTCTAAAAGGTAATTAAGGGATTATGTATCGGGGATGTCTTGAATATGCGCAGGCAACTATAAACCAGCATCAAGAAAAGGACATACGAAATGTATCGCACCTTTGAAAAAGGCCATGGAAGAATTGAAGAGAGAAAGTATTACCTATTCCGCGATTTGGAGTGGTTTGCAGATAAAAAAGAGTGGGCAGGACTGATGGAGCTATTGCTTACAGAGAGTCGCTGAACGGATGTTAAAAGTGGTAAAGCAGGAGAGATAGAAATTCGACTCTATATTACGAGTATAAAAAGTAAATATGCAAGAAGTAGCCCAAGCCTCTCAGACGCACTTGGGAATTGAAAACAATCTACACTTGGTAGTGGATGTAGGCTTTCGGGAACCAATGGCAGACAAGAATGAACGTTGAAACAGGCAACTTATCACAAATGAGAAGACTATCTGCTTATCTCTTAAAGTTGGAAACTGAGTAAAAAGTTCCAATTCAATGAAGAACGATATCTTTGTTCATTAGATGAGAATTATATGGGAAAAGTTGTTCTTTCCGAAGTTAGTTGTTTTTAGTGCTTCAGGCAACAAGATAACCTTTGCTCTTAATGATTTTCTAGTGCAATCACACTCACCCCGCCGTTCTCTGTAGTATACCTGCATCACAAGTATTTTTTACCCAAAAGTGAAGTGGTTCATAACTTTTTTTGCTTTAGACACAGTGAAAGGAATGGTATTTAAAATGACTAGAATTAATGTAGCTATAATTGATACTAACCAGGAGTTTATTTCAAGGCTGACAAGATATCTGGACAGCTCAAAAGACATATTGGTGGTTAGTACTGTGACTAAAAAAAGCCAAGCTTTAAAATTGCCTGAAATCTATGACATCGATATTATGCTTATAGACATTAATTTGGGTGAAAAAGGCTGTGAGGGGATCTCGGTTGCCAATGAAATTGTAACATCTTATTTTCAAAAGCCAAAATTAATAATGCTTACTAATTATAATGATGAAGAACTTGTTCGAAAATCCTTTATAGCGGGTGCAGTTTATTATATATTAAAAAGTAATTATAAAATGCTGCCTGTGATTATCAGGCAAATTCATAATAACGATTTTCCTATAGAATCGGTTATTAGGGATTATGCTGATCTTATGAAAGATAAAATTCTTAAGTCTAAATTTCTATTAAGTGATAGTGAAATTGCAATTTATAAGTTAGCAGAAAAAGGGGGAAAGAAATCTAAAATAATAGAAGATCTTTATATTTCTGAAAGCACTTATAAAAAGCATGTTAACAGTATCCTAAAAAAAATTAAATCAGCAAAAAATATAAGACAGGCAGTCGAAAAGTTTAAAGAATATTTTGTTGCTTATAAATCCTAAATTGAGAGAGTGTCCCAAATTCGACCTGTTGACAAATAGCTTTTTTTGGGAGAAAAGCTATTTGTCAACAGGTCCAACGATTTACGCTACCTAAATTTTGCTTATAAATTATGAATGGTCTTACCAAAATAGTTGTTATGTTCATATGATTATATTCACGATGCTTGGTGCTGGCGAGTAACGTGTTTGGCTATAAATCCATATCTGAACAATAATGTAAAGTAATCAAGGATCATTTGGGTGTAAATTGCAATAGCGAAATACACAAAAATTGCAATGTTAAAGTGCACAATTACTTTATAGCTTTGTGAACAGTATTATCATCGGTAAAATTTGATGTGGTCAAGCCCTAGTAGACACATAAAAGGACGAAAAATTATGCAACCTCTTCAAACTGAGATGGAGTAAGGTACCCAAGGGTAGAGTGCAATCTCTGGCGATTGTAAAAAACTTCTATATATTCTATAACTGACTTTCTACACTTCTTACGATTGTGAAATGCATTTCCATATATCCATTCCACTTTGGAAGATTGGTAAAGATGTTATTAATAGGATATTTGTATGGAATAAAATCAGAACGACGTCTCGAAGAGGAAATAACATTAAACCTTGCTTATCGCTGGTTCTGTGGTATTGAGCTTAGCGAAAAAGTTCCAGATCATTCTCTTTTTAGTCAGAATCGCAGAAGACGTTTTACTAATGATACTTTATTCCGTGAAATATTTAATGAAATAATTATAAGGTGTATTAAACAAGGAATTGTAAGTGGTGAGACTGTTGCCAGTGATGGTTCATTTATCCCCGCAAATGTATCATGGGCGAGTAAAGAAGAAACAACAGTTCTTGTTGAACGAAGTTCAGTTGATTATCTTGATCCTCTCAATGAAGAATTATCAGGACTTCCTGGATATACAAAGTCAGAAATCGTGCAAGAAGAAAAGAAAATCGTCAAAAGCAACACCGATAAAGAGTGTGGTTATATCAATCAACGAAACAAAAAAGGTCTAGGCTATATGACTGAAATGACAGTTGATATATCCAAACGGAATCATTACTGGTGTTGATGTATATCCTGCTAATCGCAGAGAAAGCGATATAATATTACGTCACTTAAATCGTCAGATGAAAGATACTGGGCTTACGATATCGGAAATTGCTCTTGATGGAGGATATGATGTCGGAGCTGTACATAGAGGACGTGAAATATTAGGCATAACCGGATATTGTAGCTCACGCACATACCACAATAATGATTAAAAAAGGGTTTTGAATACGATTGTAAGAGCGATACATTTGTTTGTCCAAAAGCAAAACGACTTTGTTTTGAAAGAATAGTATACAAAAAGACAACTGCAAACTATTTCAGAACGTATAGTATTCCACGCAAAGCCTGTAAAGACTGCGATTACTTAGAACATTGCTCAGTTGATAAAGGAAAATGCCGTATAAATGCTAGTTCATTTTATCCGTCGTTTCACTCTAATCAGCAAAGGTTCATAGTCCTAGATATAAATTATTAAAAAAGTTACGAAGCATTTGGAGTGAAGGAACTTTTTCGGTTCTCAAGCGTGAGCATAATCTAAGAAGAGCTACAAAAAGAGGCATTTACCGCATTGGTGAAGAGTGCCTCCTTTCGACGTTGGCCTTAAACTTAAAAAGAATAGTTAAAGCCCTCGGTTCAATGGATGGACCTTTCGATTATACGATAATATATGCAAAAATCTTAGTTTTTTTGAGAAAAAAGCTATTTGTCAACAGGTCCAATTTTCCGCGCTCTCGTAGCTTTGCATACAAAGAGCATACTCCTTCATTTTATCTTATTCAGTGAGTTAAGACTCCCGCCTCTATAGGCGGCGTCAGTTCAGGTGGAGTTGACTCTCCACCTGAACCCCCGATGTTTCAGCTTTGCTGAAACGAGTTCACTTCTGATAGTGCCTCTGCCGATATTGATGCTGATATTTTTAAGAGCGGCTTTTATTCGCCTTACGCCATAGGTTCTTTGTGAATTGTTAAATATTTCACATATTTTGATACCCAATAGGTCGAGTGGCGTATATGTTGAAATTTTTAGCAAACGATAATAGCTGATACTTCTAGCAAGTCGCATGCACGGCTCACTTTTATCTGACCACCATTCTTTTTTATCGTTACATATTTTCCTGTGGTTGCTTGCAAAGTACGCTGTTGCCTTTTTTAAGAAATCCACCTCGGCTTCGAGTTGTTTTACCTTTTCTCGAAGCTTACGATTTTCTTCATCGTCTGGTTTTTGATGTCCACTGCCAGGCAGGGCATTTTCAGGATCAGTACGATATTTTTTTACCCAATCACATACAGTTGCTGCATTTACATTAAGTTCTTTTGCGGCTTGCTTAGTTGTCATCTTATTTTCTAGTATCTGTTTAACGTAAGCAATTTTAATATTTCGTTCGATTACTTTCCCACTTTTCGACACTCCTTTTTTAAATTATATATTTTCGTACTTCAGAGTGTCTACTTGGATAATATCACATCAAAAAGTTTATGCGACAACTATCTTGACAACGACCGATTGCTTTGATTGTGTATTGTCTGATAAAGAATTTTTTTGTCTGACGTTTTTTTTAATTTTATGTAACGCTAATGACCCCAACTACACTAATCGATTTAGATTTCACCAACAAGACGCGCAAAACAAACATTAAGAAGTTTATAGAAGAAAAAATCGTATTTATGTGCGCTAAGAATTTTTAATCGAGTTGGCGGCACTGGCGGAGTAAAATAGGAAATTCGCAAGTATTGAGTTCTAAAAATAGAACTTTTTTATTTGGGTTCTTAAAAGGGGACCTATTTTTTTATTTAGGTCTATAAAGATGGACCTATTATCTGGAATTAAATAACAGTATAATTAAGCATAAGCAGTAATGTGTACAACCTAGAAGATCGTGTGTCATTATATTGGATATAAGACTCGATGTATTAGAGTTTGCCTAGGAATGCTCTATACATTTTGATACAGGGCTGTAAAATGACCAATTACGAGGGGGGTTATTGTGAAGGCAGTTTTTATTGTTCCTAATAGTTCGATAACATTCGACAATAAAGCACAAAATTTGAAATTTGATGAATTATGGGAGTTTCGAGCTAGGGAAAGGTTATGGTCTACTCCAAATCTGAGCCTTCTGACAATGGCAGGGATGCTGCCTCAAGAATATCAAGTGGAATATATTGACCAAAACTATATTGAAGTACTTGATTTGGATTATCAATTGGCGTTTTTTTCACCATCAACATCGCAAGCTTATAAGGCTTATGAACTTGCTGATAAACTAAGGGAAAATGGAGTATTGGTTATGATGGGAGGAGCCCATGTTTCAGTGCTTCCTCAGGAGGCGTTAAAGCACGCTGATGCAATATTCATTGGAGAAGCTGAGGAAACTTTCCCTGTATTTTTGGATGATATTAAAAGAGGAAAGCCTAAACTAATTTATAAATCTCTTGAACCTCCCAATTTAAACTTAAGTCCTGTGCCAAGGTATGACTTGGCAAAAAAATTTCCCTATAAAAGTATTCCAGTACAGACATCAAGAGGATGCCCGCATCAATGTAATTTTTGTATTTCATCAAAACTTTATGGACGAAAGATTAGAAGAAAATCAATTCAGCAAGTAGAAAGTGAATTGATCAAAATAATGGATCTTTATCAAAATCCTTTTATCTTTTTTACGGATGATAATTTTTTAAGGGATCTGGAATATGGTAGAGAACTAATGAACATTTTGAAAAAATTTGGTCTAAAGTGGTATGCTTTTACAGATGCGAGCATAGTTGATCAACCTGATTTACTTGAGAATGCGGCAAAGTCAGGCTGTTCACGATTACTGATTGGATTTGAGAGTTTAGAACCTAAAAATCTTGTAGTTATAAACCAATCAAAATGGAAGTTAAAAAAATGGGCGCAGTATAAGCAAATTATTGCTGAAATTCAAAGCCACGGTATAGGAGTTGTGGGAAGCTTTATTGTAGGGATGGATGAAGATACAAAAGAAGTCTTTGATATACTGTATAACTTTATAAATGAAACATGCCTTTACGCAACCAATATAACGGTATTAACCCCATTTCCCGGTACAACTATATATAAGATGCTTCAGACGGAAAATCGTATTACAACGAATGATTGGACAAAGTATAACGGATTTAAACTTACGTATACGCTGAAAAGTATTTCCAAGCATGAGTTTGAAAGAGGGTTCGAAAATTTGTCGCAGAGGCTGAATTCATCGGAACGAATCAATAATGTAATTAATTATTATAAAGAGATTATGAATGCCAAAATAAAAAATAAAACGGCTTGTGACCTGGAAACGCAGGATGAAAAATACCCATGACGCTAACGCGGCAGAACTAGAAATGAAAACGAGTAGTCGCCTATTTCTTATCAAAGGACAGTGTCTACATGACATATTTTCATGAATGGTTAAGACAAGTCTATAGGAAAAAGTGATAGGATATAGGTTTGGTCATATAGGTAATGAAGCAGGACTACTTAGACTAAAGGAGGTGCGATAGTGATTACTATTCCGCGACTTGCGATTCCAGATCCAAAATATAAGTGGTGGGCGCTCGGAATAACAATGATCGGCGGATTTATGAGCTTGTTAGACACGAATATAGTCAATATCGCTATTCCGAAAATGATGACTGTTTTTTCAGTAGATATAAAAGGCGCTCAATGGATTTTGACGGCTTATATGCTTACAATAGGCGTATTGCAGCCTGTATCTGGCAATTTGTGCGACTTATTCGGTACGAGGCGGATCTATCTGATAAGTCTAGCAGCTTTTACCATAGGTTCAGCACTGTGCGGTATCGCGTGGAGTAACGACAGTATGATCGTTTTTCGGATTATTCAAGCTACGGGTGGCGGACTCATTCTTCCTGTCACCATGACGATAGTTTTTGAAACATTTTCAGAAAAAGAGCGTAATATGGCGCTTGGTCTGTGGGGCATATCAGCGATGGTGGCACCGGCAATCGGTCCGACACTTAGCGGCTATCTTGTCGAATACTGGGATTGGCGGCTAATTTTTACTATAAATATACCAATAGGTATTGCAGGGTTTATTCTGGCGATGCTGATTTTGCGGGAACCCGCATTATATCGCAAGAGCCGATTCGATTACGGAGGATTCCTCACTTCGACGCTGGGATTGTTTTGTTTACTTTTAGCTCTGAGCAAGGGCGTAGAAAATGGCTGGACATCGACATATATAATTACGCTGCTTTGCATTTCTTTTGCTAGTCTGTCGTCTTTTGTAGTGATTGAGAGTTCACATGAAAACCCGATTTTTGATTTAGCTTTATTTAAAAGCTGGAATTTTACTTGCAGCACCATCATTGTGTTTATTGGGGTTATTGGCATGATTGGTGGTGTCTTTATCATACCGCTGTTTTTGCAAAGGGTATATAATTTTACGGCAATGCAGACAGGTATCTTAATGCTTCCATCGGCGATAATTACCAGTGTGACGATGTCGATAGCGGCCAAACTTGCCGATAATTTCGGCGCTAAACCAGTGGTGCTTGCTGGCATCACTATACTTGGAATCAGTTCTTTGCCTTTGGTCAGTCTTGATATGGATATCAGCTATGAAATCATTATGCTTGTCATGATCATGCGCGGTTTAGGAATGGGATTATTTTTTATACCAGCTACTGTACTTGGTGTAAATACTGTTCCCTTGCAAAAGGTTAGCCGGGCGTCATCCTTAAATAATTCAGTTTGTCAGATTAGCTCGTCGATAGGGATTGCTATATTGACAACCATTCTTCACAATAGGCAGATATATTATTTGGCGAATACTGCGGGGAGCAACGACGAAGCTTCGTTTATGACCATGAGCATTGTAACCGTCAAAAGCATATGCGGGAAAGTAGGCTGTCTGTCAGATGGCGTTAAGCAAATGCTGGTCTATATGAATAATTTATACGCACAGTTTGACTTTGGTTCGGGAATTGCTCAGGCAAAAAGTTTGGGGCTGGTAAGTATGCTTGCGGAGAAGAAACCTATTATTTTTGCATTTGATGATGCATTTGTTATTCTATCACTAATCTGTTTAAGTGGGGTTATTCCTGCTTTGCTTACCAGATCGGCTAAGTCCAAGGAGGATAGGATAGTTGGCAAAGATATCGACAAAAGTATAACTCAAGAGATAAATAACAGCGATTTGTTGCAGTAACGGAAGTTAACATCCATTGTCAAAGCATAAGGACTGTCATACGTACCGATTCGTGTCTTGATGGTATCTGTTCTTATTGTGAGTAGTATATAAATCAAAATAAGCTGCCTATTGTTGTAAAAACGATAAAAAGAAAGGAGAAGCTGCTTCAAGAAAATATATAAAGTTACTCAGGAATTTTCTTGATATAGATTCGTTGTCTATATTTTAAGTGGCAGGTGGACAAATGGATACAGTTGTTATTACTGGGATAGGGGTAATTTCAAGTGCGGGATTAAACCTTGAAGATTTTTGGAATACCCTTGCAGCAGGAAAAGTATCATATGGCGAAATCGAGGAGTACAAAGACAATAAAAACTACAGAGTGAAAATAGGTGCAAAGATAGATGATGAGAGATGGAATAGGAATGTAAGTGAAGAGATAAGGGTTAAATACGGTAGGACTTCTAACTATGCCGTTAGTGCAACCCTTTCGGCGTTAGAAAGTGCAGGACTGTCGTCCGAAATGCTTCCTAATGGACGCACTGCGATTTCGATTGGAACAACGATGGGAGAAATACAGGTTGAGGAACGAATTTCCGAAATTCGTCATGAAAAAGGGGTTCAGGGAATTCCCAAAACGCTCTTGAGACAGTATAGAACGGACAACATAGCTTCTTCCATCCGGGCAGCTATCGGCGTATCAGGACCAATATATAACGTCCCGACGGCCTGTGCTGCAGGAAATTATGCCATTGCTCTTGGCAAGAGACTCATTGACTGGGGCTGCGCGGATGTAGTTATAGCTGGTGGAGTGGATGTATTTTCCCGAGTGGCTTTTACTGGTTTTCAAAGATTGCTTTCGCTAACACCTGACATGTGCAGGCCCTTTGACCGTAATAGAAAGGGGCTTGTGATTGGAGAGGGGTGCGGCATCGTGATATTAGAGAGGGCAAGCTCGGCAAAAGCACGAGGAGCTCGTATATTTGGCGAAATCATTGGAGTTGGTCTTACTTCTGATCGACATCATATGATTTCGCCGCACCCAGAGGGAGATGGCGCAGTAAGAGCCATGCAGCTGGCTTTAGAAGAGGCGAGAATCCTTCCAGGAGAGATTGATTATGTATCTGCTCATGGAACAGGAACTCCTGCTAATGATAAAGTGGAAGCGAAAGCACTCAGCAGGGTGTTTGGACCAGAGCGCATACCTCCTACTAGTTCAATCAAATCAATGATTGGTCACGCTATGGGGGCTGCGAGCGCTTTGGAATTGGTTGCATCCTTGCAGATGATGAATCATGGCTGCATTTTGCCTACTATAAATTATGAAACTCCCGACCCGGAATGTATGCTTGATTGTGTACCTAACAAGGCACGGAAGGCACCTATCAATTGTGTGATTTCGAATTCATTTGCCTTTGGGGGGCAAATTGGCAGTATTATTGTGAAAAAAGGATGATGTAACTTGGAAGAAAATGGAGTATGTATTTCTGCAGCAGGTCTTATTATTGGTAAAATAAAAACCACACCTGGGAATTCCATTAAAATAGACAATACAGACTATGAGTCTGCTCTTGAAGGATTTGAACTGAGACATGTCGACAGGATAAGCAGATTGGTGATTGGTGCCGCAAGTTTGGCATTGAAAAATCGAGGCTTACATGTTGAAAAAGGGAGCAGTAATGATTATGGGATTTTTTGGGGAACGAAATATGGGGCAATTGAAAGTATACACAGCTTTGATATGGTAGCTGTGGAAAAAGGTGCAGCATTTGTAAATCCTGGACTCTTTCCCAGTACTGTTTTGAATTCTCCTGCTTGTCAGGTTAGCATCCAGCTTTCGGTTGCTGGTCCCATTCATACAGTGTGCAATGGTCATACGTCTGCTCTTGATGCTGTAGGGCTTGGATATAATTATGTCAAATCAGGTTTAGCTTCGATGATTATGGCAGGTGGGGCGGATGAGATTTCTGAACTGCAGACATTAATGCATGAAAATGATCATCAGATAGGAGAAGCAAGTGGGATTTTGCTTTTAGAAAAAAGCAATGCTGTACCAGAGGCGCGGAGCATCGTTGAAATTGCAGGATACGGATCAACGTCACTTTTGTCAGATAGTTTGGCAGAAATACGATTGAAAATTGTTGAACTGATTACAAATATTCTGGATGCTCAAAGGATACCAAGTCATGCGATTGAGTGTATGAGATTCAGTACCTATTTACCTTCGAAAGAGGGAAGAGAGATGGCTGATGGTGTTTGCAGAGACCTGAAATATGAAATACCCATTGAATACATGGAAACAGATTGGATGGGGGCAAGTGGAATTGTTCAGATTGCATCTGCTCTAAATTTCTGGGAAGAAACGTTTAAAGAAATTGCTGCCCAGATAATAGTAGGTGTTGATAATGATAAGGTATCCGTTCTTGTTCTTGTTACTAATTCCGGATTGACAATATAAAAAAAGTGGAGGAATTGTTGTGAATATTGATAATGAAGTTAGAAAAATTGTAGCCCAGATTATTGAGGTGGATGAATCAGTACTGGATCCAGATGCATCATTTATGGAAGACTTAGGCATAGATTCACTAAGGGCATTAGAGATTCTTGCGGCCGTAGAAAACCAATACTCTATCACTATTGAACCTGAAAGACTTCGGGAAATGACTACATTGAACAAAGTAATTGCTATCACGAAGGAATATCTGGATTGAAGATTTTCTTCCGGGGCGATCCAATGTAACGATTAGCAGTATACCAGGAGGTTACTATGCTTTCATTTAATGAAATTTGCAAAATATTAGAACAAAAAGCTCCGTTTGTGCTTGTTGACAAGGTGTTAGAGATTGATAAGGGCAAGCGAATTGTGGCTGTCAAAAATGTTTCGGGTGGCGAATTATTTTCGGCACTGCACTTTCCCGGGAATTCGGTATATCCAGGAATATTAATTCTTGAATCAATTGCTCAAACAGCATCCATTCTATTTTCAGACTCCATAGACAAAGATATCAGTACTGAAAATCAGTTTCTTGCCCTTGGCGGAATACAAAGATTCCAATTTCTGAAGGTTGTTAGACCTGGAGATACTCTTATCATTGAGGTAGAAATTATAAAAGGAACTTTGCAGATGGCGTTAACAAAGGTTAGCGTGAAAATGGGCGATACGATAATTGGGGAAGGGCAAATGTCTTTTGGAGTTGTTAAAGATGGAAAATAGGAAAGACGGAGCCCTAATAACAGGTATAGGTGTTTTATCTCCTTATGGTAGTAGTGTTGACGAGTTTTGGAACGGTTTGAAAGCAGGAAAAAATGTTGAAAAAGAACTTACTCGTTTTAAAGATTTAGGGATTGATCATCCATCTGGAGTAGAAGCTTGCCTTCCTTTACAGTTTATCTCTCCGGAAGAGAGAATTCTTTATATGGGTGAAAAGGCCATTGCGTCAGCTATCCTTGATTGGGGTGGGGATTTAAATGGCTTCAAGAGGATTACCCTTGTGGTAGGTTCAGGATTAGGGCTGGCAGATCAATTGTATTTTGATAGCGATCAGCCTGAAGGCTGTAAATTCCTTTCAACGTTGGCAGATAAGCTCGCATTACGCACAGGAATTAACTGTAACGCTATTTTTATTGGTAATGCTTGCTCTGCTGGGAGTCAGGCGATAAGTTATGGCAAAGACTTGCTTGACTTAGATGATTCCGATCTTGTTATTGCAGGTGGAATTGAAATGCTTTCTCAGATGGCATATGCAGGATTTATAAGACTGAAAGCCATTGATTCAAATGGCTGCAGACCATTTGATAGAGACCGTAAGGGAATTATGGTTGGAGAAGGTGCCGTTTTTTTTGTATTAGAAAAATCGAAAAAGATCGTCGATGAAAGGGATAAAGCTTATTGTCTTTTGTCAGGAGCAGGTGTAACTAGTGACGCCTACCATATCGTTCAAATAAAACAAGATGGAACAGAAATTATGCGAGGCATGGATGAAGCTCTTTCAGCCGCTGGTCTGACAAAGAGTGATGTTGACATGATCGTTGCCCATGGAACGGGTACTGTACAAAATGACAAAATAGAATCTGAAATTATTCGCAAATATTTTGACGATCATTTGCTCCTTATGTGTATTACTGCCCCCAAAAGCGCAATCGGTCACACGGGAGGGGCTTCGGGTGCTTTTGGAGTCTTGGTAGCTGTCGGTGCGATTCTCTCTGGGATTATACCTCCGACATTCAATAGCGAGAATATTGATCCAGAATGTTGGATGCCCTTAGTATATGGGAAGTATACCAAGCGCGACGTGCGTGTAGTCATGGTTAACGCATTTGCATTTGGCGGCAGCAATGTAATTATTATTTGCGAAAAGTGTAATGCGGAGGAAAAGGGATGAAAGGTCTGGGCATAACAGAAATCTTATACCTAAGCCATAGGGGGTTTGATGAAAAGCTCTTTACGCATCGGGATTCTAGGGTTATGGATAGATTTACCAAGATATCGGTGCATGTCGCACGCAATCTTTTTGCGAGTGTTAGAGGACAGAAAATATCTCCACAAATGGTTGGAGTGGTAATTGCTACGAATACCGGAGCCTATCAATCAACTGTAGAATTCAACTCATTGTTAGCAAAACAGGGGGTTGCAGGCGTTAATCCGAGCAAATTTCCCAATGTGATGCTCAGCACACCCTTATCAAGGGTTGTAACGGAACTTCAGGTGCGGGGACCTTCCGTTCCATTATATCTGGGCAAATATATGGAGGCGGCTTTTCAATATAGTGCAGTCCAAATTTTAAAGGGAAGATGCGATGGAATATTGATGTTATACACGAATGAAGATCGGGGCTGCCTAGGGTTATTTATTGAAAGAGAAGAATCTGCCAGGGAAAGAGGACTTAAAACTAGGTTTTTGCTCCCTTGGAGGGAGACAATATAATGTTTGAATATAAGGTGGGATAACATGCGTTTAGCACTTATTTCTCCCAAGGGCGTAGCCATGGGTACAAATGAAGAAAACAAAAATACAGCTGAAATTTATCGTCGGTTAAATGGCATTGATTCACTGAAAGAATTGATGAATTGTCCTAATTCGCCGTTGCTTACCATAGCGGCGCTCGCAGAAAAATATTTTGATGAAATAGTGTATATAGATGAAGAAATTGAAAATATACAATGGGACAAATATTATGATATGGTCGCTATGTCATTCATGACACAGCAGGCTTCCAGAGCGTTTGAACTTGCTGGGCGTTTTAAGGAAAAAGGTACTTACCTTGTTTGTGGCGGAATGCACCCCACGAATTCAACGGAAGAAACACTGCAGTACTTTGACACGGTATTCAGAGGGGAAGCGGAAAAAACTTGGTTTGCGTTTATGGAAGATTTCTCAAAACAAAGTCCTAAACGGATCTATGAAAACAAGTATGAAATAGATATGGAAGATGTACCTATTCCCAGGTATGATCTGTTAAAGATGGACAGCTATAGAACAATCCCCATACAGATTTCCAGAGGATGCCCTCACGATTGTGAGTTCTGTGCTTCAACCAAAGTATATGGGCCCAAGTATAGGCATAAGAGCGTGGAAAAAGTTTTGACGGAGATTGAGGCTGTAAAAAAGTTGAAATCCAATCCACATATATATTTTACAGACGACAATATGCTAGTAAACAAAAATTTTTCATTACGGCTGCTGGATGAATTAAAAGGCGGAGGTATTCGGTGGATGACTCATACCGATGTCAGCGTGGCCGACCACGAAGAAATACTGAATAAACTGTTTGCCTCTGGCTGCAGGAAAATTGTTATAGGCTTTGAAAGCGTCGTGCCAGAATCTCTTCGAAGTCTTGAAAAATGGAAATACAACCGTCTAAGCACGTATGCCGAGGCAATACGAAAAATACAGTCCTATGGCGTCGGTGTATGGGGGACTTTCATTGTCGGCCTTGACAACGATGATACATCGGTGTTTCAGAGGGTGATTGATTTTACACTTGAAAACAATTTGTATGGAGCCATGATATCAGTACCAACGCCCTTTCCTGGTTCGCGGTTCTTTTCCAGGTTGGAAAGTGACGGAAGGATTCTTAGTAAGCATTGGGGCAGCTATACCTTGTGGAATGTGGTAATGAAACCTGCAAAGATGACCGTAAATGAACTTCAGAATGGCTTCGAACATACATTGACTCAGATTTATTCTGAAGAAGCAACCTACAAAAGGATGGAATATTTTAAGCAGATTTACAGTTCAATAAGGAGGCGGTAGGGGTCTTGAAGCGTATACTTTTACTTGTGCCAAAAGGAAATGGTCCGGGAGATGGGAAAAAATGGAATAAAGACTGGCTTGATGAAATGGAAATAGCCGTAAGTAAAAGTCTATGGAGGATTGTAACTCCGGGTGCTCTTGTATTGGGCAGCTTAGCTGACAGTATTGGTCATCAGGTGGATTTAGTGGATGAAGAATTTCAAGAAGTAGAAAAAGATAAGAAATTTGATATTGTTGCCATGTACACAGTTGCTCCGAATGCCAAAAGGGCTTACATGTGGGCGAATTATTATCGCTCTGTTGGAACTCATGTAGTGTTGGGAGGGGTACATGCAGCAATGTGCCCTGAGGAAGCAGAATTGCATGCTGATACGCTGCTGTTGGGGGAGACCGAATATATTTGGCCTGAATTTTTAAAAGATTTTGCGTATGGTAAGGCAAAAAAAAGATATACTCAGGCCTTAGGAAAGGTCGACCTTAATCATTCCCCTGCGCCAGCATTTAAACTTCTCCCGCCTAATGGGAGAAGAATAATACCTGTACAAACCGCAAGAGGGTGTCCCCATGGATGCAGATTCTGCAATATGAGAAGTTTGTATGGCAAGGGATATAGGCTGAAAAACCTCGACAATGTTGAAAAAGAGCTGCAGGAAGTAATGAAAGTAAACCCAAGGGCGACAATCTATTTTACGGATGATAACTTGTTTTGCGACAGGGCACGTTCCAAAAAAATGTTAGAGATCATTAGATCCTATGGGCTGCAGTGGTATACCAACTGTGATATTTCTTTCGGACAGGATGAAGAATTCGTTAAAACAGCATACAGGAGCGGGTGCCGTCAGGTATTGATAGGCTTTGAAAGTGTTAATCCCGAAAATCTGGTCAATATTGATGAGAATAACTTTAAGAGTCATCAATTCTCAAATTATAAGGATGCGATCCGCAGAATTCAATCAAACGGTATTGGGGTTGTGGGAAGCTTTATTATAGGGCTGGATGAGGATGACAAAGAGGTGTTCCAAAAGACTGTGGATTTTGCTTGCGAAACCAATCTTTTTGGGGCAAGTGCTACAGTGAATACTCCGTATCCTGGGACAGTATCTTTTGGTGAGATGAGGCAGCAAGACAGGATAGTAACATATGATTGGGATATGTATACCATTTTTCAGCCGGTGATAATTCCCCGCAAAATGACTGTGGAGGAACTGAATGATGGCTATACCCAAATGATTAAGGAAATAAATTCACCGAAGAATATTAACAGACGACTAGAATACTTTAAAGAACAGTTGAAAAGCGTGAAAGGATACGGATAAGTGAATAAACGCAAAAACAGCGACGCCAAACCTGTAATTGGGTACTTATGCTCATTTTTTCCCGACAAGCTGATAAAGAAGATTGGCTTCGAGACAGTATCTTTTAGCGAAGTCATGATAAATGACCCAATCGGAGAAGATATACTGCCAATCAATATATGCAGCTATATTCGCTGCAGCCAGAAGATGATCGACGCAGCAGAAATAGACGGATTGGTTCTTACAAACTGCTGTAACGGCATGCAGCGCCTATATGATTATATTAAAGTCATGAAACCGGAAATGTTCTGCCACATATTAGAACTCCCGAGAGAGTTTAGTTGGAATGACTATGAATTTTATGCGAAACATGTTGAAATGCTTGTAGATAGTATGTGCGAGCACTTTTCAGTCAAACGTCCCCAGGATTTTTATACATGGATGGAGGATGAGGATTCTCCCGATACCATTGAAAAAGGGTCTATCTATGTATTAGGCAGTGCTGTATCTCCTAAAATGAGAGAAAAAATTGTGGAATTTACCGAGGGTTATCCCGTGCAGATGAATCTTTGCAATACAAGGAGTAACGGTGATGCGATTCTACGGGAATACTACCAATTTTTAAAATCAGCGAATGAGGGCGAATTGCTTTGGAAGTCCAAACCGTCGCTTCTCGAGCCGTGTGCAAGAATGGGACATTTTTCTCAGTGGTTTGAAACCTTCATAGTTGAGAATAGTTCCCGCCTGGCAGGGCTAGTATATATATCATCACAATACTGTGACAGTTTTCTTTTTCATTACCCATCGGTTCAAAAAGAGTGTGCAATACATGGTATTCCGGTAATCGGCTTGGAGGAAAGTTATCGTACCAATGGCTTTGGTCAGATTTCGACAAGGATAGAGGCCTTTATTGAAAGCCTTAATTTTAACAACCGAAGCAGAAGAATTACACAATCCAATAGTGAAAATAGTCCAGCCAATAGAGCGAATGCTTTTACACAGAAGATGCGCTTGACTAAAGCCTTTATATCCAGACAACCCTTAACGGCTATACAAAAAGTCGTTGATAATCAGTTTGAAATGTTTACCAAAGCTGTTTGGGACAATCCCGAAAAGGTTGTTTGGACGAATATGGTAATGACTGCAGAGCCATTCTATGCTGCTGGATTACTTCCGATAAATATGGAACTGGTGGCCGGGTGGCTTGCTACCTTAGGACTTTCAAAGGACTATATATCAAAAAGTGAAGGCAGGGGGTTTAGCTCGACGCTGTGCTCATACCACAAAGCAACATTGGGGCTTATAGAAGATGGCGGTTTACCGCATCCTCAAGGCGCGGCAGTATCATCGCATCTTTGCGATGGCGGAGTAGGTGTAGTGAAGTATTTTTCACAACGTTACGGGGCAGATACGCTGATACTTAACACTCCATTTTACAATAGTGATACAAATAGTAAATACATGGTTAACGAATATACGCGTCTTTTCAAATGGATTGAGGACTATACTGGCAGGCCTATTGAATCAAATAAACTGACAGAGGCTCTTTCCATGTCAAACCAGGCAAGAGAGTATTGGATTAAAGCATTTGAGCTTCGTAAGGGCAGGCCGCTGTTTCCAGGACATCTGTCCTTACGGAATTTGTTCGGCGCAACGTTTTTATTTGGATCATCTTTAGGTGTAGAAGTTGCAAAGGCTTACTATGAACAATTGCTCGAGTTGGGCAGACAAGACGACGTTCCAGATAAAAAAAAGAAGCGCTTGCTGTGGATCCATTTTGCACCATTGTATAACAACAGCATTATGGAATATCTTGAAAAAGAACTGAACTGCTGGATTGTTGCAGACATTACGGGCTACATATATTGGAAAGAATATGATTTGAATAAGCCAATGGAGAGTCTTGCCAGCAGGGCTTTATCTCATTTTTACTTGGGCAGCGCTGAAGAGCGCAAACGGATTTACCAAAGACTGATTGAAGAATACGAAATAGACGGAATGATTCACTTTATGCACAACGGCTGCCGCGCTATTCCCGGATCTTCATGGCAAATACGGGAACTGGCAAATGATTTGGGGATACCTTATCTAGAATTATCAGGTGACTGTATCGATCCAAGGGGATTTTCGGAGGCGCAGATGAAACTGCGGATGGAAGCGTTCCAAGAGACGCTTGGGAGGGTGTAATGTGTTTTTAGGAATTGATATAGGGTCTGTTAGCACCGATGCAGTGCTGATCGATGATGATTGTAATATAAAGGGATATTCTATTGTGAAAAGCGGTTTCGACTATAAAGAGGCTGCGAATAGAGCGATTGAAGAAGGTTGCAGGATTGCAGGCATAACTGAAAAAGACATAACAAAGATTGTAGGAACGGGGTATGGAAGAAAGAGTGTCCCAAGTTCATGCAGGTCTGTTACGGAGATCTCATGCCATGCGATGGGGATACATCAAATATTTCCTGAAGTAAGAACCATCATTGATATAGGTGGGCAGGACAGTAAAGTGATTCGCGTTTTTGAAGATGGTTTTGTTGAGACCTTTGTTATGAATGATAAATGTGCGGCGGGGACAGGAAGGTTCCTAGAGGTAATGGCACAGGCAATGGGGATCGAAGTATATAGGCTGGGAGAGTTATCGCTGACGGCAAAAAAAGTACAAGCCATCAGCAGCATATGTACCGTATTTGCCGAATCCGAAGTGATTTCTAGGATTGCTCAGGGGTGCCCTAAAGAGGAAATAATTGCGGGAATTCATAAGGCGATAGGAGAGCGCCTTATGAGTATGGTGAATTCTGTGGGGCTTAAAGGTCCTGTTGCCCTGACGGGAGGCGTTGCAAAAAATCAGGGATTGATTCAAGCAATATCTAGGCATTTAGAAGATAACTTTTATATACCCCAAGAGCCGCAAATCGTAGGAGCGTTAGGGGCAGCGATTTATGCAAAAAACCATACTGACAAATAAGGCGGGAATGTGAAATGCAAAGCAGTGTACCAAAGATCGGCTGGTACTGTCCATTTACATTTCCACCGCTCATGAAGGCAGAAAATATACATCCGGTGCAAATAGTATGGAACCATGGTCGAAATGGAAGGCTGGGCACAGTTAAGCTATGCAAAAAAACGACCACGATCCTCGATTCCATTGATTCAGGGAATCTGGATGGATTGGTCATGATAAATTGCTGCAATTTATCTCTATATTTATACGAATATTTTAAGAATAGATATCCGCATTTATTTATCTTTCAACTACGCGTTCCAATAAAAGGAGGCCCAATATTTACTTCGGCACTTTTGAAACAATGGGGTAATTTGACGGAAGAAATAGCGAATCTAAGTGGCAGAGCAGAGGAAAGCTTCTCTCGGGAGTTTAGAGGAGATGCATTTAGCCAGAGGAATATGATGGAAGATATGACAGTTCATAATGCATGGTGCACCTTTCCCGCTGACCTTCGAAAAAGAGAAGGGGCTTGGTTTGCGGGTGAATATGTAAATGCTCTAGCGAAACAGGTTCTCTGTCCTAAGATGTATAACGAAAAAAATGAATGGGGACTAACAGAGTTTAACGATGAGAACAGAGGTAAATTCCCGAAAGCAGATGACACAGAGTGTGTTCTTCAAACCTATTATATGACAGCAGTTTCTTGGCTAAAGGAGTAAAGCTATGAACCAACTCCGACATCGAATGGACTTAGCTAGAAGATTCCATGATGCTAAGTTAGAATCCTACATGGGAAAGTTTTTAAAAGAGCAGATAAACTCCTTTGACCATATTCAAGATGGTAAACCCTACCTTGCAGCAACCTTTTATGTGCCTGGTGAAATAATAGCACTGTTTGACGCAGAAGTTGTATTTATTGAAAGAATGGCTGGATTTGCAGCAGCCAACCGAATTATCTCCGCATCTGGTGTTATGAGTTTACTATCTGGTATGCCAGCATGCGGGTGTTCCTATCAAGCACTTTTTCATTCGCTGCTTGCAGATAAGATTATTCCTATACCTTCAGGATTTGTGGCTTCCAGTTTTGCTTGTGATGATGCTTGGATGTATTGTCGTGCCGCAGCGGCTAAATACAAAATTCCGTTTTACTTTGTAGATATTGTGCAAACCGTAGAGGAAAGTACAGTACGATGTGCAGCTGTTCAATTGAAAGCGTTCTACAAAGAATTAGAAGGGAAGTATCGTGTTATTTCAAGTTTGGGTGAGGTTATTGCAGCATCAAACAAGGCGATGGCAATCAAAGAAGAAATTGATAATTTGAGGATAAGTTATCCTGGTATTATGGACAGCATGGAAAGTTTTAAGCTTTTTACTCTTTACAATGATTTTGGCAAATTGCCAACCTTGCAAATATTGCAGGATTTAAAATCTTCCATACAAGAACGAGTAAAAGATTATAAAATAGAAAAAATACCCAGGCTGCTTTGGCTAGGGATGATTCCACTATATCGTAACAGCCTGCTGCGGGATATGGAAAAAAGATACCAATGCAGGGTTGTATTTGAGGAATTATTTGATTTTACGCATCAATACCTTACGTATGAAAGGTTCTTTGAGGACCTGGCAAAGAGGATCGTATCCTCACCATTTTTCTCCGTTGAAAATCGAATCAATAACATATTGCATTATGTCAGAACCTTGAAGATTGACGGCGTGGTACATTTTTCCCAAAGAAATTGCAGATTTTTGCCTCCTGCTGTTCCCCTTTTACGAAGTAGTCTGGAGAATGCAGGAATTCCATTTGTTGAGATGCAAGGCGATGCGATTTATCCCGAATATTTCAACGAGACAGCATTTTGGGAGCACTTGGATTCGTTTTTTGAAATGGTAGATGGAGGTACCGGCTGTGCACGTTGAGGTGGATATAATCAATAATGTTGGAGTGCTAAGGCTAAATCGCCCCAGAGTGAACAGCCTTAATCACGACTTCCTTCAAGAAATAGTAGAAAGCCTTTGTTTCATGGAATCACAGGAGTTGATAAAGGTCGTTGTAATTCTCAGTAAACAACCCTTTGGCTTTTCCTCAGGTTTAGATTTAAGTAATTTTTTTGATCGGAACTGCCCAGAACGTTTGGCTGATCATGTGTATAAGGCTGTAACACAAGTTTATCAGATCAACAGCAGGATATTGTCCTCCGAAAAAACATTTATTGCAGCTCTTTCAGGCCCGGTTATAGGATCTGCGGCATCGATTGCATTGGCCTGTGACCTGCGAATTGCTGCGAGAAACACATGGTTCTGGCTGCCTGACCCTCAGTATGGCGGATTGCTCGCCGATGGGGGAATTGATCTTCTTGTAAAATTGGTAGGAGTATCGAGAGCATCCATGCTGGTACTAACAAGCGATCGGATCAACGCAGAACAGGCAGACAAGTGGGGATTGCTGTATGGGATAACGAGTGTAGAGGAACTAGAAAAAGAAGCATTATCAGTGGCCGATCGATTAAGTAATTATTCACAGCTTACGCTCAGCATGAGCAAAAAAATATTGAATAGTGATATACTGGGTCCTTTCCAGGAAGAAAAATTAAGAGAGGTTGTTAATTCCGACCAGCCTTTCATGCGGCTGCAATCATTTATAAGAAACCAGTAAAAATAAAAATGCCTGACAAGTGCAGTAAAAGAGCAGGAAGGCAATTTATAGGGGGGGAGAAAAGTGTCTTTACAAGGAAAATCTGTAATTATATCCGGTGGGACAAGAGGAATTGGACGTGGGATTGTGGCTGCCTTGGTTGAAAAAGGTGCAAAAGTAGCATTTTCATACTCAAAAAATACGGTGGCGGCTGATGAGGTTGTAAGTGAGACAAAACATCTTCCAGGGATTGCTTGGGCTCATCAAGTAGATATTAAAAACCAGCAGCAGGTAAAAGCTATGGTTGCTCAAGTCGTAAAAGAATGGGGCGGCGTTGATATTGTTGTAAATAACGCGGGCATTCGTAGAGATAAATCCATAATTTTTATGGCAGCTGACGATTGGAATGAAGTCTTGCATACTAATGTTACAGGTGCCTTCCATCTAACACAGGCTGCCATTTTTTATATGCTCAAAAAAAAATCCGGCAGGATAATAAATATCAGTTCCATAAGCGGAGCAACCGGGATTGCAGGACAAACCAATTATTCCAGCTCAAAAGCTGCACTTTTTGGATTTACTCGATCCCTTGCAAAAGAAGTTGCTTCTTATGGTATTTGTGTAAATACGATTGCGCCAGGCGGGGTGGAAACAGATATGACAAGCAGCCTGACGGACAAACAAAAGGAAAAACTTCTTCAAGGAGTTCCTATTGGACGAATGTGCCGGGTCGGTGAAGTAGTTAAAATGGTGGAGTTTCTGGCAGATGATGAACTGGCACCGGAGTATCTGACCGGATCGGTAATTTATCTGGATGGAGGGGCTGGATTGTAGATGAGTAACGAGTTTGACTTGCTAACTAACGTATGGAACAGGCATACTGTTTTATCTCATATTTCTCAATTGGTGCAGCAAGAACGTAAAGTGGGAATCGCCTTGGCAGATGTTGATTTTTTTATAAATGTTGATTCTAAAGTTGGCAATGAAGAAGGGGATCGTATACTGCAAAGGATAGCAAGCTTTTTTTCGAAATGTGAAGGCACCGTTGCCGGACGATATGAGTCAGATGAGTTTATCCTTGTTTTTTCGGGAAAGGAGCAGGAAGAACTTTCGATTTTATTGGACTCTTTACGAAAAAGCTTCAGGAAGCAGAGGTTTATAAGCGAAGATTCATTATACGCTAAGGTGCCTATGACTGTCAGTTTTGGACTAGCGGTTTATGGCGGAAGAATAAATAGTATGGAATTATTGTTAAAATCGGCGGAGATTGCTCTCGCAATGGCAAAAAAAAGAGGACGAAACCAAGTGGCTGCTGCAACTGATAATATATATATAATTTCTAATGATGAGCAGGCCGAAGTGTCAACTGTTATCGGTTCAGGATTAAAGGGGTATGGCGGAGACGGCTGTTATGCTGCCAGTGCTAGACTAGTAGAGCCATACGGAATTGACTTGATAAATGAAGAAGAAATCATTTTTGCAGATCGCGGAAATCATCGGATAAGGAAAATTAGGAAAGATGGAATTGTTGAAAACGTTGCAGGGGATGGAACGTATGGATACTTTGGTGATCATGGTTTTGCACAAACAGCGAAGCTAAATAAGCCCAGCGGTATAGCTGTTACATCAGAGAATCATATATATATCGCCGATACGGGGAACCATTGCATAAGAAAAATTGATAAGGACGGTACTATTTCAACCTTGGCAGGGTGCGGTTTGGAAGGGTATGAGGGAGATGGGAAAGAAGCCGCTATGGCCAAGTTGAGCCGTCCTGGCGGTGTTGTTGTAGATAAGGTAGGCAATGTATATACAAACGACTATGGAAACAACGTAATTCGGATAATCACGAAAGACGGAATCATATCTACGGTAGCTGGTTCAGGCGAGTTCGGTTATAAGGGTGACGGAAAAAATCCCCTGGAAGCGGCAATGGATCGTCCTTACGGTTTGGCGGTTACACAGAATGGAGAATTTATCTATATTGCCGACTATGGAAATAACTGCATAAGAAAAGTAGCTGTCAGAGAACACACAATCCATACAATTTGCGGTACAGGAGAGCAAGGATATGACGGGGATGGGGGAAATGCCCTAAAAGCGAAGCTGAACGGCCCTTATTGGATCAGTCTCTGGTTAGATCGATATCTATTGATAGCAGACGCTGACAATAACTGTATACGAATAATGAATCTTTTGACGAATCGAATTGAAACTCTCGCAGGAAATGGTAAGCCCGGTTATTGTGATAAAAAAGAACCTGATGAGCAGACATGCTTCAATATTCCTGCGGGCATGGTTGCGGATACTAAGAACGGGCTTTTATATGTTGCTGATTATGCCAATAATGCCATTAGAAAGGTGAAAATTAGTAAATTACCTTGTTAAAGGTCACTACTCCCATTGCGGAGACAGGATGGGTTTCTGCTGCTAGAGCGGTCAAGCCATGGTGAATGATTTGATAAAGAGAGTTGATGAAAATGCCTGAATTACCTGAGATCATTAATTTATCCGAGCAAATGAATCAAGAACTGCAGCACACAATAATCAAAGATATCTATGTGATGCAAGAAAAGTGTATTAATATGCCTGCAGCTGATTTTATAAAGCTATTGTCAAACAAGCGTGTAGAGCAGGTATCCTCTAGAGGGAAATGGATTATCACAAGGCTTGACCACGGTGTTGGACTTTTTTTGAATCTGGGTATGGGGGGAAACGTAATTCTTCATGAAAATGATCATGACCTGCCTTCAAAGTATCAGCTGAGGATAGATATGCATGATAAACGAGTATTAACCATCAGCTTCTGGTGGTTTGGATATATACACTGCGTTGATAAAGGAGATTGGGGAAGCCATAAGGGGATTGCAAAGCTTGGCCCTACGCCTATAAGGGACCCCGAATTTACACAAGTACATTTTATAAACCTGCTCCAAGGCAGAAAAGGTTCAGTTAAGAACTATCTACTCAATCAGAACAATATTGCCGGTATAGGAAACGTATATGTTCAGGATATATTGTTTAGGGCCAAGATACATCCCGATAGGAAATTGCAAACATTGTCGGAAGCTGAGAAGTTTTTGCTCTATCGGAGTATTATAGAAACTCTTGAGGGGGCAGTTAAACTTGGTGGGCTTGCTTACGAAAAGGATCTTTACAACCAGCCAGGCAGATTTAAGGACTTTCTTGTAGGTTATCGGGAGGATCTTCCATGTCCAATATGCAAGACACTCATTCAAAAAATTAAATCGGGCAGTACAGCCTCGTATATATGTCCCGCTTGCCAAGGATTGGATACTAATGGGGCCAATGTGTAATTTGGTCTTACCCATACATGAATCACCTAAGAATTCATGATTTCAGTTATAAATAATAAATGAAAAGAGGTAGATAATTTATGGCTACTCGTGTTGGTACCACTGTATATTGCAATAATACTGGCGAACTGATAGACCTTAGTGACGTCAAATATAATAATGAGGTCACCAAAATTATCGGCGGTGGCGGTAATGACATTCTTAAGGGGAATTCTCTTGATAATGTTATACAAGGAGGTTATGGAGACGACCAAATTTGGGGAGGTCCGGGGGGGAATAATACTCTCAGCGGAGGACCAGGTACTAATGTTTTTTGGTGGGATAAGAATGGCGGACATGACACTATCTTAGACGAGGGCGAGAGACACAAAGGGAACTTTCTATGCTTGTACAATATGAGCCGTCAAGAGTGTGAGGTATCGAATGAAAATGGGAATCTTCATATTGCGGCAGGACGTGCCCAATTAGATATAAGGAATTGGTATCATCAAGAACCTAAACACAGAATTCAGATATTTATCTTTAATGACAATACAGCCTATTTGTGGAATGATGGCAAAGGTGCTCGACTTGATCTTTTTAGTGAGTGTTATAAACCGATTTATGACGTTTTGGGAACTGTGATTCATATCAAGACACTGGATTCCGGAAACTGCATTATACATGGAAACTATGCCGACAACATCATTGAGGGCGGTAACGGCAACGATCAGATCTGGGGCGGCCCAGGAGGCAATAACATTCTCAGTGGAGGCGCAGGTGCTGATGTCTATTGGTGGGGGATGATAGGGGGAGATTCTGATGCTCATGACATCATCTTAGACGGAGGCGAAAAGAACAAGGGAGATGTTCTTTATTTATACGATGTGAGCCGCCAAGATTATTTCGCTTCGAATGTAGACGGGGATCTTCATATTAGTGCCGGAAATGCTGTGCTTGATATAAAAAATTGGTATCATCAAAATCCAGAAAATAGGATTCAAACATTTATATGTAATGATAACATAGCTTATGTTTGGAATGATGGACATGATGCCGAAATTAATTTATTTGAAGAGAGTTTTCAATGGCTTACGAATCGGTGGGTATCTATATGTCATATCAAAACACTTGAGTCTGGGAACTGCATTCTGCGCGGAGACAGCTTCGACAACATCATTGAGGGAGGCAGCGGCAACGACCAAATTTGGGGTGGATCCGGCGGTAGTAACATTCTCAGTGGAGGAGGAGGTGCTAATGTCTTTTGGTGGGGTAATGGTGAAGGCAATGACATCATTACTGACTTGACTTCCAGCGACTTGGTGAAATTATACAATATTAGCATGGAAGATTGTTCTGCCTCGCGACTGGAAAATGATTTAATCATTACGTCGAATTTGGCTGGCAACAGTCTCACAATAAAAGCCTACTTTAGTAATGAATCCTTTGACTACTCTCAGAATCCTAAAGTCCCTGCGTTTTATGACAGTACGAAAAAACTTTTTACTTTGTGTGGCGATACCATGCAATTTGTTATGCTAAGTACACCCATTCAGTCCCAAGGGATTGATTTGGAGATTTTGAATCGAGATATTCTTGCAGATGATTGTGTCAGACGGCTTAAAGGTGATGGTCATCACGCACCCGTACAATCATTAGGGGCGGCCAAGCAGCGGTCATTATAGGATGCGCAAATTCTAACAGGAATATTTGTTTTGCCAGAGTTAAATTAGGCATAGAAAGCTTGGATGAATATCTAATACTGATGGGAGTACGTGAAATGAAACAGCCAAACGTAATTTGCTTTGATTATTATATGACCTTGGTTGAATTACACCAGCCATATGAAAAAATAAGGACATGGCTTGGATGTTACCTGAGAAATTCACATCCAGAGATTGATTCTGATAAATTCTATGGCAAATTCAACAGAAATAGGGCTGTATTAAGTTCAGGAGGGATTTTCAAACTAGGGATTGATTTGTTATGCCAAAGTTTGCAGAAAACATGCGAGTCCTTTCACATAAATGACTTTTCATACGAATTTGCAGAATTAATTTTTGATCTCTTTAGTTCGCCAATCGCGTATTTTGATGCTCATGATACTGTAAATAAGCTTAAAACTCAATTTTCCGTTGGACTGTTAACAAATGCTGATAACTATATAGTAAAGCAATCCATTTCTAGGCAGAAATTCGAGTTTGACTTTGTGATTACATCAGAGGATGCAAAAGCCAATAAACCTGATAACAAAATTTTTTTACACGCATTGGAAAAGCTCGGTAAAAAGTATGATGAGATTCTTATGGTCGGAGATTCGCAATTTGATGATCTTTATGGGGCAGGGAAATTAAATATTAAAACTCTGTGGATCAATAGAAACAATGAGCCATTAAAAGCAGGCGTAATACCACCTGCCTTTACAACGGATACCTTATCAGGAATATTAAAATATCAAGATCTGAGGATGGAATTATGAGAAGTATTTATAATTGCCTTCAAAATATCCAAAATAAAGACGGGGAATTGTTTGGAATGAAAACAATTCGGCTTGCTGGGCTATTACAGAAGGGGTATGATGTCCCCGCTGGATATGCCTTATCTGTTGAAGCTTTCACAAAGTTTTGCAGCTTTAATGGTATAACCACGACAAACAATAGCATGGAAAGCAGCGAAAAAATCCTTGCGGGCAGCTTTCCTGACGATTTGCGTACGGACTTGAATGCAGTTTGGAACCAAATTGCTCAAAATGGGAAGTGCGATGCAATAATTGTACGTTCCTCAGCAATTGATGAAGATGAAAAACAGTATTCTTGCGCAGGGATATATGAGAGTATCATTAACATAAAAGATGTAGAGAGTTTTTTTGAGAGCATAAAAAAATGTTGGGCATCTTACTTTTGTGAAAGAGCATTGGTCTACAGAAAGAAATGCGATTTAGAAGCAGTAGGGATGGGACTCATTATTCAAGAAATGATCAGCGGGGAAAAAGCTGGTGTGATATTTACCATAAACCCCGTAACCGGAAATCGTAATGAAATGGTTATTGAGGCGTATCCCGGTTTGAACTTTGCTGTTGTGGAAGGAATAACTCAAGCGGATAAATTTATTGTAGACAGACAGGGGAATATACTTTCCTCAGATATCTCCGATAAAAAGGTTGAATACTGCATTGGGGGACATTCGCTGTCTATCGATGTAAAGAGTATAGAAAAAGTGGACTGGGCAGCGCCTTGTTTGTCTGTAGAGGAATTATTCGCGGTTTCAAAAATTGGAACTTTGCTGGAAGAATGGTTAGGGGAGCCGTGTGATGTAGAATGGACAATTAAGGATCATAAACTATTCATCCTGCAATGCCGCCCAGTAACCGTTAAAGAAGATAGTGCTTCCAAGCCTTGTATACCTTATAACTTTGATATTCCAGAGAATGTTGAGTGCAGTCTTCTCGACAGGTATTCTGAACCGGCAAGCACTTGTTATCTTTCACTGCTTGAGTCTTGGGAAGAGGTCGTATATCTCAGCTTTTATACAAAGCTTGAAGGAAAATCATGCAAGGAAAAACCCTTTTTATTTTACTTTAACAGGGTATATTGGAATCACAAATTTCAGAGGGAAGTCTTTGATAACCTTCCATTTGATACCCCGATATGTAAGGATGTCAGCAAAAAACTGAAGCTTACACGACTTATGTTTTGCGGGTATAAAAAGTGGTATAAGCGTTTGGACAGATATGAAGGATATATTAAGGAATTTTCCAGCTATGATACAGCTGCTATGAACATTGGTGATCTTATCCGGCTTGCTAAGAAAGTTACCAATGTCTTCTGCAATTACATTGGTAAAGACCATTTCCGATTCTTGGGGTTGGCACAAGTATGCTATAAGCTGCTGACTGCATATCTTCCTGATACACCTGAGGTAAAAGAGAATATTGCAAGAATCATTGAATCCAATGATTCAAAAAACATGACAATGCAATCGAATGATGAGCTTTTGCAGCTAGCTATGAAAGCAAATTCATGCACTGACATTCGGGAGATCTTCTGCAAAACGGATGCCAATGAAATATACGAAACAATGAAAGGGACTTGTGAAAGAGAGAAGTTTCGAAAGCAGTTTGACGATTTTATCAAAAGACATGGTCATCGGGGAACGTCTTGCGATGACCTATATACCCCTCATTGGGTGGAAGAACCGGCTATTGTGCTGGAGCTGATGAAACAATTAATCATAAACCCCGTGAATTCAGTATGTAATAGTAAAATATCGGATGCAGCTAAAAAAATAGAGCAGTCACTTTTTATTGATAGAGTACTAGCAAGTTCCAATAAAAGTATCCTCTCAAAAATAATTGAGAAGAAGAAACTAAATACAATAATACAGCTCACAACTGAGTATATGACCTTGAGGGAAAATCAGCGATATTATTTTGACAAAAGTTGGGTTTTGCTACGGGGAATCCTGCTTTCCATAGGAAATATACTAGTTGAAAAAGGTATCCTTCAGGTATCTGCCGATATATTCCATCTTACTATCGATGAAATATATGATTTAGAAGATCGTAATGATCCGCCATATACGAAGGATTGGGAAAGTGATGTGGAGCAAAGGAAAAAAGCTTACCTGCAAAATATCAAAATTGCGCCGCCGTATTTAATAAAGGATAGCGACTTGATTCGTTTACAGAAAAGCGGCTTAAAAAAGAATTATAAATCAACTGGTATAAGCCCTGGCAAAGCGCTCGGACCTGTGAGGACAATTTCGTCGATTGCAGACTTAAGTAAAGTTCGTAGCGGCGATATTGCTGTTGTTTCGACATTTCATCCAAGTTGGACACCTATGTTGGGCGTAGTTAGTGGTCTTGTAATGAATTATGGCAACATTCTTTCACATGGAGCGGTTGTAGCCAGAGAATATAGAATCCCTGTAGTGGTATTTAACGATATGGCAACTCATGTGCTGCAGGATGGACTTTGGATAGAAATTAATGGGACTACCGGAAGAATACGGGTATGTGATATTGATGATGGAAGCAATAAAGGGGAGAAAAATATTTTGTGATAAAACTTTTAAATGTAAATGTGTATATGTAAACTTTTCAAGTGTACTTAATATGCTAACGTTTAAAGAGAATATAAAAAAATGAAAAAATAAGAGGAGGTTACCCAATGGATAAAAATGCAACGGTAGAAGAAAGGATTAAATCCATAGTCATTTCGAGGCTTAAAGATACGGAAATAACAAAAAAAATAACGTATGAAACTCCCCTGCTATCTTTAGGTATAGATTCCATTTTGGCATTATCAATCCTAGTTGAGATTGAAGAGATTTTCAATATCGAAATAGATGATGCTGATTTAAACATGGATAAAGTGAAAAATATCAATGCTTACGCAAATTTTGTGAGAGAGTATTTGAATAAATGAATCTTTAGACTGCGTTTTGTAGAGTAAAATCAGCCACGCAAAATCCTTGTATGGCTGGCATAAAATCGATGGAAATGTTTTTATGTTAAGAATGAGATAAGAACTTTAAGAATTTAAAATACATTGTTAGCGGGTGTGAACGTGTTTCATTTTACTATAATTATTAGTGTATTGATTCTAATATATTATTTTGTAAGAGCATACAAGCTAGTATTAGCATTGGGTCATCCCAAGAAAAATGAGTTTTGCCTAAAAAAAAATTCATCAATAACATATCGTAAGTTTGATTTTACTGCGAAGGATGGCCTCAAGCTTAAAGGTATTAATTATGAACCAACTATAAATCCAAAGGGGACAATACTCGCTTGTCATTATCTGGGGGGGAGCAAGGAAGCCATTTTCCCTTTTTTTGAGTCTCTGATACAGGCGGGATTTCGAGTGATTAGCTTTGATTTCAGAAACCATGGAGAGAGCGGCGATGATAGCAGAATTCAATACTCACTAGAAAATGATTTTATAGCACTGATTGAGACTATAAAAAAAATGGGTATTGAAGGACCTTTTGGTATTATGGGTTTTTCAATGGGATCAGTACCCGCATTATTAGCGATGCATAGGTATTCCGACGTGAAAGTCGTAGTAGTTGACAGCGGACCGCTTATTTTAGTAAAAAAATACTTTCAATATGTCTTAGATAATAAAGGTATAACAAACCCTTTGGTACGATTCTTATTTTTGTCATTATATCTGTATTATGGCGGTTATTTAAAAATGGCAAATAAGACAAAAAAGATTTTAAAAGAATTGAAGGGGAAGCCAGTATTATTTATCCATGGAGACAAAGATAACATAATTGCTATAGAAAATGCAGAACTAGCTTTTGAATTGCTGAAATCCAATCATGCAATGTTGTGGAGAGTACCGAACTCAAGGCACCTGACAAATAAATACATTAAGAGTGGAGAGTACGAGAAAAGAGTATTAGATTTCTTTAATACATATTTAAGGGCGTGATAATATGATGAAAAAGGTTGCACTGGTTACACCAAAAGGTAATACTTTTGGGAAAAATGAGAAAATGTCATCTTTTCTAGCTGGTTTGGAAAGTATGGAAAGCTTTAGGTTTTTATGGACAGGACCCAACTTAGGGCTGATAACAATAGCTTCTTTACTGCCATCTGAATGGGAATGTCATTATATCGATGAGAACTACAGGTCTATAAACTATAATGAGAAATTCGATATTGTGTTTATTAGTGCAATGACCCAGCAGATCATGAATGCTTATGAGATCTCCAAATCGTTTAGGGCAAATGGAGCTTTGACTATTATTGGCGGTATACATGCGACGCTGATGCCAGAAGAGGCACTGAAATATGTAGATGTGGTGCTCTCAGGTGAAGGGGAAGTTCTAGTACCTGAATTCTTAAACGATTATAATAACAAAAACGTGAAGAGAGTCTATTGCGAAACTTCACCAGGGAGTTACAGCTTTGAAAATACACTGCTGCCGCGGTTTGATTTATTAGAAGGATATAATTATCCGCTAATTACTTTGCAAACAACCAGGGGATGTCCCCACGATTGTTTCTTTTGCTCGGCTTCCAAGATTTTTGGTTCCAAATACCGAAGAAAAGATAACAGTTCCATTATTAGAGAGCTAAAGGTAATAAACGAAAAATTTCCTAATGCACTTATTTTGTTTGCCGATGATAATGTGTTTGTTCTGCGAAAGCAGTCCAAGGATCTTCTCAGACAAATGCGGGATATGAATTTAAGATGGATCGCGCAAACTGATATTTCGATTGCCGAAGATGATGAGCTTTTAAAATTAATGGTACAGGCAGGATGTCAATGGGTTGTAATTGGATTTGAAAGCGTTTCGTATAAAAGTCTATATGACCTTGATAAAAGAAACTGGAAATTGAAGCAGCTTCCTAAATATGAACAATCGATAGAAAAAATTCAGTCATATGGTATCGGCGTTTATGGCACTTTTATCGTCGGACTTGATGAAGATGGATCTGACATATTTGAATCAACAGCAAATTTTATTAAGAAAAATATGCTTTATGGCAGTAATATCACAGTTCCGACACCTTTACCGGGAACACGACTTCGAGAGCAATTGGACAGCGAGGGGAGAATCCTTGATAGAGACTGGAGTTACCATACCTTTTGGGATATAAATATTAAACCCAAACAGATGAACTGCGAAGAGCTTGAGGAAGGCCTCTTAAACATCTATAGAACAATATCGTCAGATTCACATGTAACAGAACGTCTTGCTTATTTAAAACAAATGGCTAAAAGAAAAAAAGCTATATTGAAGGAAGGTGTCAGCCAGTAAGGCAGCAGGTTCAGAGTCTGAAGCTCTGATCAATAGAATACTTTGGGCTTCAGAGAGAGTACATGTTGTATGAGGAGGATTATCTTGAAGAGGTTTGAAAATTATGCAGTTGTCTTTCCGGCTAGAGATGCTTTTTACAAAGGGTTAAGCCCTACATTTTACAATAACTATGATTTTTTTAAGGATATTATGGATACTGCTAGTGATTATATTGGATATGATTTGTGCGAAATTTCCTATAAAAATCCTGTCTTAAATCCAGAATTACATACAGTTTGTCTTGTGGCGCACTGTTATGCCGTCTATAAGTTAGTCGTACGGCATGTAAAGGGACCAATAGCAGCTGCTGGTTTTAGTCAAGGCGAATTTACGGCAGTCGCGTCGGCTGGCTCCATGCAGTTCCCACAGGTTCTAAAACTTATCTATGAGTTGGAACAGCTAGTAATAACAAATGATAGTATTAAAGATGGTATGATGGCGCGTGTTATGGAGCTTGACAGAAATAAGCTGATGGAGTGCTGCCGGATTGTCGATCCGGAGGAAACCTCTGTTGTCCTAGCTACGTATCTTTCGCGTGACCAGAATGTAATTTCAGGTAGTAAAGTGAAAGTCGCAGAAGTTGCAAGACTGGCAAAAAAAAGTGGGGCACGATGGGTTATACCTCTGGACACTGCTGCTTTCCATAGTCCGTTATGTTTAAATATGGCTGCGGAGTCGACACCAATATTCGGAAGATATAATTTTAGTGATTCTGAATATCCGGTATATTCCTGCGTTGATGGTGAAGGGGCTGTAAAAGGAAATCAAATCAAAGAAAAGTTATCTAAGCAGCTTGCAGCTCCGATACTTTGGGACCGAATTGTTGGCAATTTCAAAAGCCTTGGAATAGACGGGATACTGGAATTGGGAGCTGGTTGTACAGTATCGGGAAATATAAGAATTATCGATGAAAGTATAAAATGTCAATGGATTAACACTGCTGAAGACTTGGAAAAGATGATTGACGCGTCCATTCGTTGCTAGAAATCTACGATTGTAAGAGATGGTAATTACTATAGGGATTACATGGTGTTTGCGCTTGTGGCACTGATATTTTTGAAAATTGAAAGGATCCTCGCAGAAACAATAAACTAAGAATGATTGCCTTTTGAACATCTAAATTGATATAATGGTTCTGGGAAATATTGTATCATAAGGTAGACAAATCCTTTAGCTACAATTCATCTTACAAAATGATAACTATGGCTCTGTAAAGTAAACATGAAAGAATAGCACAATATTTCATTGAAATTCATCAAGCTACAATCAAATACTCTCGTTTTTGTTTCTTTGTTAAATTGAGTCCGGCAACTTGTACTGGTGTAAGGTAATTAAGAGCAGAATGTGGTCTGACGAAGTTGTAAAAGAATACAAACATTGAGATGAGGTTATTAGCTGAGGCAAAGGAATGGAAGCCTTGTTTGGTTTTGTACCAAGCTTTGAATTGATGGTTGAAAGATTCAATGAGATTATTGGAAACATCATCTTTAAATGATTCTACTCGAATGTGCTTTACATCCCTAAAGACAGATTTAACAGGCACGTTATAAGCAGAATAGCGATCTGAGACAATCGTTGTAGGTTGCCCTAATGTTTTGGCTGCATTTAGAACAGAAAAAGCTTGTGGAGAATCACGATGAGGAGACAGATGAAAAGCAACAACAAAACGAGTTTCTGAATCCACAACAAACCAAATATAGTATTTGACACCAGCTACTTTGACAACTGTTTCATCGGCATGCCATTCATCAGAATTTAAGTTTAAGGACGGTATTAGCTTTAAGCTGATATTTTGAAAAAGTGGGGCAAAGTTTTTACACCAATTACTAATGGAAGTATGTGAAACTTTGATATTAAAAACGGTACGCATGATTAAAGCAATATTTCTAAAAGAATCTTTACCCAAATAAAACATGGATAAAGCAGAAAGAATGACATGAACAGGATAACGCATGCGTTTAAAATTGGTCTTACCCATCAAATGATTCATAGATGGAGGAGCTATTATAGAAGATTTTGCAGTGAAAAAAGAATGATTACATTTCTTATCGCAGCAACGAAAATTCGAGTAATGCTTATGATCATGGTGAAGAAAAGTAGCTTTACCGCATGCAGGGCAACTAGGATAGTTTGGTTTATCAGTTGACCTTGGATTATTTGGTGAATTGATGATTGCATGTACGGCATTGATATTTTTGGAATCCCAATTTATCTTTGCCGTAGCGATAAAATGAGTGAGAGTTGTTGCACTTTGGACACCTAATTGATACAATGTTTTGCATGAGGACTTGTCTCCTTTCTGGGAGGTATGTGTTTTGTCGCAAAAACATTGTACCAGAAAGGATGGCAGGTCCTCAATTTTCATTTAACTTTACAAAACGATAACTATTTATTGGGGGTAGAAAAATGATTTCTAAAGACATTAAATGGACAAAAGGTACAATACATAGATTTGCGGGGACAGGCGCTGCCGGATACTCTGGAGATGGGGAAAAGGCTGACATCGCACAGCTTAACGGACCTGCAGGCTTGGCAGTTGATAAGAACGATAACGTTTTTGTCGCTGAAATGCATAATCATGTCATTAGAAAAGTTGATGTAGGAACAGGAATGATCACAACGGTAGCAGGATGCGGTGCAAAAGGATTTGACGGAGATGGGGGACTTGCTGTAGATGCAAAACTCAATGGACCTGCCGGAGTATTCATAGATAGTAATGAAAATATCTTTATTGCCGATTTCTTAAATCATAGAATCAGAAAAATTGATGCTATGACAGGTATCATTAACACAATTGCTGGGACTGGTGATACAGGATACAACGGTGACAACATAAAAGCATGTGATGCAAAACTCAACTATCCAGCCGGAGTTATTGCTGATTCTATAGGAAATGTATATTTTAATGATTACAAAAATAATAGAATTAGAAAGATTAGTACAAATGGTATGATATCGACCTATGCAGGAACTGGTACTTACGGATATAGCGGTGATGGAGAACTGGCAGAGCAAGCACAGATGAATGATGTGTATGGGTTAGCAATCGATCGATATGATAACATTTATATTATTGATAGTTTAAATTTCGCTGTCAGAAAAGTGGATGCTAAAACTGGGAGGATAACCACTATTGTGGGAAAAGGTGAAGCTGGTCCAGTAAATGAGTTTGGCAGTATCACCAATAGCTTTTTGGGAGGAATCCTTCCTAATAAGGAAAAAATTGGAGTAGACGAAGTGCCGCATGCAATCGAAGTGGATCTTAACGGAAATTTGTTCATTGCCGATACCGGTTCTAATAGAATCCGTATGGTAGATATAGAGCAGGGTGTAATTTATTCGATTGCAGGAAACGGTGAAAAGGCTTACTCCGGGGATGATGGCGCTGCACTGAATGCGGGTTTAGGTGTTTATGGTCTAAGGATGGATTCAAAAAACAATCTATATTTTATTGACTTTCATAAGCACGTAATCCGAGTAATCCGATTTTGACCTCAACAAGGATGGTCGCACCAAGTAAATACAGTCCCGTAGAGGTCGGTCGTCGGTGTACTGAGCGCGACTTGGAACCAAGGAAGCGACTACCATCACACAAGCAGGCTAATGTTGTATACGATTGATCTGAATGATAGTGACATCCTTAAAGAAAGAGATTTTTAGTAAACAGGGAGATGTAGGTTATGGGAGAAAAACGTGTTTTATTCACTTCAGAGTCAGTGACAGAGGGACATCCTGATAAAATGGCGGATCAGATTTCAGATAGTGTACTTGATGCGATTATGGCAAAAGATCCTATGGGGAGGGTAGCGTGTGAAACGCTTCTGACTACAGGACAGGTGCATGTCGTTGGTGAAATTACTACGAATTGCTATGTAGATATTCCTTTAATTGTACGTGATACAATTAAAGAGATCGGGTATACTCGCGCGAAGTATGGTTTTGATGGGGATACTTGTGGGGTGCTGGTTTCTATTGATGAGCAATCCGCTGATATTGCGATGGGTGTAGACAAGGCCTTGGAAGCTAAGAAAGGGCAAATGGATGAAATCGAGGCGATTGGTGCTGGTGATCAAGGAATGATGTTTGGTTATGCAACCAATGAAACTCCGGAATATATGCCATTGACAATTTCTTTAGCGCATAAATTGGCTCGTCGTTTGTCTGAGGTGCGCAAAAACGATGAAGTAGATTACTTGCGTCCTGATGGAAAAACTCAGGTAACGGTGGAATATGAAGATGGAAAACCGATTCGTGTTGATACCATTGTTATTTCTACTCAGCATAGTCCTGAGGTTGATTTAGCGACAATTGAAAAAGATATGATTGAGAAAGTTATTGTACCAATGGTTCCTGCTGCCTTACTAGATGAAAATACTAAATATTATATTAATCCGACAGGCCGCTTTGTAATCGGTGGACCGCAAGGTGATGCAGGACTTACTGGTCGCAAGATTATTGTTGATACTTATGGTGGAATGGCACGTCATGGTGGTGGTGCATTCTCAGGTAAAGATTGTACAAAAGTGGATCGATCAGCTGCCTATGCTGCTCGTTATGTAGCTAAAAACGTAGTAGCTGCGGGACTGGCTGATAAATGTGAAATTCAATTAGCTTATGCAATTGGTGTTGCTCAACCAGTATCTATTATGGTGGATACCTTTGGAACTGCTAAACTTAAGGAAGCTGACATTGCTCTTCTTATTAATAAGCATTTTGACTTGCGTCCAGCTGGTATTATTAAAGCATTGGATTTACGCCGTCCCATTTATCGTCAAACAGCAGCGTATGGTCATTTTGGCCGTATTGACATTGAATTGCCATGGGAGCGAACAGATAAGAGTGAAATTCTGCGCAAAGAAGCCAATATATAATTTAAATTTGCTGGCGATACCCCATAGCCATCAAGCTAAGAAAATTCAATTAAATAAAGCCCCCTCCCCCCCCATTTGTAAAAAAATGTTATCCTTTTAAAGGACGATGAAAGCATACAGATGGGGGAATTTATAATTGATAGAAGAAAACTTAACTTTGGATGAAAATATAAAGCATTTTGCAGATGAACTCAAAAGATGGTTTTCAAAAGAGGAGATTGAAGAAATAGCAATAGAAACTGGTTTTGTGAAAAGAAAGGGTAAAATTACAGCATGTGAATTCGTTTGCTTATGCTGCTTTATGGATGTAGGGGTTGCGAACCACACACTTGTTACCTTATGTACAAAACTGAGTGCAAAAACAGGCGTAGTGATTTCCAATCAGGCATTAGACCAACGTTTAAATGAAAGATGTGTGGAATTTCTAAAGAAGATTTTCGAGAAACTTTTACGCCAAACAATAACAAATCATACTCGTATATCCAGTCTATGGGATGACGATTTCAAACGAATAAGAATACTTGATTCTACAGCTTTTCAAGTACCAGAAAACTATAAGCATACCTACCCTGGCTCAGGTGGATGCTCTCAACCTTCAGGGGTTAAAATACAACTAGAATATGAATTGAAATCAGGAAATTTTATGAATGTAGAAGTGGGAGCTGGCTCAGGAAATGATAACACTTTTGGAACCAAGATAAGAGATACTATCAAACCTAGAGATCTTATTTTAAGAGACCTTGGCTATTTCAGTTTTGAAGATTTTTTTGGATGTAGAAAAGAGAAAAGCCTTTTATATATCAAGACTCAAACCGAATATAGCCGTGTATATAGAAAATACTGAGATCGAGTATTATAAGAATGGTACCCCTAAAAAAATCAACATTTTTTACAAGAATTCATATTTCTGACATCATGAAACAGATGAGCGATGGAGAACGTTATGAAATTAAGGATGTCTATGTAGGTAGGGAGAAAAAACTGAAAACCAGGCTTATTTTATATAAACTAACAAAAGAACAATTGAAAAAAAGGTCGGAGAAGTGTGAGAAGAATGCTAAAAAGAAAGGGATAGAGAAGAGTGATCATACCATTGAATTATTAGGGATATCCATTTATATAACGAATATCGAGGAAGCAGTGTTAAGTGCCGAAGAAGTTCATGAATTCTATTCATTGCGTTGGCAGGTGGAGATAGTATTTAAAACTTGGAAATCTATATTTCATATACACATTGTAAAACCAGTTAAAATAGAACGATTTCAATGTCAGCTTTATGGGAAACTCATTTTGCTACTCTTGAGTTCTGCTGTAACGTTTAAGATGAGGGCTTTAGTGTTAGAAAATAAAGCACTTGAAGCCAGTGAAATGAAAGTTTCTGAGATTGTTCATGAATATATTGATAGACTATCCTTTAAACTTATAGAAATCCCTAGTAAAGCTTTCAATACCTTACAGTTAGTATTTGAAAATGTAGTCAGGAATGGCCTGAAATCTTTATAGGAAGAACAAGAAAACTGTTTTTGATATTCTTAGGGCTTGTTATAAACGAACATCAGGGAGAGTTAGAATGGCAGCATAAACTAATTTCACAATTTTGTGAATTTTTCACTGTATATGTGGTTTTTTAGTGTGCCATGAAATAGTTTTAATACTCATGTACACTTAAAAGACACCATTGAAAATCATGAACTGAAAGAAAAATTGGCGAAAATAGGTGCCCGATGAGTGTCCACTATTATTGACTATGGCTTAGCTTGATGGCTATGGGATGTCGCCAACATTTCCGACAAAGCCCACGCTAAGAGTTAAAATGGGTAAAAACATTACTTTTTACCTACGTTAAGATAATGAATCGAAAAATAAGTGCATTAAAGGTTGTATTAGCTTTATGTTGATACTTTGTTTTGGATAATAGTTTTAGAATGAAAAAATACGCTTAAATAAGCTATTTGAAAGACTTCTATATAAGTACCTAAAACGTGCGTTTATGGTTCAAATTCTTTAATCTTTAATCGGAGCGAGTAGTCAAATTGTGGGGTGAAGTAGATTTGGATGTTTTTGATATAAGTAAAGATGATAAATGTAGAGCCAGACATGAGATTGGTCATGTGCTTGTATTAGAACAAACTAAGGTTGATTGGGAATATGTAACTATATTATCCGATGATGGAAACCAAAGGTGGCTGCGTTAAACATAATCAGCTTGAAACAATTGAAGCAAACTGCTGTAATCATATTCTGATTGGTCCGTGAAGCAATTATACGTATAAGATATGATGAGTTTTCAGCCTTACTTTCGTCCATAAAATATGACCAAGAAGATGTAAAACCGTTTCTAGCACAAGTCAATCCCTCCATTCGGGAAAATCACTGTATAAATCATGCGATAGCCTCCAATTTAAAGTTTTTCCGTCGTCCAGAAATAAAGAGAAAGATCAATCAGCTTGTAGAGGAACCTATAAATCGCAAAAAAATGACTAGACAGGAATATTTACTTTTGTAAAAAGCATATAAGGGCGACAAATGGGCAAAGTGCCTTGGGTACTTCCTTCACCCATTGTTAAAGATATCCGCTAGCAGAATCATTTCATGTATTGAAGTTGATGTAACGGGATGGCAGTGGTTATAATATAATAGATGAGGTAATGGTGCCCATAACTCGATCTAAACTTTTTACGCTGACTTGCTTGTCCATTATATTGTCCCTTATCGTTTGCAAATGTCCCTTGCTGTTTACCAATAGGTACAAATGATAAACGGCAAGAATTCAGGAAAAACAAAGGTTATCAATTAACATAAACATTTACAAATAGCGTTCCTCTCATTCGTAATGAGTGGATCTGTAGAAAAAAAGCTAAATTTAATTAGTTAGCTGGTCTTAATATATAGACACAGGCAAAAGTCTTAGTATAGAAGCCCCGCAGGGGATATATGCCGAAATGGCGCTTTTGATAACACTTTTGATAACAGACTGTAAAAAACAGCAAAAAAATAAATGAACTACATCGATTGATAACCGTGAAAAAGCTGGATTCTATGGATTATATACTAGTGGAAAATACGGGCTTATACCTTAAAAATGTGGGTATGCTCGACTCGAAATCGAGTAGGCGGGAAACTGTCTCGTGGGTTCGAATCCCACCCTCTCCGCCATGAAGTTAATAATACCAGAAGTTGTAGCTGCTTGCAGTGAAGACTTCTGGTTTTTTTATTTTTGTGGAATGACGTGGGGACGGTGGTAGTGTCTTGTTATAGACTGTTATTATGGATTTTCTTTGAGAATTTTGGCTTGTTGAACGAAGCGTACTCCTAAGTCGAAGGCCTTGTTGCAGTATTCGGGAAATTGCTCTTCCTTTACTTTGGCCTTTTTATCTCCGTCAAAAACTGTTATGACGTATTTAGAGTAATCGTCGAATTGATAAGTATCATTGACAACAAGTGGCTCAAAATAACCAAATACTCTTTTTAAATCTATCTCCGAGAATCTCAATCCCTGTGTATATCCTAACTCATTCATTTGGTCATGAGTTACATTCATAGTATAGATAAAGCCGGTTGGTATTTTTCGACCAAATATAGTTTTGTACCCAGATGTATATGTTTGATAGGGGAACATTAATCTTTCCATAAAAGATCTCATATTACCAGTAACTGATTCAAAATATATTGGCGAACCAAGAATAATTGCATCTGAGGTTGCTGCTTTTTCGAGAATCGGTGTTAATCCGTCTTTAAAAGCACATTTTCCATAGCTTTTACCGTTTTTTAATTTACAGGCAAAACAGCTAATGCACCCTTTGTAATCTAAGTCGTAAAGATGAATTAATTCTGTTTCAGCTCCATGTGATGCTGCGCCTTCAAGTGCTTTCTTAAGTAAAGTTGCAGTATTTTTAGTCTTTCTCGGACTTCCATTGATTGCTATTATTTTCATATAAATACCTCCCTAAGTTCAATCTTGACTTTATGTTTCAAAGTATATATTCTTATAGGAAGATAATCAAGTATGCACAAATTTGTTATATACTAACCTTTTGGTTAGCATGGGGAGGCTATCATGGTAGATTTTGAGAGTAAATTTGGGAAATGTCCGATGTACTACACAATGTCAGCAGTGGAAGGTAAATGGAAGTGGATTATCCTGTGGGAAATTTATAAAGCCGAAGTAATACGGTATAACAAATTGAGAGAAGAACTTCAGCCGATTGCACATAAAACATTAAGCAAACAGCTAAAGGAATTGGAAGCGAGTAAATTGGTTCATCGAGAACAATATAATGAAGTACCTCCCAAAGTTGAGTATTCGTTAACCAATGAAGGCAAAACGTTAATTCCCATTCTTGATCTCATGTACCAATGGGGAGAGAAGCATATCGATATGGAGTAAGCCGAAGGGATAAAAAAGAAATAACGCCAGCTCAAAGACGGCGGTTATTCTTAACCCTATAATCTGAGCTAACCGCTCCCGGTTAGAAGCCTGTGGGCTGGCGTGTTAGAGCACGTCAGTCCTTTTCTTATATTCATAGAAATAAAAATATGCAGTCGGTATGAAAAAATCTTGCCCGAGTAGGGACATTGGTTATTTTTGTATTAATATTTTGTGAAATATTAAAATCTATATCTTTCAGGAGAGGTAATGATTCTCAAAATGGTTTATCCTAATGGTAAGTGTGATTAAAAGGACAAGTCATTTGTTAATTGCATGATAGCTAAAAGATGCTGTTATTACACCAAATAAATAAAGATAATAAAAAGGAAATTACTGCACAATAAGATCAAGGGGATAAACAAAAAAAACGGGAGGGAAACAACGTGATTGTTTTTGATGAGGCTGTTGTAAAAAAGATACTGTTAGAAGAAGGGTATTCAGATGAGGGTGAGATAGACATGATATTTAATGAATTAAGTATCATTGATGCAAGTTTACAAAGAGTACTTGATGCCTATCTGGCAGATCGAACAATCGTAGATGAGTTTAAGGTGGAAGGTCTAACGATAAATATAATCATGAGTAAGTTTAAATGTGATTTTTGGAAGGCATTAGGCTTTATGAATACAAGTATTACAAACCATCAACTGGCTAAGGAGCTATATGATATGTAGCCAATGAATTGGGATTCATTGGAGATGGATAGGGGAGCCCTGAAAAGACAGGATGATAGGAACCATACTGCCAGGAGTTGCAGCTGCTTGCAGTGAAGACTTCTGGTTTTTATGTTCAGAATCATCTGTAAAAGGCAGAGATGGCGGTAGCGTCTTGTGAAGGAGTACTGCATGTTAAGCTTTTGTGTTTTAGCATTAGATGTTTAAGGCGCAAAGACGCTATTTAAAAATTTTGGATCATACAGGATGAGAATCGTTAAAGAGTCTTATTGTCATGCAGGATTTTGTATAGACTTGGCAAATAGAAGGAATATAGATATTGAGATAAAGATAGGGGTGTTGAAGATGAGTAAACCGAATGTAGTAGTCATTGGTGGACTGATGACTCCAGCATTAGAACGACTGCAAAATTTTTGCAGTATTAAGCAATGGAAGACAAGAAAATGACATTCCCCGAGATATTTTATTGGAATGGGTTGCCGATGCTGAAGGTCTGATTGTAAATAATAGTGTGGCAGTAAATGAGGAATTGTTACAGAATGCACCGAGGCTCAAAGTGATCGCTCAGATGGCTGTGGGATATGACAACGTTGATATCGAAGCTTGTTCAAAATACAATATACCCTTTGGCAATACGCCGGGAGTTCTTGTTGATGCTACTGCTGACCTGGCATTTTCTCTTTTGTTATGTTCAGCGCGGCGAATTCATGAAGGGTGGGATTTTGTAAGGGCAAACTCTTGGGCTCTTGGTCATAAACTATCTTTTGGTATTGATATTGCTGGTAAGACTCTCGGAATCGTCGGTATGGGGCAAATTGGAGCTGCAGTTGCTCAAAGAGCAAAGGCATTTGGCATGAATGTGATCTATTATAATCGGAATCGTCGTCATGATGATGACAAGATTGGTGTAGCATATCAATCTTTTGAGAATCTATTGGACAAATCCGATGCGATTATCGTCTTGACTCCTCTGTCTCAAGAGACCAGAGGCTTATTTGGTAGAGAAGAGTTTCGAAAAATGAAATCTACGGCTTATTTCATTAATGTATCAAGAGGTCCAGTAGTGAATACAGATGCATTAGTGGAGGCCTTGCAATCAGGAGAAATTGCTTATGCGGCCCTTGATGTTACTGATCCAGAACCTGTGGCCCAGGATCATCCCTTGCTGAAGCTTTCTAACATTCTCATTACACCTCATATCGGCAGCGCAACGGTAGAAACTCGTACTGCAATGGCACAGATTACCGTCGATAACCTTCTTGCAGGATTGGCAGATAGGCCTCTGGCAGCTTGTGTGAATGCAAGCAGGATCATTGGAAAGAGTGAGAAGTCGTTATAATTGTATTTAGATTGTTTAATTTAATCCGAATCAGGTAATAGTATCAATGATCGCATGGCGATATTATAAAAGGTGAGGAGATCAAAATGCTGTCTTCTGCTTATTGGTACTATGGGCTAATCATGATAAGCCTGATTCTTGTAGCAGCATCACTCGTTTATAAAAAAGACTGGAAAATCCTCCTATTGCATTTGCAGACAAGCGCCGTGATTCACCCCTTTGAGATCGTCATTTTAATTTTATTGAATGGGTATCATTACTTCCCTGGTATTTTGCAGGATGCAAGGTTGGATAACTACTTGGGCTCCTATATATCTAATTCATTGATTGTTCCGGCTTCTGCTGTTGCAATCAATGCTTTTTCACTTTCCTGGAATTATGTAATTAGTATTGCGGCTGTTTTTACTGGGTTAGATTGGTATTTTACAGAACTAGGAATCTATCAGCACTTCTGGTGGAGATCTTTTTATACTGGAATTGGGCTTTGCATTCTTTATGCAATTAGTAAATGGATTTGGCGAGGGCTGCATGATAAAGAGCCTTCTTTCGTTTTTAAGTTTCTTACCATTTATATGATTTATGCATCCATCCACAATTTAATTGTCTTTATTCTGAATGAAGGAGGACGATTATTTAGATTTGATGTTAACTGGTTTTCAGATCCAGAGAAAGGTCATCAGATTTTTTTCTTCCTCCATTTGATAATCACTAGTATTATTATTACAATGTGTATTGGCCTGCGATTACGATTTCGTTATAGGCTAATGGGGATCGTTGTTTTAGTCGCACTCAATTGGTTTCTTGGGCAATATCATATTTTTGTTCCCTCTGCGGAAAATATTTCAGCAGTTCAGTTCATCCTAGTTTCCATGCTAGCACTACCTCTTACCATTCTCCTTTTTAAACTAACCAAATTAAAATATTTATTTCCGTAATATAAGGAATTCACACTCATAGCTATTTTGAGTATATAGAAAGCGGGAGAGGAAATTTGAAAACAAAAGAAATCGTTTTGACATCTCTATTTATCGCACTGAGCTTTATTGGAGCTAACATAAAAGTTATGGGTAGTATTGCTTTTGATTCGATGCCAGGATTTTTAGGAGCACTGCTGCTTGGTCCGGCCTATGGTGCTTTCATTGGTATGATGGGACATTTGTTGACGGCGCTGCTGTCCGGATTTCCATTGTCCTTTCCTGTTCATATTGTCATCATGATCGATATGGCAGCAACAATGGCAATTTTTAGTCTTGTTTATCGCAAGGTGGCAGAGGGTGAGGAGTTTTCTCTAAAAGCAATCACCCTAGCGGGAGTTTTGGGGGTTATCATGAATGGGCCAGTCTCACTGCTAATGTTAACTCCATTGTTGCTGCCTGTGATCGGTATAGCAGGAATGATCGCGTATCTGCCTGTACTTTCAGGTATCGCGACGCTTAATATTGTCCTTGCATGCCTTGTATATAAGTTGTTGCCCAATAGGATAAAAAAGGTTAGGAAGAAAATATGAAGGTACAAAAAGTAAGAGATTTGACGTTGATTGATTTGGGCCAGGCAAAAACCATAGTAGTTGCTTGTGACAGCTGTGGTGGAATCGGATTGAAAGAGTATGATGTTCTTAAGGTTTCTCCTTTTGTTACTGGAAAGTACACCGCAAGGGTTGCTCTTTTTGAGATTCTGTGTTCAGGAGCAGAGGTCGTTTGTTTGGCTAATACCATTTGCAATGAAATGGAAGTCACAGGTAAAAAAATCATAGCAGGTATTGAAGAGGAATTAGAAGAGGCTGGTATTGGTAAAATTGTACTGACGGGAAGTACAGAAGAAAATTTTGCAACTTTTGCAACTGGTTTCGGAGTTACGGCTGTGGGACTTGTCGAAAATAAAAATCTAAAAGTGAATAATGTTAAACAGGATGCTTTGCTGGTCGCTATTGGGAAACCCAAAGTTGGAGAAGAAGTACTAAAAAGTGAAAAAGGGGATATCGCCGGTTATCAATTGATAAAAACGTTGCTTGGCTCTGAACGTGTATATGAATTGGTTCCTGTAGGTTCTAAAGGAATCTTGTATGAGGCACAGCAATTAGCTGAGAATAATAATATGCATTTAATTTTACATAGTGGGATACAAATCGATATTCATAAATCTGCAGGACCAAGTACTGTAGTTGTAGCAGCAATGGAAGAGGCTTTATTCTATCAAATGGATCTTCCGGGAAGTATCGAAGTAATTGGAATGCTTCGACATGTAAAGCGTTAATAAAAAAGATAATGAACCGCGAAGGTCGCGAAGAAACACAAAGAACAGGTCGGAATCGTATGGATATTCCGACCTGTTCTTCATCATCTTCGCGGTTCAAAAGGTTTTGTTTTTAGTAATAGCAAATATAATCTCTATAAATCAAGCAAATCAATAGCCGTCATGGCCATCGCTTTCGCTCCTATTAATAATCGCTCCTGAGCATAGGGTGATCCTGTTGCTGTGGCAAATTCCGGTGTGTGTGCTGAAAGGTTGCTTCCAATGAAAATATCGGGATGGATGGTAGGTGCCGCGTGACTGACATTACCTACATCGGTGGAGCCATCTGCATCATTTGGTTCTAACAGGGTGACTTTCTCACCCAGCAAGGTCATATTTTCTTGGAAGAATTTCATTAACTCAGGATCATTGATCAGCTCTTTGAACAAAGGCTCATAATGTACAACTTCAACCCTTGTCTTTGTGGCTAGTGCGATGCCATCTGCCAGCCTTCGTACTGCAGGAATCACGGTTTCTTCTAAATAGTGAGATGATAAAGCCCGTATGGTAAATTTCCCTTCTGCCTCATCCGTTACAATGTTAGGAGCTGTTCCTCCTTTGGTGATAATTCCTGCTAGGATGGTTTCTTGAGTAAAGGTTTGGCGTAAGGGTTTAATGCCTTGATAAAACATGACAAGGGCATCTAGAGCATTGACCCCTTTATTTGTTTTGCTGGCTACATGGGCAGGGCATCCGTGAAAGGTTACTTTTAAGGGATGAGTGGCATAAGACGTGCCACCCATGTTGTTGCTGTCTCCAGGATGAATAATGATGGCTGCCCTTAAGTCATCAAAGATACCATCAGCAGCCATGGAGACTTTAGCACCGCTGGTCTCCTCTGCAGGGCAGCCAATCAAATAGGAAACGGCCCGATCTTTTGCCACCGCCGCAAATGCTGCTGCTGCACCCCAGCTCATAGCGGCAATGAGATTGTGTCCGCAGGCGTGACCTAGTCCTGGCAGCGCATCATATTCAGCGAGGAAAGCAATTTTAGGTCCGCTAGTTCCTTTGTGGGCAATAAAGGCCGTTTCGTAACCGCTAATATTTTTTTTCGCAAGAAAGCCTTGCTTTTCAGCTGCGCTAATAAGTCGCTGAGCTGCCTGATATTCCTGGCCGCTCAGTTCAGGATTTTCGTGTAAGAACAGGCTCATATCGATAAGCTCTGGAGCCATAGCATCCACTGCGGCAATTACTTGTTCTTTCCATGCTTTTTTATCCATGATTGTCTTTCACCTCAGTTCCCCGGTCTTTAATCCGTAGTAGCAGTTTCAATAATCTCGAAGTTGTTTGAAAAAGAATTGAGTATCCCTGTGACTCCTAAGGGAAGCGTTGCTTTATCAGCAGTATGCCCAAAATGCAAATGATAGAGTACGGGTTTTTGTAAATTTCCTAAACGATCCCGCAAGACTTCTTCTACAGTGAAGTCAGGCGGTTCTAATTCTAATTCACAGTTGGCGCATACATCGAATACAATTCCTGCTGTATCTTGCAGTTTACCAGCTAACAGCAATTGGGTCAGCATTCGGTCTACGCGGTAGGGGGCTTCGGCGACTTCTTCCAGACACAGAATTTTTCCCCGGGTATCAATTTCATAAGGAGTTCCAAGAGTGGCTGTAATGAGGCTTAAATTTCCTCCTGTCAGTTGTCCCCGGGCCTCTCCCTGGGCGATAAAGCTGGGAGGCAATGAATCAGCAGGGTTTAGAATGGGACCGAGAGGCTCAGAAACCGTAATCGCTCGGGATAAATAATCCCAAGTATAATCTGTCAGACCTGTTCCCATATCTGATCCTACCATGGGTCCATGAAAGGTAACGAGGCCTGTATTTTGCCTGATACTTGTGTGTAGGGCGGTTATATCACTATAGCCAACAAATACTTTAGGATGGGTGCGTATCATGTCATAGTCTAATAATTCTAATAGCCGCATGGTACCATAGCCGCCCCGCAAACAAATAATGCCATTAATATCAGGTGAGGTAAACATAGTATTGATATCCGCTGCCCGCAAGGCGTCTGATCCTGCTAAATATCCGAAGGTTTGGTCGATTGTTTTTCCTAGATGAACATGAAAGCCTTGTGCTTCTAGCCATGCTATGCCTGCCAGAGTGGACTCTTCATCCCCAGGGCTGGCGGGAGCAACCACACCGATCGTGTCTCCAGGCAAGAGGCGCTTCGGTTTAATTTGAGGAATAGAAAAAATAAGATCACCTCCTATATGGAAATATTTTTTATAGAACTAGAATTTATAAGTTTTTTAAGTGAAAAAATATAAGTAATTATATGAACCACAAAGGCATAATGCCGCTGCTGCGGCACACAAAGGAGTACACGAAAAATATAAATAAGCCCCTTTGTGTCCTTTGCGTTTGTGGTTCGATTGTTTTAAATGTTTTTAAAGGACCAGTCAACGTTTTCTTACTTCTCTATATATGCTGTTTTGAAATCAGCAAGACCAAGTACAGACCAGAAATAGCCTTTCACATAGGGTCTCGCAACAAATGGCTGGGTTGTGTAATAAAGGGGAAGGATCACTGCATCATCAAAGAGAACTTTCTCTCCATCATGCATGATCTGCATACGAACCTTTTGATCCATTGTGGATTGGGCCTTTTCTATCAGGTTATTATATGCTGGATTCTTATACTTGGCATCATTGGTGGGATCGTTAAATACATCCATAAAGGTCATGGGATCGGCATAGTCACCGACCCAAGAAGCCCGGGCAACTTGAAATTCACCTTGGGTTCGTGATTCTAAGAATACTTTTGATTCCTGATTGGCTAAGCTCGCGGATACCCCCAAGTTCTGTTTCCACATTTCTTGAATCGCTTCGGCAATGGATTTATGTATCTCGCCAGTATTAAACAAAATGGTAATAGGAGGCAATCCCTGTCCGCCGGGGTAGCCGGCTTCCGTTAATAGCTTTTTAGCTAACTCGATATCTTCTATGGCATAATTTCCGCCTTCTTCACGAAAATCTTTACCAGTAGAAGGATTCGTAAGACCTGGTGCCACCCAAGCGTAGGCTGGTTTTTTCCCACCTTTGATTACATTTTTCACAAGTGCATCGCGATTAATGCCCAAGGTAAGAGCTTTACGTACTTTAGGATTGTCAAAGGGAGCCTTTTGGGTATTAAATACATAGTAATAGGTGCCTAAGTAAGGTGATATTTGGAGAAGTCCCTCTTTATTCAGGCGGTCATGCTCTACAACAGGCGGCTCCACCATCATGTCAACTTGCTTATTTTCGATTAGTGATAGCCGGGTAGATTGGGAATCACTAATTGGCCATTCCATTTTTGTTAGTTTCACAGCTGCTGCATCCCAGTATTGATCATTTTTTGCAAAATGAATTTGCCCACTGTGAACCCAATTGGTTATTTTGAAGGGACCATTACCAACTAAGGTATTTACTTCATTAGCCCATTTGTCCGGGCTGGCAGTTACTGTTTTTGAATGAACTGGATAAAAGGCATGGAAAGCTGCTAAACTTAGAAAATAAGCTGTAGGTTTTTCTAAAGTCACTTCCAAGGTATGCTCATTTAAGGCTTTCACCCCTACAGCGTCAGCTGCTGCTTTCTTTTCATTGTAAGCTTGGGCGTTTTTTATGGAGAATAACATATAGGCATTTTCAGAAGCAAATTCAGGATTTAAGACTCGCTTCCAGGCAAACTCAAAATCTCCTGCAGTTACAGGATCACCATTGGACCATTTTGCATTTTGGCGTAAATAAAAAACATATTTCAGGCCGTCAGGAGTTACCTCCCAGCGTTCCGCCACGCCAGCTGCAGGTTGGTCTTTTGCATCCAGGCGGGTCAAACCTTCAAAAATCTGCAATTCGACTAGGGATTCTGGAATGGCTGTGGACTTGGCAGGGTCTAAGGTTGCCGGTTCTGCCTCTAAGGCATAGCGAAGCACCTGCTCGTTGCTGTCAGATTTACTACAGCCTACTGTTAGGCTAAGGAGCATTACTAGCATCATCATAGCTAGAAGGATTTTCTTATACATTGTTTTTCCCCCTTAATGTGAAAATGAATTCTCGCCAAAACAACCATCAGGAATGGACTTTCTTGCCAGGGCATCTTACTTGGTTTGGATACGCCCAAAATGTTCGTATATTACCTTGCCAAGGGCGGCAACTAGCTGAAGTCCTTCTACATTAGCGGGAAGATCAGCAGTCATGATGCAAATGATAAAAGGTCCGCCGGGTAAGAATAGGATTCCTCCATCATGCTCCACTCCCGGGAGAGTTCCTGTTTTATGAGCAATTACTATTTCTTCTGGTAAGAAAAAGGGTAATTTATCTCTAACTTGCTGCCTGGATAAAATATCAATCATTAGTTTGCCATAATCAGCAGGAAGATCGGTATGATCGTAAATTGTTGTTAATAAACGTATGATATCTGCTGAAGAGGTTTCGTTTTCCTGACCTGCTGCAGCGGCGGCAAAATCCATCATTTGGCGGCGCAGTACTGTTGATTTTAATCCCAAACGCTCCATGGTTTGGTTGACTGCGCTCATACTAAGAAGATCAATGAGCATATTGGTTGCTGTATTATCACTGAGGATGATCATTAAGGTGACAAGTTCTCGAATCGTCATAGAGATACCTGGCCGCAATTCTTTTAGAATACCAGCTCCATCTACGCGCAATTCATCCTTTACAATCAGAAGCTGTTCAAGGTCGATTCTGCCAGCTGCTGCTTGGCGCATTACTTCATACATAATAGGGAGTTTTATCATACTCGCTGCGGGGAAGACCATATCAGGGTTTAATGCGAAATGCTGTCCACTGGAATGATTCAGAATCACCATTCCCCAGCGGCCCCTGTATGCTGCTAAGGTAGCTTCGATTTTTTTTTGCAATTCTTTCATTATTTTCTCCTAAATCGTAGAGTCTTTTAGCTCCTTTTTTGAAATGAGATGGCATGCTGCCATGTGCCCAGCTCCTATATCTTGCAAGACGGGCTCTTGCTCAGAACATAAGGTCATAACATGGGGACAGCGAGAGGAAAACCGGCAGCCGGCAGGAGGATTAAGAGGGCTTGGAACATCGCCTGTTAAGGGAATACGCTGCCGCTTGGCCTCTGCTAATGGATCTGGAATGGGTATAGCGGATAGTAGTGCCTTAGTATAAGGGTGCTGAGGTCTGCGGTATAATTCAACGCTATCGGCCAGTTCCACAATTTTCCCCAGATACATGACCGCCACCCTATCGCTGATATGTTTTACCATGGCTAGGTCATGAGCAATAAACAAATAAGTCAGTCCTAGTTCGTCCTGCAAGCGTTCTAATAAATTAACCACTTGGGCTTGAATCGAAACATCTAAGGCAGAAATCGGCTCATCGCAAATGAGAAAACTTGGCTCTACCGCCAATGCACGGGCAATGCCGATTCGCTGCTGCTGACCGCCGCTAAACTCATGAGGAAAGCGGCTCATATGTTCTGCACTGAGTCCCACCATTTGTAAGAGATTTAGTATTCTCTCTTTTCGTTCCCCAGAGGAAGCTAACCTGTGAATGTCTAGGGGTTCACCGATGATATCACTCACCTTCATGCGAGGATTTAGCGATGCATAGGGGTCTTGAAAAATCATTTGCATTTCACGGCGCAATTTCTTTTCTTCCATTAGATGATTGATATTTTTTCCATGAAAGAGAATTTCTCCAGCGGTAGGTTTATACAATTGAAGAATCGTTTTTCCTGTGGTGGATTTGCCGCAGCCGCTTTCGCCCACGAGGCCGAGGGTCTTACCCTTTTCAATGGAAAAGCTCACGTCATCTACCGCTTTTAGGTAAGAGGCAGGGCGTCCCAAAAAATCGGTGTCAGTAATGAAATACTTTTTAAGATTACGCACTTCCAGTAGCGCTGTCTGTTCCATTAGGCTGTTTCCTCCCGTTTTGGCTTAGGTGCATCGGGATGCTGCAGCCAACAGTGTACCATATGCTCCTTAGTCAGTACTGTTGTTTCAGGATAAAGCTCCTGACAGATAGACATGGCGTGAGGGCAGCGGGGATGAAAAGGGCATCCGGTTGGTGGTGACAAAAGATCAGGAGGCTGACCGGGGATGATAGAGAGTTTTTGTTTTTGCATCATATCGATGCGAGGTAAGGATTGTAAGAGTCCCCAAGTATAAGGATGCTGGGGCTGGTGAAAAATGTCGATTGCCGTACCTGCTTCTGCAATTTTACCCGCATACATTACAATGACACGGCTGCACAGACTGGCAATGGCACCAAGATCATGGGAGATTAAAATAATGGCGGTATTTAGTTTTCCCTGAAGATCTTTCATTAAATCTAAAATTTGTGCTTGTATCGTAACATCCAGGGCCGTAGTGGGCTCGTCGGCAATCAATAGTTTCGGATTGCAGGAGAGAGCCATGGCAATCATGACCCGCTGGCGCATACCGCCGCTGAATTGATGGGGATATTCTTTAATCCTCTCTTCGGGAGATGGTATGCCGACCAGGCGCAGCATTTCTACTGCCCGTGCATAGGCATCTTGTTTATTCATATGCTGATGCAGCTGCAGGGATTCTCCAATCTGCATTCCAATCGTAAGGACTGGGTTTAAAGACGTCATAGCATCTTGAAAAATAATACTGATATCATTGCCACGAATTTTTGCCATTTCTGCCTCAGATTTCTGCAATAGATCATCTTTTCCAAAATGGATTTTACCTTTGGCATAGCGGCCAGGAGGCGTAGGAATAAGCTGCATAATGGAATGGGCAGTAACACTTTTGCCGCAGCCTGATTCGCCAACGATGCCGATGGCTTCCCCTGGGTAAACCTGAAAACTAATACTATCCACGGCCTTTACTTCACCTGCATAGGTATCAAAAGACACGGTTAATTCTTCTACTGTAAGCAATGGGTTGCTATTCATTCTATACCTCCTAACGCCGTACGCGAGGATCTAAGGCATCCCGCAGCCCATCCCCTAAAAAATTAAATGCCAGCATGGTGATGCTGATTGCCATTGCGGGAAAGAACAATTGGAAAGGATAGGAACGCAAACTGGTGATTCCCTCAGAGGCCAGCACTCCCCAGCTGGCCATAGGAGCGGCAACTCCTAAACCAATAAAACTTAAGAAGGCTTCGGTAAAGATGGCTTCGGGAATCGCCAGTGTCATGGTAATAATAATGGGACCCATACTGTTAGGAATCAGATGGTGGAATAAAATTCTCCAGTTGCTTGCTCCGAGAGTCCTTGCCGCAAGCACATAGTCTTGTTCTTTCAGACTCAAAATCTGGCCGCGGACAATCCGTGCCATACGCAGCCAGTACGCAATGCCCAATGCGATAAAAATATTGATTAGGCCAGGTTCTAAGACTACCATTAGCAATATTACATACAGTAAGACTGGTATACCATATAAGATGTCAACGATATTCATCATGACCTTATCAATACGTCCGCCAAAAAAGCCGGCGATACCCCCATAAATTACACCGATAGTAAGATTCAGTATGCTGGCGACAATACCGATGGACAGAGAGATTCGTGCACCATACAGAACACGAATAAACAAATCCCGACCAAGATTATCCGTACCGAACCAATGCTCAGCGCTGGGAGATTGGTTGGTTGCCATGAGATCTTGGTCAGAGTAAGAAAGAGAAGACAGCCAGGGACCTGCAAGGGCAATGAGAAGAATGAGCAGTATGACATAGAGTCCGATCATGGCAAGTTTATTCTTTTTCAAACGACGCCAGGCATCTTGCCGATAGGTCATACTAGGACGAATATGGTTTGTGGCAGCATCCTTTTGCAGAATGGGTTCAAATGAGTGACTATTAAGATGCATTGCTGTTATTCCCCCTGTTTCCCGTTTAGTTTAATACGGGGATTGAGCAGCGGATAGATCAGATCCACGATAAGATTTAAACCAATAATCAAGACGCTGTAAAAAATGGTCACACCGAGAATTACGGTATAGTCCCGGTTATAGATACTGGTAACGAAATGCCGTCCTAAACCAGGAATCGCAAAGATATTTTCAATAATGAAACTTCCCGTTAGAATCCCTGCAGCCGTAGGTCCGATATAGGTGATTACTGGAATTAAGGCATTTTTCAGTGCATGACGATAGAGGATGAGGGCAGGGGATAAGCCTTTTGCTCGGGCGGTCTTAATATAATCCTGGGCCAGAACCTCTAGCATGCTGGAACGGGTAAGGCGGGCGATGAAAGCTGTCGGTTGTCCCGCTAAGGTTAAGGCTGGTAAAATCATGTAAGTAATGCCACCCCACATGGCAGCAGGTAATAAGGAAAGCTTGATTGCAAATATATATATAAGTAGGGTAGCAAGAACAAAACTAGGTACGGAGACACCCAAGGTGGCAAAAAACATAGTAGCATAATCCTGCCACTTATTTTGGCGCAGAGCTGCTATGGCACCAGCGGGAATTCCCAACAGAATAGATAAGGCAATGCTCACCATACCCAACTGCAAGGAGACAGGAAAGCTTTCACGAATGAGATCGTTAACCGTACGACCTGCGTACTTAAACGAAGGCCCTAAGTCAAAGCGGATTAGATTGCCCAAATAGTCTATGTATTGTTTCCATAATGGGTCATGCAGGCGATAACGCTCTTCAATATTTTTCAAAACAGCCGCAGGAATATTCTTTTCGCTAGTAAAAGGTCCGCCGGGGATGGCATGCATTAAGAAAAATGTAATCGTAATGATGGCGAGCAGGACTAACAGAGAATTAAAGATGCGAATTAGCATGTAACGTAGCAAATAGGGGACTCTCCTTCCTGAATACAATAAAAAGGCATACTTACTGTACACCTTTTTATGAATTAATTATAGGCTCTCTTAGATAAGGTGGACTTATGTAGTATCCTTTTTATTTGATAAAGCTTTAAAGGTATGATACTGATTCTATAAAAACGTTTTAAAGTCCTTCTAAGAGATAGTATTCTTATTCTACATTTTTTAATACCCATGGTGATGATGCCCTATTTTGTACCATTGTAAAATGAATCCAATACCGCCTTAGATAAAAGTTTGATTGAAGAGCATTTACAATTGATTAGGGAATTAAAGGAAGAAAATAAAATAATGTGGAAAGTTATCGATACCTATATAAAGTCTCCATACAAAAAAAAGATTGAGCCTCCTGCACATAAGAAGAAACACTTAATCGCTAAATATAAGAATTGTAAGTGAAATAGTTTTCTGACGCTTACTATTTAGCATACAAAAAAATGGTCTGTATCTCTTACATTGAGTAGCAGACTATTTTTATGCGATCTATTAAGTCATACATACAAATTACAGGATCTGTTAGGTAAATATTACATAATAGAATTATATTTTTGGATTAGGCATTATATAGTCCACTTGCATATGTTATAGAGGAGGTGATGAATTGGCGTATTCAATTACTGTAAATTTGTCAGCCAAGCGACTTACCCTCTATCGGGATGGTTCCCAAGTCCGAGCTTTCCCTGTTGGTGTTGGTAAGAAAAATACTCCCACACCAATCGGTAACTATTACATTGCGAGTAAGATGGCGAATCCGGGTGGAGCATTTGGCGCTATGTGGATGGGGTTAAATGTTCCCCATTATGGTATCCATGGAACCAATAATCCATCATCAATTGGTAAGATTGTATCCCGTGGCTGCATTCGTATGTATAATAATGACGTCCTTGTGCTATCGCGATTGGTGTCCATCGGTACACCAGTAAGAATACATTATTAGTGAGGGATTCTTTACTAGTAGGAAGTATAATCTTTTTCTTGAAGAATATTGTCAATTGCCAAAGTTAATACACTATGTGATATAAGCGAATGAAAAAGGACGAAAAGAATACACATCCAATTTTAGAAAAATACACACATCATTTGGAGAAGATCATTTCAAGCTGCCAATACATATTTTGGCGGCTTTTTTATTTTATAAAAAATTCCCCAAGGCTTGTATCCTTTATAGGAAAGAGCTATTCTTGAGCTTTTCTTTAAAGATGACAGATTTTTTTGAAAACATTGGCATAGTACTTGCAAAAAGTAAGAGTGAATGTAAAAAACAATTTTAAAGAGACCGATTGAATTCCAAGAAAAATAGGGTAACGCCAGAGCTTCTTGTGAAGATCATTAATTGCATCATGCTGATCCAGGAAAGGAGGCCTAATGAGTTAGAGACGTAGGATCAGTATATGAGGTAATGGTAGATATGAGCTTGTTGGTTAGGGGATATGTAAGGAAATGTAGAAACTTAGATACATCCCTCTCCAATAAAGGTCAGTTGTACAAGCAATGAACAGGTAAATTAAACCTAAGGAGAGATTGTAAATGAAAAAAAAGTTAGTCGCTTCCCTTGCAGCTGCAATGATACTTGGTGTAGCTGGTACGTCCTTCGCAGCGGTAGTAAATCCTTTCTCTGATGTACCTGCAAAACACTGGTCTTATGACGCTGTTACAAAGTTGGCTCATGATGGTATTTTAGACGGATATGGTGATGGAACGTTTCGCGGTGATAAAACCATTAGCCGTTATGAAATGGCTATTATCGTAGCAAAGGCAATGTCGAAAGTCGATCAAGCTGATGCAGGCAACAAAGCTCTTATTGAGAAATTATCCAATGAATATGCCAGCGAACTTGATAAATTGGGTGCTCGCATGACGACTGTGGAAAATAAGGTTGATAATGTAAAATGGAGCGGCTTCGTCCGCGGGAAATATGACAGCGATACCAGTGATGGTCATAATATTAGCGGAGGTAACAAACATTACTTCTTGGCATTGGAAGGAACCGCCAAAATCAATGATCGATGGGAAGGACATTTTGCAAGTGAAACAAGACATGACTACACGACTAGCGGCTGGGGCGGCGTAAACCCTCCTGATACGAATGAGGGGGATGGTACCTGGTTTAGAATCTGGGCCTCTGGTTCCGTTGGTGAAGTAGGTGTCGCGGCTGGTCGAAAATGGTTCGGCTATGGGGATAATATGGTGTGGGGCCATGAAGCAACAGGTATTTGGCTGGATATTCCTACAGGGACATTTAAAACCAGTTTGTTTGCTGCGAAACCTACACAAGGAAATGGCGCAGTAAGCCTTAATGATGCTTATGATACCAATATTTACGGCGCTAACTTCAATGGAGATATAGCAAAAAATGTAAATTTTAACTTACTTTTAGGTGGCAATAAAGATGATGGTGAACAGCAAATGAGTCGCTGGGGTGGAGCAACAGTTACTGCTAAGATTGCTCAGGATTTGAAATTGACAGGCACTTATGCTAAGACGAATGCAGATGATTTTAATAAAACCCATCACATTAGACTGGATTACAAAGGAACAGATCTCAATAAACCTGGATCTTATGGGGTTTATGCTAGATTCTTCAAATTTGGCCGAAATGGCGACCCTTCACATGATGATGAGTGGGATTCGTTGAAAAGTGACTCCAGAGGTTGGATTGTAGGTGTGGATTACGTAGTTGGGAAAAACATCCAATGGACAAATCTTTACTCCGATCAAAAAGTAGATATTTCCAATTCCGCTAAAGAGTATAACAGAAAACTGTTCCGCACCCAGTTTGACCTTCACTTCTAATTCACATATGCAAAAGACCGCTAACAAGTTGTTAACGGTCTTTTCAGACTTAAAAAGTACAAGGAGAGATAAATATGATTCATAAAACAATAGCAGATTTTCCGAAGGACTTTTTGTGGGGAGCAGCTTCCGCGGCATATCAGGTAGAGGGCGCTTGGAATGAAGACGGTAAGGGGCCTTCTAATTGGGATGTGTATGTAAGGTTTCCTGGAACAACTTTTAAGGGGACGAATGGAGATGTGGCGGTGGACCATTATCACCGCTATAAAGAAGATGTTGCGTTAATGGCCCAAATGGGGTTGAAAGCTTATCGATTTTCCATTGCTTGGACTCGTATTTTCCCCAAAGGGCGAGGTGAGGTTAATGAGACTGGCTTACGATTTTACGATGATCTAATCAATGAGTTGCTTAAGAATCAGATAGAACCGATTATCACCTTATATCATTGGGATTTGCCTCAGGAACTGCAGGATGTCTATGGCGGGTGGGAATCGCGGGAAATTATTGAAGACTTTCATAACTACTCCGTAACCCTCTTTAAAAGGTATGGTGATCGAGTCAAATATTGGGTAACACTAAATGAGCAAAATGTTTTTATTATGCATGGTTATTTAAATGCCATTCATCCACCTAAAGTTGCCGATCTTAAGAGAATGTATCAGGCAAACCATATCGCCAGCTTAGCAAATGCAAGAGTCATTGCGTCCTTTAGAAACTATGTTCCTGAAGGAAAAATCGGTCCGAGCTTTGCCTATGGTCCTGCCTATGCTCATACGGATAAACCAGAGGACGTTCTGGCCAGTGAGAATGCAGAAGACTTCAACAATCATTGGTGGATGGATGTATATGCCTGGGGGGAATATCCAAAGGTGATTTGGAATTATCTTACCAGAGAGGGGCTTGCCCCTAGCCTAGAAGAGGGTGATTTGGAAGTATTAAAAAAGGGCAAGCCGGACTTTATGGGAGTCAATTACTATCGGACGACTACGTATGAGATGAATCCACTTGATGGTGTTAGTTCCGGTAAGATGAATACGACGGGCAAAAAAGGAACCACACCGGATACAGGCGTGCTAGGCTTATTTAAAACTATCAGAAATCCCAATTTGGAGGCAACAGACTGGGATTGGGAAATTGATCCTATGGGTTTACGAATTGCCTTACGCAGAATTACCAGCCGATACAGGCTGCCAATTCTTATTTCTGAAAATGGCTTAGGGGCTTTTGATGTTCTAGAAGAAAACAATGTAGTAAATGATGAATATCGAATTGCTTTTATTCGCAGACATCTTGAAGAATGCCAGCAGGCAATTACTGACGGAGTGGATTTATTAGGATATTGCGTTTGGTCCTATACAGACTTATTGAGCTGGCTAAATGGTTATCAAAAACGATATGGTTTTGTATATATAAACCGGGATGAAGATAGTGAGAAAGATATGAGGCGAATCAAGAAAAACAGTTACTTCTGGTATCAAAAAGTGATTGAAACCAACGGGAAGCAATTATAAGAAATCCCAGATGCTTATGTAAGCCGAGAGTACCTGCCAAATGATATTTCTGGCAGGTACTCTTGCACTCTGTTCGCAATGACAAAAAATAGTTATAAATAATCCCCTTTCTGTCCTTTGCGTTTTTGTGGTTCGATTCGTTTTATGTTTTAAAGGACGAGAAGCATTTTTCTTTAGGCAGTTACAGACTTCATCAATGAAAAATAATACACGTTACTTGAGAAATAACCCAATATCTTTAAATGCAATACAGATGATCCTAGACATAAATACACATCGTAAGTAAGGTGATAGGACTGCATTATGGCGCCAAGTAAAATAAGGGATGGATAAGCCATCAAGGCTTTACTTCCTTCATATAGAATCATGCAATGACCCCTTTTTATAGACTTACTGCGTATTGGCATGTATCTTGCAAAACATAATACCGAGTAAGATAAAAAAAGGAGTGTTGCTTTATGGACAAATTTATCAAATGGCTTGAAGAGTACTATGCACCTGTTGCAACTCGCATTGGTGAGCAACGACACTTAAAAGCAATCAGAGACGGTATCGTATCCTTAATACCATTGCTCTTAATGGGGTCGTTGTTTCTAATTATCGCCTTTCCTCCCATTCCTGCATTGGCGAAAATGGTTGAACCTTACGTAGCAAGTCTATGTTCGGTTAATAATGCCACAATGGGACTTATGGGATTAATGGCATCATTTTCTATCGCCTATTCATTGGCTAACTCGTATAAAATGGACCCATTAGGAAATGGATTAATCAGTGTTGCTACCTTTATGCTGGCTACCCCATTTACCAAAGATGGTAATATTACCGCAGGATGGATGGGAAGTAAGGGTTTGTTTGTAGCCATGATCATCGCCATTTTTGCAGTTGAAGTACAACGTTTTATGATTCGAAAAAATTTAGTTATCAGAATGCCGGAGGGCGTGCCTCCAGCGGTTGCTCGTTCCTTTATGTCTCTGATTCCCGGTTTTATTACGGTCACTGTTGTTTGGTTCATTAACAGCGTATTATCTCTTAGCGCAACCAATGTACAGGATATCATTTATAAAATACTGGCAGCACCTCTTCTGAGTCTCGGCGGCAGTTTGCCAGCCTTCTTACTTGCCATATTTTTCGCTCAATTATTGTGGTCTATCGGTATTCATGGAGCAGCTTTAGTAGGTGGCGTAATGAGTCCAGTTTATTTAACACTTGCTCAGCAAAATGCTGCAGCGAAAGCTGCAGGACTGCCTGTTCCTAACATTGTTTGTCAGCAATTATGGGACGTATATGGAAATATTGGCGGTTCAGGTGCCACCTTTGCCTTGGTACTCATGTTAATCTTTGCAGCAAGATCTACACAATTAAGAGCTCTTGGTAAATCTGGGATAGGACCCGCGTTCTTTGCTATTAATGAGCCCATTCTTTTTGGTATGCCGATTGTTATGAATCCTGTGTTAATGATTCCCTTTATCTTTGCCCCTCTTGTCTCGATAACTATTGCCTATTTTGCAATGGATGCTGGTCTGGTAGACAAGTTATTTGCTATGGCACCATGGACGACACCTCCAATCATTAATGCTTTTCTCGATTCAGGTGATATGAGATCAGCAATATTACAATTATTCTGCTTTGGGGTTACCGGTGTTATTTATTATCCTTTCTTTAGGATGTGGGATGATGCTAAATACAAAGAAGAAGCGGGTGCAAAACAAAACAAAAAAAGTGACCCTAATGTCATTATCGGAGCCTAAATGAAGAGTGTCGCGATGCTATGTTCGAGGATGTTTGAAATAATAGGGCGTTCATAGCATCGTGATAAAACATTGAATCGTATGTCTGATATTAAGAGAGAGAGGTATGTCATTGTGAAAATACTATTAGTGTGTGCATCTGGGATGTCTACTAGCTTATTGGTGACTAAAATGCAAAAAGAAAGTAATGAGAATGGCAGCAATGATGAAATTTTTGCTTGTTCTGTAGATCAGCTGGAAGAATTTATCGATAATTGTGAAGTAATTTTGATCGGTCCCCAAATCAGATATAAAGCAAAGGCCATTGGCGAAATTGCTGCTGGCAAGAAGAAAGGCTTTGCAGTCATTGATTCTGTAAGCTATGGCATGGTAGATGGCAAAAAAGTTCTTGAGCAAGCATATGCATTAAGACAATCGTAATTTTTATAGAAGGAGATAAACATGGAGAAGGAACAAGTCGCTTTTACAATTATATTGCATGCGGGCGATGCCCGCAGTCATGCCTTGGAAGCATTGAAATATGCGCGGGAAAAGAATTTTATTGCAGCAGAGGAGAGTATTGCCCAGGCAAAGAAACAATTAATAGCAGCTCATCAGATTCAGACGGAGTTATTGCAGTCTGAAGCCCGAGGCGAAAAACAAGAAATAAACCTCTTGTTAATTCACGCTCAGGATCATTTAATGACGGCCATTTTGGCGAAAGATTTAATTGAAGAAATGATTTTAATGTTTAAAGAGTAGCATATAATGAGGAAATTTTCATCTAAGCAGCTCTTTGTAGATACTGCTAAGCAGCAGCTGGATTATGAAATTTAAATTATACACTCGATGTATGATCTTCCATATAAAATAACGTCAGATCCATGGAGAGATCTGACGTTATTTTTATATGAGTGATTCACTTATCCTTTCGAGGCAAAATAAGCTGAGAATTGGGGCAAATCCTTTTGATGGGCTTCTAGCATCTCATCCAATAAGACTTTGGCCATTGTGTCAGAAGAGACAAGAGGATTGATTGTCATTGCCAGCAGCGCTTTATTGTAGTCACCGGTAACGGCAGCATCAATTACGACTCTTTCAAAAGATTTGATTTGCTGTACCAGTCCGTTTATTTCGATAGGGAGTTCACCCATAGTAAGCGGGCGGGGACCATTCTTGGTAATCACACAGCTTACTTCGACAACAGATTCAGGAGAAATGCCAGCAAGAGCACCATTGTTCCTTGTATCTACTGGCTGGATATCACCTTTGTCGTTGTAGATTGAGCTGATTAATCGGCAGGCAGCATCGCTGTAATATGCTCCGCCACGCTGCTCTAACTGGGGTGGTTTAGAGTCTAATGCAGGATCTTTGTACAACTGAAAAAGATCATCTTCCAGCTTCTTTACAATTTCGGCTCTCGTCTCCCCTTTCGAAAATTCTTCTAATTCTTTCTCCAGCATTTCTTGTCGTTTGAAATAATATCGATGATAGGGGCAGGGTATTATCGATAGACCAGCTACAAATTCTGGAACCCAATCAATGTTCATAATGTTTTTTACCGTGCTTCCCATCTTGCCGTCAGCAATTTTGTCAATGACAGATTTCGTAATGTCGTTGCCATCCATATAGGCAGACAAACCAAATACCATATGATTCAAACCAGCAAAATCAATTCGGATTCTATTGCTGTCAACATCAAAGAGTTTCGCCACACCCATTTCCATTCCGATAGGTACATTGCATAAACCGATAATTTTTTTTGTTTTGCCGTAGCGAAGTACTCCCTCTGTTACGATTCCGGAAGGATTCGTAAAATTAATGAGCCAAGCATCAGGACACAGTTCTGCCATGTCCTGGTCAATTTCCAGCATGACAGGAATGGTTCGCAGTGCCTTGAACATTCCGCCGGCCCCATTGGTTTCTTGCCCGATATAACCATGACGCAATGGAATTCTTTCATCTTTTATTCTGGCATCTAACGACCCTACTCGAAACTGAGTTGTGACAAAGTCTGCGTTTGGCAGCGCTTCTCTTCGGTTCAAAGTCGTGTAGATGGCAATCGGTACTCCGGCTTTCTTTACCATTCTTTTGGCAAGATTACCGATAATCTCTAATTTCTCCTTGCCAGTTTCAATATCCACCAGCCATAGTTCGCGAACTGGCAATTCCTCATATCGTCTAATAAATCCTTCAACAATCTCTGGTGTATAACTGGAACCACCGCCAATAGTCACAATTTTTAATCCGCTCATCTAGATTCCCTCCTACCAATTGAATATATTTCCTATAATTAATCATATCCCCATACCAGAGGTGCTGCAATCAGCATTGGAGGCAACTGTACTAGTACAGTTTGGAGGTTATAATGAAGGATATTTATCAAATCATTACAGAAGATCTGGAAGTACAGTGGTTTGGTTTACTCTGTGCCCCAAAGCGGCTACTATATTGTGGAGAACCTACACAGAATTGAGAAAATAAAGTTTTTTTATACCGTACCCCGCAATCATAATCCATTAGGAACCGCATGCGGTACCAGCCAGAGAAAAGCGATTGCAGCCTTGGCTGATAAGTATAATGTATTCATTGTGGAAGACGACTACTGCAGTGATATTTCCTTAGATCATAAATACGATCTAATTTATGCTTACGGTGATCATTTTCACCATATTTATTTGAAAAGTTTTTCTAAGATTATTCCTTGGTTCCGCATTGGGATTGTAGTGCGTCCCACACATTTAATTCCGATTTTTGAGAAGCATTCAACATGGTTTTGAAATTATTTATAAAAGACTTGCACAATATGTAAAATCATAATGTATATTTCAATATGGGTAGGATGCAAATACTATTGGGTTGCAGGATTTCTCACAGAAAATCACGAAGTAAAATGGGAATATTTACATAAATTATAATATCGTCCAGATCGTAGTTGCCTTTACTCACCGAATGTAGCCCTTAGCTAATCATATAAATACATTCAACATAAAATAAAATTTCAATTAGTGAAAGGCTGGAGGTAGGAATGAAACGAATTGAAAGTGTATTGATGGTTGTAAAAACATTATGTGAAGAACAATATCGTATAGATGGAATGGTATCGGGTGTTTCTACTGACCAGGTAGCCATGGAGCTTAGTATTTTAAGACCAAATGCTTCTGGTGACTTAAATGCGTTGGTAAAAGCAGGGAAGTTAGAAAAACTGGAAGGTAAACCAGTGCTATATAAAACTCTGGATAGTGAAGCCAGTGAAGAGGATGCAACGGAAAAATCTGTATTAGATGCTATTATTGGTGCGGATAAAAGTCTTAAAAATGCGGTTAAGCAAGCAAAAGCGGCGGTGAGATATCCGCCATTAGGGCTGCATACCTTACTATTGGGGGAGACTGGTGTTGGTAAATCCATGTTTGCCGAGACTATTTTTCGTTATGCGCAGGATATAGGTCGGTTCCAAGATAACGCTCCCTTCGTTGCTTTTAATTGCGCCGATTATGCTCATAATCCCCAATTGTTATTGGCTCAGCTTTTTGGAGCAAAGAAGGGAAGCTATACAGGGGCAGAACGGGATCGGGTAGGTTTAGTAGAAAAAGCAAATGGCGGTATTTTATTTTTGGACGAGGTTCATCGATTGTCGCCAGAGGGTCAGGAAATGCTGTTCTATCTGATTGATAAAGGATTATTTCGCAGCATGGGAGAGGTTGAGGAGTATAGAAAGGTAGAAATACTCATTATCTGTGCTACCACAGAAAATGCCGATTCTACTTTGCTCAGGACCTTTACTCGGCGTATTCCCATGATTATTAAACTTCCAGTTATCAGGGAACGAACGATAGGAGAACGGTGGGAATTAATTAAAACCTTTTTTAAACAAGAGGTACAATGCATTCATGTTCCCATTCGGGTATCGCCAAATGCATTAAAAGCCTTTCTGCTATATGATTGTCCCAATAACATCGGACAATTAAAGAGTGATATTAAACTTAGCTGCGCCAGAGCCTTTTTAGATTATGTAGGAAGTAAGGATGAAAATTTGAATGTCAGCAGTGAGGAACTGCCCGAATATATTCTGAAAGGGTTTGTAAAATACAAGGAGCATCGGGATGATCTTGATATTCTTGGTTTAACAGAAGATATTATTTTTCAAGTTACAGATGGAAAGCAAATTAATGTCAAATATAAAGATACTATAAGTATTTATGAAGTTTTAGAGCAGAAAATTCAAAACCTTAGAATGAAAGGAATGAGCGAGAAAAATATCCAGCTGATTATGGGACTGGATATTGATACCTATATTAAGCAGTATATGGCCAAGTTCCGCAAAGACAATTTGGAAGCGTTATATAAAATTGTTGATAAAAAAGTAGTGGATATAACCCAGAGGTTTCTAAGGTATGCTAGTAATAAAATTGGCAAAAAATTTAATGATAAAATTCTATTTGGTATGTCGATACATATCTCCAGTACACTGGAAAGAATTCGGGAAGGGAAGGAAATTTCAAATCCCAATCTCGTAGAAATCCAGAAATCCTATAGTAAAGAGTTTGCGGCTGCCATGCATTTTAGCATTTTATTAAAGAACAGCTTTGATATACAAATACCTCTTGATGAAATTGGCTTTATTACCATGTTTATTGTATTAGATGAATATGTGGGCAAAGAATATCCTGGCAGGGTTGGCGTGATTGTTGCCATGCATGGCGTTAGTACTGCTACTTCTATGGTGGAAGTTGCCAATCGGCTATTAGGGGAAAGCCATGCAGTGGGATATGACATGCCTTTAGAGAAAAAGACGGAAACGGCCTTGGCGGAAATTACGCAGCTGGTAGAAGACAACAATGAAGGACAAGGTGTCATCATGCTGGTTGACATGGGATCTCTAGTGATGTTTGGCCATATGATTTATGAAAATACAGCCATTCCCATAAAAACCATAGAGATGGCTAGTACGCCAATGGTGCTGGAAGCAGCACGAAAGTCTTTAATGCGAGTTCCTTTAGATGACATCTATTATGCCGTGACCAATCTTAGTCCCTATATTGGGCGTATATACGGAAATACTTCGGATTTTAATAATTATTTTAAAGATAACGTGATTGTTGTAGCCTGTATTACGGGTAAAGGTACTGCTATTAAATTAAAGGAAATTATTGAAGGCTTACTATTGGGAAAAGGCAGAAAAATCGATATTATTCCCCTGGAAATTGCCAGCATGAATGATTTCACTGCAAAAATAAAGAAAATAAAACGAGAAAAAAATCTAATAGCAGTGGTAAGCAGCATTAAACCCCAAGACAGCACGGTGCAGTATCTTTCTCCCAAACAATTACTGGAAGGTAAGCTTGAGATTGTATTATCAGAGATTTTCCCTAATGTGATACTAGAGGTTCCTTGCGCCAGCTGTTCTGATGAAAGCAAAAGCTGTGATCCTGCTGATTTGGAATCGGATATGGAGGAAGTCCCAGACGGCTTAGCAGCACCTTTTGCATTAGATCGGTTAGCCTTTATGAAAAATGTTATCAATGAACATACCAGCCTTGATGGCGAAGAATTCATGGAAGTCTTTGCGCTGTTTTATTTAGAGCTGGCAAAACATAATTTCATCATTAGTGAAGATGCAAGTATTGGTTTGATTTTGCATCTTGCTTGCGCAATTGAAAAATTATCGTCAGGGGAAGTGATTGGTTCTTCTAATCGCTGTAAAAGGGTAGATCAGCATAAATATGAGGAGAGCCACGCCATTGTAGGGGCAGCTTTGCGGCCAATTGAAGAAAGGCTGCATGTTACATTGCCTGATAATGAATATTACAATATCGTGGATCTCATGCATTACATGTAGGTGTAGTAAATGAATCAGAATGTGTGGCTGTGCTCTAATAGTAAAAACGCAAGATAAACAAGGCGAGAATGAATAAAAAGGAGTGTTATTTGTTGGAAAGAGTTATTCAATTTCTCGAAAGACACCTCCTTCCAGTTGTAAGAATCATTGCGGAGCAGCGACATTTACAAGCCTTACGGGATGGGATTGTTTCCACGGTTCCCCTATTATTGATTGGATCTTCTTTTTTAATTTGTGCATTTCCGCCCATACCTTATCTTGCCAGATTGGTAGATCCTTATGTTAGTGCTTTATTGACCGTTGTGAATGCTACTTTTGGCATTATGGGACTGGTTGCCTCTTTTTCAATCGCCTATGCTTTGGCCGCTTCTTACGCCATTGATGCTCTCTCTTCCGGATTGCTGAGTGTTTCTGCATTTATTCTTGCTTCGCCTTTCACGAAGGAGGGGCATATTGATTCAGGATTAATGGGGAGTAAAGGATTATTTGTTGCCATGATTATCGGGCTTTTAGTTGTAGAAGTTCAGCGTTTCATGATTAAAAAGAACATCATTATTAAAATGCCCGAAGGTGTCCCTCTCTCTGTAGGGCGCTCTTTTGCAGTCTTACTGCCCGGCGTTGTGATTTTAGTCAGTATCTTTATCATCAATGTAATGCTAGCAAAAATAGAGGAAGGATCGATCCCGGAAGTGATTAATCGAGTGGTTACAGCTCCCCTCTTACATCTTGGAGGTACATTGCCTGCCGTGTTAATCGCTGTGTTTGCCATTCAACTGTTGTGGTGTTTTGGCATTCATGGACAAGCTTTAGTGGGAACAGGGGTTATGGCTCCGATTTGGTTAGCCTTTACACAGCAAAATGCGGTGGCAAAAATGGCTGGTGAAGCGGTTCCCAATATTATTTGCCAGCAATTTATTGATGTCTTTATCTTAATTGGTGGTTCTGGTACCACTCTTGCATTAGCAGTATTATTGTTTACGACAGTAAAATCCAATCAATTAAAAGCATTGGGAAGAACTTCCCTTTTACCAGGAGTTTTCAACATTAATGAACCGATTATTTTTGGCATTCCAATTGTAATGAATCCAATCATGATTATTCCTTTTATTGTGGCTCCATTACTATGTATCATAACAACCTATTTATTTATGACCTCAGGATTTGTTGATAAGCCTTATGCCCTAGCGCCTTGGACCACCCCGGCCTTTGTCAGTGGTTTCTTAGTTACGGGGGATTGGAAAGGGACTGCACTGCAAGTATTAAATTTTATCATTTCCGGTATTATTTATTACCCTTTCCTAAAAATATGGGATGAAAATAAGGTAAAAGAAGAACAAGAGCAAATCAGAGCTGAGCAAATGAATACCCAGCTACCCCAGGAGTAAAATTGCTTTTTAAGGTGGATTTGCCGCAGATGAAGAAGCAGGCACACGTAAAATAAGCAATACAAGGAGGACGAGATGAATATTTTACTGGTATGTTCATCAGGCATGTCGACAGGTCTCTTAGTGGATAAAATGCTTATGGAGGGAGAGAAACGTAATATTCAAGATCTAAAGATTGTCGCTTGCTCCGTTGATGAAATAGAGAAATATATCAGCAACTACGATGTAGTGCTGGTTGCGCCACAAATTCGTTATAAAGAAAAATATATTTATGCGTTAGCGATGTCAAAAAATAAAGGGTATGCCATTATTGATGGGGTGCATTACGGACTTGTAGACGGGAATAAAATCCTGGATCAAGCCTTTGGAATAATGGGGAAGTAACGGGATTTTGAGAGGTGTAATGTGGACAAAGAGCAAATTGTATTTACCATCATTCTACATGCAGGCAATGCACGCAGTTATTGCTTTGAAGCTCTAGCGTTAGCTCGCGAGGGGAAACATACAGAAGCATCAGCGCGTCTTGGTAAGGCTACCCAGGAACTAAAAAAAGCACATAGTATGCAATTTGATTTATTACAAGCCGAAGCAAATGGTGAAAAACAAGAAATGAGTTTATTATTAATTCATGCCCAGGATCATCTAATGAACGCATCCTTAGCGAAAGATTTAATTAAAGAGCTGATTAGTATGGTGCGTGAAAAACAGCTTAGTTCTGTAGGGATGAATAACGTGGAGCAGGGAGAATGAAATCAAAGGCATTGATCCTAGACTTGTGATAAATGCACAAGAATAATTGATATTGCTATGAATATCTCACAATGGCTTTCTGTTGACTGACTTGTAAGAGTCTGTTATTCTAAAAAAAACAATATAATTCCTACAAGGAATTGGTAGTCAATGGAGACTGAAAAATCATGTATAGGAAGCATGATTTTCAGTCTCTTTTGTACGATCAAAGAACATCGTGTTTTGCTTGCAAAAAAGAACTAGGGTTTCGCCGTTTCTGTTGTGTGGCAAAATCCAAATTTTCTAATGTGGATAAGGAGGTAGTAAGGTGAAAGAATATGGTTTATTTATTAATGGCGAATGGAAAGTAACAGATGAAAAGATTGGTATCGTGAGTAAAGCAACAGGCAGTGAGGTTGCCTTGATTTCCGTGGCCGGTGAGGCAGAAGTAAAGGACGCGGTCGATGCTGCTGAAAAGGCATTTAAAACAATACATATAGAGCCATATCGGCGTTATGAAATATTAATGAAAGCTAGCCGAATTCTCATGGAGAAGCAGAAACAAATGGCAGAATTCCTTGTACAAGAAGTGGGAAAACCCATCAAAGAAGCTATGGCTGAAGTGGCGCGGGCAGAACAAACACTGATTCTGTCTGCTGAAGAAGCAAAGCGGATGACTGGTGAAATGGTGCCCTTGGAAGGAGCACCCGGCTGCGATAACCGATGGGCTTTTACAATGCGGATTCCTGTAGGGGTTGTTTGCGCCATTACACCATTTAATTTTCCTCTTAATTTAGCCTGCCATAAGATCGGTCCGGCTCTCGCCGCTGGAAATTCAGTGGTGTACAAACCAGCTACCGTGACTCCTTTATCGGCAGTGCTGTTATGCGAAATTTTTGCAGAAGCAGGGTTGCCTGATGGCTATCTCAATTTGTTGACAGGGTCGGGTGCCAAACTTGGCAAACTGTTGACCGAAGAACAGCGAATTGGTTTTTACAGTTTTACTGGCAGCCCTGCTGTCGGGAAGACTTTATTGCAAAATGCAGGGTTTCGCCGTGTAGCTCTTGAGCTAGGGTCAAACTCGGCAAATATTGTTCATCACGATGCGGATATTAAACTGACGGCAGGATTGTGCGTCAAGCATGCCTTTGCGAATGCAGGTCAAGTTTGCATATCCTGCCAGAGAGTGTATGTCCATCGCAGTGCCTATAAAGAATTCTGCGATGAGGCAGCAATACACACAGAGCAATTAGTTATGGGCAATCCATTTGATCCTGCTACGGACATTGGCCCCATGATCAGTGAAGCAGAAGCAATCAGAGCAGAAGAATGGGTGAATGAGGCGATCTCTCAAGGAGCGAGAGTACTTGCAGGCGGCAAACGCCGTGGAACTTGGTTTGAGCCTACCATTTTAACCGATGTGCAGCATGGTATGAATATTGTGAGTATGGAAGCCTTTGCACCTGTTTTTTCCATTGTACCTTATGATGAGATTGAGGAAGCCATTGATTTGGTGAATGCTTCTATATATGGACTGCAAGCAGGTGTATTTACGAATTCCTTAGAGATTGCCAGACTTTGCGCTATGAAAATTGAGACTGGCGGGGTTATCTTCAATGATGGGGCGACCTTCAGGACGGATAACATGCCTTATGGCGGCATTAAGGAAAGCGGTATTGGTCGAGAAGGTCCACAGTACGCAGTGAAAGAAATGACAGAAGAGAAATTAATCGTTTTCAAATTTTAGTAAATTGAAGGTTTTCAAATTGATAGGAGGATGCCAGTTATGATCAGCTGCCGGGAAATAATGAATTTACCTTCTCTAACCAAGCTTACTCTTGTGGCTGGAAAGTCAGGTTTGGATCGATTGGTGCGTTGGGTCCATTTTATTGATCTGCCTGACGTGATTCCCTGGGTGCAGGGCGGAGAACTCCTGATTATCACTGGTATCGGCTTGAATGGTGATGAAAATAAGCTCAAAGAGATAGTGCAAGGAATTATAAAGAAGAAGCTGGCTGGGCTGATTATTAATATTGGTCCTTATATCAAAGCGGTCCCTGTTGAGGTTATCAATTTAGCAGACCAAGAGAACTTTCCTATTTTTGAACTTCCCTGGGAAGTAAAACTCATTGAGGTAACGCGGGAAATATGCGGTCATATTGTCATGAAGCAAACAGAGCAGCGCTCCATAAAAGATTTTTTGGAACAACTGCTGCTTTGTCCTCTGGAGAACCCTGAAGTATTAATTCAGCGGGCGGCTTATTACGGCTATGACTTGGCAAAACCTCACCAGGTAGCCATCCTAAGTCCAGACTGTTTGGCTGCATTTCTGCAGACGCAAAAGGCAAGAGGCGAAAAAGCCTTAGTAGCTCTTAAGGTACGTTTTGAACAAATTGTCCATGAGGTTTTGACGGCACAAGGCAGAAAAATTCTGCAAATGCTATGGGCAGATGATATTGTTCTCTTAGTGCCCTATGAGGATGAAAGTACAGGGGGACATCATAACATTAGGATTTTAACTCAGATATTGGAAAAACTTGCAGTTAAAATGCCAGGCTTAGGATTTACTGTTGGTTTAGGCGGCAGATTTGAAAGTTTGCAAGCTGCCAGACAAGGTTATCTCCAGGCCGTTAAGGTTCTGCGCTTTGCTAAATTAAAGAAGGCTTCTCGGTCTATATATGCTTATGAACAGCTAGGAATCTATAAACTGCTATTTGAGATTGAGCCTGAGAAACTGGCAATGTATTATCAGGACGTAATTGAACCCCTTAATGCATATGATGGTAAACATCACATGGATATGGTTTCTAGCTTGTTTGTATATTTTGAAGAAAATTGTAATGCTGTAAAAACAGCTAAACGACTGTATGTGCACCGTAATACTCTTGATTATCGCTTGAAAAAAATTGAGGAAATCACTGGAAGGAGCTTAGATGACCCTTATGATCGCCTGACGCTGCAGCTAGGGGTTATTGTGGGAAAACTGCTGACGAGTGAGATTTTTCCTAATGTATTGCGAGAATAAAAGAAAACTAAGTATAGAATGTGAGGCTTTCCTAGAAGCTCTATATGGTTCATTCATAGGACAAGTGAATACATCACAAAAAAGCACAAGATATTCTGTGATCTGTTCACATAGACGCAGACTGACATCTGGTGGTAGTATTCATATATAAACCAAATGCGAGTGATGTATTTAGCAATGGCGCTGAATGTATATCTGATGAGATATATTCAGTGCCTTAATTTTTAATGCTAGGGGGCTTTACAATGAGTATTGCAGAAACTAAGACAGAAAAATTGATTCAGAGAAAAAACAATGCAGTTGCGAGGGGAATAGCCAATTCCACAGGTGTTTTTGTAGAGAAAGCCAGCGGAGCGGTGATTACCGATGTAGAGGGTAGAGAATTTCTTGATTTTTATGCAGGTGTAGGGGTTTTAAATGTTGGGCATTGCCCAGAACCTGTGGTGAAGGCCATACAAAAACAAGCAGAGCAATTACTTCATTCGTTCTTTGCTATCGCTATGTATGAACCATATGTAGAGTTGGCAGAAAAAATGAATTCCTTGATGCCGGGCGGGTCTTTGAAAAAGACCATGTTTGCCAACAGTGGTGCGGAAGCCGTGGAAAATGCGGTCAAAATTGCTCGCCATGCTACAAAAAGAACAGGAATTATTTCTTTCGAAGGCGCATTCCATGGGCGTACATTTATGACCATGAGTCTTACTAGCAAGGTGAAGCCCTATAAATATGGTTTTGGACCTTTTGCCCCAGAAACTTACAAGGTGCCTTCCGCTTACTGCTATCGCTGTCATTATCGTTCCACCTATCCAGGCTGTGGTATGCACTGTCTAGAAAATTTTGAACGGTTTTTTACGGCGGAAATTGATGCGGAGCATATTGCCGCTATGATTATTGAACCGGTGCAGGGCGAAGGTGGTTTTATTGTACCGCCGCCAGAATTCTTGCCAGGTCTTAAGGCGATTTGTGAAAGTAAAGGAATCTTGTTTATTGCAGATGAGGTACAAACAGGGTTTGGCCGTACTGGAAAAATGTTTGCCATTGAAAACTGGGGAGTGGAACCTGACATAATGACTACGGCAAAATCCATTGCTGCCGGTATGCCTCTCAGTGCTATTACTGGAAAGGCTGAATACATGGATGCACCTGATGCTGGAAATATTGGCGGGACCTATGGTGGGAATCCCTTAGCTTGTGCGGCTGGTTTAGAAACCATAAAGTTTATTGAGGATAACAACCTCTGTAGTCGGGCTGCACAAATAGGCAGCACAACGATGAAGAGACTGAAAGCATTGCAGGAAAGATGCACTGTTGTTGGTGATGTGAGAGGCGTCGGTGCGATGATTGGGATTGAGCTGGTTAAAGATCGGCAAACGAAAGAACCAGCCAAGGAAATTACGAGTAAGGTTGTGAAATATTGCTTGGAGCAAGGGGTAATGTTAATCAGTGCTGGAATTTTTAGTAACGTAATTCGTTTATTGATCCCTCTAGTGGTTACGGATGAACAGCTGGATCGTGGACTTACTGTTTTAGAGCAAAGTATCTTAAAGGCGGCGAAAGAAGGCTAGTATAACAGCATATTTGCAAGCAAAGGCGCTTGTCGGCAACTGGTAAGGTTGTTGATGAGCGCCTTTTTATATAAAAAAAGGAGGCGAACCGATATGAAAGAACAATTCTTACATTTAGAGAAAGAAAACTTAAAAAAGGATCTCAAAAATAGGCATATTCAATTAATTGCCATTGGTGGTGTTATTGGTGTTGCACTATTTATGGGTTCTGCTCAAGCAAGTAAGATGGCAGGTCCAGCCCTTACTTTAGCCTATGCTCTTGGGGGTATCGTCATGTATTTCGTACTGCGTGCCCTTGGTGAGGTTGCTGTAGAACATCCTGTTGCTGCATCATTTGCTGGTTACGCACGAGCTTTTTGCGGACCATTAGTATCCTTTATTACTGGATGGACCTACTGGTATCAATGGGTCGTGTTAGCTATGTGTGAAATTTCGGCAGTAGGCATGTATATGAAATATTGGGCACCGGATATACAGCAATGGATTCCGGCACTCATTTGCCTGGCTGTAATTCTTGCCATTAACCTAGTTTCTGTTAAATACTATGGTGAGTTTGAATTCTGGTTTGCACTGATTAAAGTTGTGACGATTATAGCCATGCTCCTTGTTGGTTTTGCAATGATACTCTTTGGATTTGGTAATGATGGTGTGGCAATTGGCTTTTCCAACTTGTGGACTCATGGTGGCTTTATGCCCTTTGGCTGGACGGGTGTATCCATGGCTTTGGTTATGGTCGTATTTGCTTATTCAGGAGTGGAACTTATCGGTATCACCGCAGGTGAAGCCGCTGACCCGGAAGCCTCTCTTAAATCCGCCATTGATAAGGTATTCTGGCGGGTCCTGGTGTTTTATGTTGGTTCAATGGTAGCCATACTATCAATATTTCCTTATGAGACGCTGCCGAAAGGTGTGAGTCCTTTTGTAATGATATTTGAGAAAGCAGGTATTCCCTATGCGGCGTCCATTATAAACATTGTCATTATTTCTTCTGCTGCTTCTTGCTTAAATAGTGGTATGTATGTTTGCGGACGTATGCTATACGGTCTGGCTTTAAGGAACGAAGCTCCCGCATTTTTAGGTAAACTCTCTGCTAATCAGGTTCCCGCCAATGGTATATTAGTCTCCAGTGGGGTTTGTCTAATTGGTGTCTACTTGAACTATGCGTCTCCTGACAGCGTCTTTTATTATATGTCTGCGATTACGACAACAGGCTGCATGTGGACTTGGTCTTTAATTATGTATATTCAGTTCAAATGGCGCAAAAGTCTAAGCAGCGAGGCAATTGCCAATCTGAAATATCCTATGCCGTGCTACCCATATGCCAATTATGCAGTAGGGGCATTTATGCTTGCAGTAACACTGGGTATGGGGTACGATCATGATAATTTAGTTGGTTTATATGTTGCTCCTGTCTGGTATGGTGGTCTTTTTCTTCTATATAAATTATTCAAAATAGGTGAAGCCCAGCAAAAGGCTGATTTGAGCATTCAGACGGAATGGTAAATTGACAATCTAAGATTACATGAGGTGTTCATTGTAAGCAGCAAAAATCCTGAGGAAATTCTAATGCTGAATTTCCTCAGGATTTATTTTTTTCTCTCCCGATGTAAGGTAGAATAGTTGCTTCTTAGCATTGTTACGTTATATCCAGCTATTGTGGTATTCTAGCAAACATATGCACCAATACTCCTAAAGTGACTGCACCAATTACTGCCAATCCATATAAAAGAACTAACATAGTATACCTCCTCAAAGCAAGTTGAAACAATACAGTATTCTATGCGGCTACTTGCGAATTGATACATGTACATTCAAAAAAACGTCTGCCTTATATAAGGCAGACGAAATGTAAAAGTTGTATCAACAATGCTATGATAAAGGGAGATCAAATAATTCACGATACTCGGAAAGAATACTAAATTGATACAAGTACATCAAAATAAATAGAATTGCAAATAATAAGAAGAAAATAGTAGTGGATTTGTCAGACATACGAATCACCTGCACTTCTTGCTTAACATCTACTACAAGCATATCAGCTTTTATGTGAGTGTATATTATGTTCATGTTATGAATGGATTAAATTTTATGTTTAGAAAGAGACTCTTCAATTCCTTTTTGCCTGATTATCGGCTATAATTATACTATTAATGATTTTCATATAATAAATATGAGTAAAAGGCGGCTAACTTTATGAAAAAACCATTATTTATCGGATCAGCAGTAGCGATTGTAACTCCCTTTACTGACAATGGTGTTAATTATCAAACCTTAAAAGAGCTGATTGAGTTCCAGATTAAAGGTGGCTCTGATGCCATTGTAATCTGTGGAACCACAGGAGAGGCTTCTACTATGCCGGATGATGAGCATATTGCCGTTATCAAATTTGCGGTAGAAGCAATCAACAAACGCGTACCAGTCATAGCTGGTACAGGCAGCAATGATACCCGCCATGCCATCGAATTATCGAAAGCGGCGGAAGAAGTTGGTGCTGATGGTATTTTATCAGTCACCCCATATTACAATAAAGCTACGCAAAAAGGTTTATATGAACATTTTAAAGTCATTGCCAATAACGTAAAGATACCCATGGTCTTGTATAATGTGCCTAGCAGAACCAATTTGAATATTAATCCTGAGACCGTAAAGGCATTATCACAAGTTGATAATATTATCGCCATTAAAGAATGCAACCTTGGGCAAGTAGGAGATGTAGTAAATTTATGTGGAGAAGATTTTGCAGTATATTCTGGTGATGATAATACTGTATTGCCCATGTTGTCACTAGGTGGCAAAGGCGTCATTTCTGTTATGGCAAATATTATTCCCCAGGATACTCACAATATGGTTGAGCGTTTTTTCCAAGGTGACAGCAAGGGTGCTATCAAACTGCAACTTCAAACATTGAATCTCATAAAAGCATTATTCAGCGAAGTCAACCCGATTCCTATTAAAGCTGCTGTAAATTTACTGGGCTTTAAAGCTGGTCACTGTCGTATGCCACTGACAGAAATCAGCGAGAATAACCTTGAGCTTCTTCGCACTGAAATGAAAGCTTACGGATTACTATAATTGGTTCATTCATCGCTGCACGGTTGTGTATTAACTGCCCAGTAAAAAATGTACCTGAGCAATAGAGCTAGAGTCTCGATTGTTCAGGTACATTTTTTTCTATTTGCTTATTCAGATGTTTTAAGTATTTTGCTTTATCTTCCGATATAACTAGTAGAATTAACAGGTAACATGTTTATCGTAGGAGGAGGATTCTTATACAAAGTGTAACGATAGATGAAATTCAGCCAGGCATGTACTTATCAAAACCGCTCATGTCAGCTGATGGTACAGTTTTGCTCCATGAGGGCATCGTTATGAAGGAACGGTACATTGAGTATCTTCGAAATAAAGGCTTCACCTCTCTCTTTGTAGGTGAACCGCAAATTCAAGAGATCATCGCCCTGGAGGAAGATTTTTATGGTTCTAAATACAAAAAGGAAGCCATTGGTGCTGCGCGAGATGCAATTCATCACTTTAGTGTAGGCAAAGGCGTAAACCTCAATAAAGTAAAAAGCCTTGTCAGTGAATGGATTAATCAGCTCGGCGAGAAGCCGGAGAACATGATGAACCTTCTGGATATACGCCGTAAAAAGGGGTATATGTTCTCTCATGCCGTCAATACTTGCATTTTGTCAATTATGACGGGTATTGCTATGGGATATGATGCTAAACAGTTAGATGAGCTGGGGCTCGCTGCGATACTTCATGATGTTGGCAAAATAAAATTTTCAAAGAACGTAGCACGGCAGTTTCCCGGTTATTTGACAAGACGTGAAAAAGAAGAGTACAAGCGGCATCCGTTTTACTCTTTGGAGATCCTGCGGAGAAATAATACAGTATCTGTCAATGTTCTTAACGCCTGCTTTCAGCATCACGAACGCTGGAATGGCAGTGGTTACCCCATGGGTCTTAAAGGGGACTCTATTTCTGAATATGCCCAAATTATTAGTATTGCTGATGTCTATGAGCGTTTGATCGTGGGGATGCCACATCGCCTGCCGACGCCTGTGTATTATGCAGCTGCGATTTTAAGTAAAGCTGCAGGAGAGTATTTTAATCCGGTCATTGTTGACAAGTTTAACCAGAATGTTGCCATCTATCCGATTGGAAAGACGGTGCGGCTAAACAATCAGCAAAGTGGTGTAATTCTTGGTGTTGATCTAAAGAATAAAACTACGCCAGTTGTCCGCATTACGTCCAGTCAAGATGAGCAGGACATCGATCGAATTGTTGAACTTGATCTAATAAAAACGCCTGAACTTTTCATCGTCGATTTTGAAGAAATACCTCCAAGTTATTCGCAAGTTCATGCTGATCAGGCATATATTTCTCACATCAAAGAGTAGCAGGCATATCTTCAGCTACTCTTTTCTGACAGACTTATAATGGATATACCAATTTTAAAATTGCATCGTATGCAAAAAAGACGAAAACCTCCAATCCATCTTTAGCAATGAGATGAATTGGAGATTTTTCATAATTATTGATGATTGGAATAGATACTATTGATTTCAGCTTAGATAGTTAGTAGCAAAGATAAAAAAAATAATTTCGCTTGCAAATGACTCTTTATGGTTCCTTTTATCTTATTGCCACTCTGGTCTGCAACTTCTTTTTACAAGTCGAAGCTTTTCCTAGATCGGCTGAGAATGCTGTATTATATTTTACGTTTGGCAATTGACTTACGTACCTTGTTCATATTTTCGATGATTGTATCCTGTTGGCGGAGAAGCGATCCAATGTATAAAACATCGACAATGGCCAGGTGAATTAAGCGTGAGGCCATAGCTTCTGAACGGTAATTGATTTCTCTGCCCATACCATGAAGTGAAATATCGGCCAATTGGCTGAGAGGTGATCGTATATAACTAGTAATTGCAATGGTGGTAACATGATTGCTTTTTGCCATAGCAACAGCATCTAGTATATCACGATTAGCGCCAGTATGAGATACCGCAATAACTAAATCACCAGGTTGGAGCAAAGTGGCTGATGCGATTTGTAGATGTGGGTCAGAGTAAGCCCTTACGGAAATACCAAAGCGCATAAAACGGTGCTCAATGTCGGAAGCGATTACTGCCGATCCGCCTGAGCCGTAAACATCAATCCGACGTGTGTTGGTGATCGCTTGGATCGCATTTTCAATTGCTTCTTCGTCAATGATCTTAAGGGTATCTTGCAGACCTTCATTTATGCCTAAGAAAATCTTGTTAGTCATATTTCTGATGGAATCGGTAGGATCAACTTCTTTATAGACGGATTCTAAGGGAGTATATAAATCCCCGGCAAGGGCAATCTTCAATTCTTGGTACCCCGAAAAACCTAATTTTTTGCAAAGACGAAAAACAGTTGCTTCTGCATTCTTCGCAGCTTCCGCTAATTCCGTGATGGTCATATGTATGACTTCAGAAGGATTTTCCAGAATATAAGTTGCAGTTTTTTGTTCGGTCTTAGTTAAATCATTAAAACCACTGCGTATACGCGGTAAGCATGAATTCAAGGTGCTTTCCGTTCTTTCCATTTCTTAACCTCCAACCTTTGTGAGAAGAGAAAATTGGATTTTTATGTATCAATATTGTATCAGACACCTTAAAACCATGCAAGTTTGCTATTTGGTATAGTAATTCTTTTAATAAAAACTTGCAGAATTTTTTTTGAGATATTGCCTTTCCCCAAAAAAGAGTATATTATAATAAGTGAAAATATTTTTCAACAATTACATAAATTCAGATAATGAATTTCAGAAGATATATTATCTGATGTCTACCTCGTGGCCCACTTCTTCTATCAAGTTAAAAATGAGGGCCCGCGAAGGACTAAGTCCGGCAGCTATATGACTAAGATTCGGTGGACTTAAGAGATGAATCAAGCCTTTTTATAGAAGTTTGAATTTTCCCATTATAGTAGTGGTCCCATATATGAAATTATCAGCTAAAGGTATTTATATCCTTGATGATTGTTTCCTTTTTCGTTGGATTATCTACGGGAATGCTTCTTGATAAAATCGTTGCATCTATCCAGGCTGGTCTGGGTAATACATTAAGATTCATTGCAATTGTATTAGGCTTGGGAACCATGCTTGGTAAGTTAATGGAAGAATCGGGTGCTGCTGAACGGGTAGCACGTACGCTGATTAATCGCTTTGGTGAGAAAAATGTGCATTGGGCAATGATGTTTGTTGCTTTTATTGTTGGTTTGCCAACGGCTATCTTAGCTGGGCCTGTTTTTGCTACGTTTATTAGTAAAAAGATAAAAATTGCGCCGCCTCAAAGCATGACAAATACGTAAAAATTGGTCGTACTGATGAGGAGTTACCTGGGTTTGGCATTACGATCATTACGATTCTTTTTCCCGTATTTTTAATGCTGCTGTCAACTTTTGCTGATATTTATTTGGAAAAGGGTACTACTGCTCGTGGTTTTCTAAAGTATAAAAAGGCAAGATTGATTGCTTGTGTTACTCTTTAAGTGATTGTACATGAACAAGAAAGAAATGATCAAACCATTAGTTTGGATCATTTCTTTCTACTACTACTATATAGAAGATAAATGTGTTATAAAAGGGGAGGTTGTTAATATGAATACACAAAAGATTATTGGTGTAGATATTGGCACAACCGGTTGCCGAGCCGTTATATATCAGCAAGATGGTACGACGGTTGGCAGTAAATCTGTAGAATATCCATTATATACACCACAAGCTGCCTGGGCTGAACAAGATGCAGAAGAGATATTGCAAGGGGTGTTAGTCGTATTAAAAGAAGTTATCGCTGAGGCAAGATTAGCTCCCCATGATATTGCAGGAGTATGTTTTAGTTCTGTTATGCATAGCATGATTCCTGTAGATGCTGCTGGTCATCCTCTAGATCGTATGCAAACATGGGCTGATTCCCGTGGGCAGGACTACATTGAAAAAATAAAAGCATCTCATGATGCCGACTCTATATATTTTAAAACGGGTTGCCCAATTCATCCTATGTATCCTTTGTTTAAAATGATTTGGTTAAAAAATGAAAGAGCGGAGATTTTTTCTCGTGCGGTTAAGTTTATTGGAATTAAAGAATATATCTGTCATCACTTACTAGGCAAATATCTGGTAGATGAATCCATTGCATCTGCTACGGCTGTTTACAATATTCATGCTCGCACGTGGGATAAAGACTTACTTGATATGGTAGGAATTACAGCAGATAAATTATCAGAGATACTGCCTACCACTCATATTGAAAGGAGTATCAAACCGGAGATTGCTGCTATGCTAGGTTTAGCACCAGATACTGCTATCATTTTGGGCGCTAGTGATGGGGTTTTATCTACCTTAGGTTCAGGTGCTGTCAATCCTGGTCAAGTTACAGCTATGATTGGTACTAGTGGTGCTGTACGGATGATCACTAACAAACCACAGGCTGATGAAAAACAACGCACCTGGTGCTATAATTTAGCTGGTGATACCTGGGTTTTAGGTGGTGCACTTAGCAACGGTGGTGTAGCATTTCGGTGGGCTCGGGATAAATTTGCGACAACAGAACAGCGTGTTGCTGCAAATTTAGGGCTTGATACTTATGAAATTTTAGGTCGCTATGCAGAGCAAAAGCCTGCGGGTTGTGAGGGTTTAATTATGTTGCCTCATTTCTCTGGAGAACGGGCACCTTATTACAATGCCAATTCTCGAGGAGTATTATTTGGTCTTAACCTTAATCATGGTAAACGCCACTTGATTCGAGCAACGCTAGAAGGAATTATTTATGGGATGTTTAGTATTTTTAAATCCTTAGAAGAAGTTGCAGGAGCAGTAAATGAAATCCGGGTTGGGGGTAGCTTTACTCGTTCAAAAGTATGGGTTCAGATCATGGCAGATGTTTTTGGCCGAACCATTCATGTTCCCGGAGAACCAGAAGGATCAGCTTTTGGTGCTGCAGTTTTGGGTATGTATGCTTTAGGCATAATTGGTGACCTTAAAGAAGTGGAAAAGTTTATTACAATAAAAGAAACGTACAATCCTAATGAAGACAATAAAGAAATTTACCAGAAACTCTTTGGTATTTATGAAAGAATATACTGGAACCTGCAAAAGGAATATGAAGAAATAGCTGAAATTCAACGTAATTGGAAAAAATGAAGGCTGAGTAAAATGAGTTGAATTCTCTTTGTAAAAATAGTGTATAGTAGGCTCCTAGGGGTCTACAATACACTACTAAGAGTAATACCATCCATTGGGATTTTAATCCTTACATATTCTTGTTGACAATATTGTTGAGAAATGATATTATATTTCTTGCAGTCAAGTAATATAAATTTGACTGGTGTAAACACCTTGGAGAGATGTCCGAGCGGTTGAAGGAGCACGCCTGGAAAGCGTGTGTACGGGAAACTGTACCGAGGGTTCGAATCCCTCTCTCTCCGCCATAAAATTTTAATAGGGATGTCAGTAAGTACTGATAGTTGTTGGCGTAAAATTTAATATTTTAGCCATTTATTTATTTTAGAGTGGGGCCACAGCAAAAGTTGGGTCTTACGCAATGGGAACTCATGAACCCCGTCAGATCCGGAAGGAAGCAGCGGTAAGTGATAATTTTTATGTGCCGTGAGGTTGCCTGACTTTTGTTGTGGCCCGACGCTAAAATGATGAATGCAACCTAAGAAGCAACCAGATTTCTGGTTGCTTCTTAGTGTATTCTATGGAAGAAATGATCAGAGTGTTAGCCGCTCTTGACTTTACAACGATAGAAAAGCGAGCCTAACTGTAGTTTGCTCATCAAAGAAAAAGGGAAAGCTACTTTCGTGTAGAATACCATAAATGTTGTAAGGAGGTGTTGGGTAGATGGCTTATGTTGCGTTGTACCGCCAGTGGCGCCCACAGGATTTTGAAAATCTAGTAGGACAAAAGCATATTAGTGTTACTTTGAAAAATGCAATTGTATCGGGGAAAATTGCCCATGCTTATTTATTTTCGGGACCACGAGGTACAGGAAAAACAAGTACTGCCAAGATTTTGGCGAAATCTTTGAATTGCATACATGGTCCGACACCTGAGCCTTGTAATGTGTGCTTAAATTGTCAGTCGATTAATACTGGAACCTCTATGGATGTATTTGAAATTGATGCTGCCTCTAATCGGGGGATTGATGAAATTCGCGAACTTCGGGAGACTGTTAAGTTTGCGCCTGTAGATGGTCGGTATAAGGTATATATCATCGATGAAGTACATATGTTAACAACTGAGGCGTTTAATGCACTATTAAAGACATTAGAAGAACCGCCTGCCCATGTAGTGTTTATTCTGGCCACGACGGAAGCGCATAAAATTCCAGCGACAATTCATTCGCGTTGTCAACGTTATGATTTTAGACGTATCGATGCTGAAGCAATAGAAGGTCGCTTAACTGCAGTTGTTCAGCACGAAGGGCTAAATGTAGCACCAGATGCATTAAAGTTGATTGCTTCTCATGCAGATGGAGGGCTTCGGGATGCTCTAAGTATTCTTGACCAATGTACTACCATGGAAAATGGGATAATTACTGCAGAGAAGGTTCGACAATTATTAGGTCTTATCGGCCATGAGTGGGTATGGAGTATTACCGAAGCGTTGGCGGAACGTGATTTTAAAGCGGTATTGATGGCATTAGGAGAATTAATTGCACTAGGTAAAGAAGTACGTCAGATACTCTTAGAAGTGGCTTTATATATGAGAAGTATCATGCTATTCAAAGCTGCTCCTGATATTGATAGCATTGAATTATATGGAGATGATCGAAATGTATTAGCCAAGCATGGAGAACAGTTTAAGCATGATGAATTAATTGATATGATCAAGATATTAAATGAAGGTGCCAATGATGCAAAATGGGCGCCTGAGCCTCGAATTACAGCAGAGATGACCCTGTTGTCCCTTTGCCGTCGTTCAGCACAAGCAGATATGGCGAACTTGCTGGAACGAATAGCAATATTAGAAGAGAAAGTATCGGGGCAGTCCTTCCCACGAATAGAGCCCCCAATTATAAAACAAGTAGAAACTGTGCGTCCCCCTACCCCGGTAAAGCCGGTTGTTGTTCAACCCGTGAGTCCAAAGTCGATAGAAAAAGTTGAGGTAAAGCAGGAAATATCCCATGAGCAACCACAGACAGAACCCGTTGTGAGTAGCAGCTCGTCATCAAGCGATGTAAAAGAGATTTGGGACAATGTCCTTAAAGAATTGGTGGCAAGTGGTAAGCGTTCTGTACATGCCTGTGTTTCTCAAGGGAAATTGATAAGCTTGGATGATAAACAGGCTATTGTGCAGTTTGCAGCTGCTTTTCCTAAGGAACGTACTGAAAAAGAAGATTATCGAATTATGATAGAAAAAGTATTAACCCAATTTTGTGGAAAAACAGTGCAACTTTGTTGTATACTGGGAAGTGCAGCGGTAGCCCCAAAGGCAGCTGCTCTACCGCCTAAGGAGAAGCCGGTCACGACTGCACCGCCGCTGGAAGAAGAAGTTCACCCGGCTTTGCGTCAGGCTATACATATGTTTGGTGGTAAGGTTATAAAAAAAGAAGAATACAAGGGGGATTAAGATATGTTTGGGAATATGGGAAACATGGCTGGTATGATGAAGAAAATGCAAAAGCTGCAAGGTGAAATGAGTAAAATGCAAGAAGAACTTAAAACGCGTACCTTGGAAGCTACCGCAGGTGGCGGCGCAATAAAAGTAGTTATTACTGGTGAAAAACAAATTCAATCTTTGAAAATTGATCCCAGCGTAGTGGATGCAGAAGACATGGAGATGCTGGAAGACTTGGTGACAGCAGCCGTCAATGAGGCTATTAAAAAAGTCGACGATATGATGGCTCAAGAAATGGGAAAACTCACTGGTGGTATGAATCTGCCTTCTGGTTTATTTTAAACGATGCAATATATAGCACCATTGGCGAAATTGATAGAGCAGTTTCGCGCACTGCCGGGAATCGGTTCTAAATCAGCTGCACGTTTAGCGTATCATGTTTTAGAGATGGATAAATCTCGAGCAGAAAGCTTAGCTCAGGCGATTATAGAGGCCAAAGAGAAAATTGGTTATTGTGATGTTTGTTTTAATTTAACAGATTGTAATCCTTGTTCTATTTGTCGGGATGCTGGACGGGACGTCAGCATCGTGTGCGTGATGGAAGAACCGCGGGATGTAGCTGCTGTGGAACGTACGCGAGAATATCGCGGCAGGTATCATGTATTGCATGGACAGTTATCTCCTTTAGAAGGGGTTGGACCTAATGATATTAGAATAAAGGAATTGCTAACACGTATTGGAGAGGGAGAGATCCAAGAAGTGATTATGGCAACCAATCCGGATGTAGAAGGTGAGGCTACAGCAATGTATATTGCGAGGCTATTAAAACCTCTAGGGATAAAAGTCACCCGAATTGCTCATGGATTGCCAGTAGGTGGCGATTTGGAGTATGCTGATGAAGTGACTTTGTCCAAGGCTATGGAAAATCGCCGAGAAATGTAATGTTTAAATACTCCTGTTTTTGGTAAAAATAACCGTAAGACAGGAGGGGAATTATGAATATAATAGAAGCATTACAGAAAATACAAGATTATATTTATGGTAACGAAAATTTGGATGCCAAACCCTTGCCCTCTTTATCCATTGTGGTGGAAGAAGCCAGGCAAGAATGGTTAAATGCCCAGCATTATTATAATAGTGTTTCTGATCAAGATTTGGTTGACCATGCTGTTTATTTAATGCAGGCAGCTGAAAAGAAATATGTATACCTATTAAAAAAAGCTCGTCAAGAAGGTATTGTACGCTCTCCTTATACTGTTGCTGATAGTGATGAGTACAAAAAACAATAAAAATTCATTCTTAAAAAGACCAGAGTCTTCACTCTGGTCCTTCTTCGTGAAGGGAAAGTAAAATCACCTCTTCTTTATCATACTTGGACCAGAATGACAATATATTGTATTACAAATATATATTAGAAGAAAGGTGAGAACGAGAGATAGAAGAGAGTGGGATTATAAGTTATAATAAGGTGTTAGTAAAGAGTTTAAGACGTGTGAAAAGAAACAGTAAGAGGGGGAGGGTGTGCTATGCTTGGTGGATTTGGAGAATTTAATGTAATTCTGGCATATGTTTTTGGCATTATTCTATTATATGTTGTGGGGCGAATGTTCTTAATGCCTATCAAATTAATTTTTCGCTTGATATATAATGGTTTAATTGGTGGTGCCATGTTGTGGGCATTGAATTTTGTGGGGCTGCATATAGGATTTACAATTGCAATTAATCCAATTACGGCATTAGTGGCAGGGTTTCTAGGACTTCCAGGGGTAATATTACTTATTTTGTTTAAGTTGTTTGTTGCCTAACTGTGGGGAAGCAACAAGGTTTGTTTGCTTCCCGATTTATAATTGCATATAATGAAAAAACATTACAGCATTGTAAGCCAATTACTAGCATTACAATGTATTTAATTAAAAACAATAAAAATATAAAAAAGATAAATAAAAAGTATTGACATGTATGAATTATTTATGATATTATAAGTGAGTCGCCACAAGCGGCAACGTGTTCCTTGAAAACTAAACAATGTAAGTAAGGTTAAAATAAGCCAGATGTGCGG